>NZ_BAAATK010000088.1:0-15176 GCF_039533365.1 Streptomyces glaucus
CCGGGGCGCGCGGTCAGCGCCGGCCGGCGGCGGCGGGGCGGTGGGCGGCCCCCGGGGGGCGGGAGCGGGCGGCGACGCCGCCGTCGCGGCGCCAGTCGCGGACCGCCACGGCGAGCGCGCACAGCATGGCGACGAGGCCGGAGCCGACCGCCACGGCCACGGCGCTGCGGTAGTCGTCGTGCGTGGCGCCGAGCACCAGGTAGAACAGGCCGGGCAGGGCGGCGGTGCCCACGGCGCCGCCCAGCCGCTGCCCCGTCTGCAGGGCGCCCCCGGCGACGCCCGCCATGCGCAGGGGCACCTCGCGCAGCGTCATCGTGATGTTCGGGGAGATGACGCAGCCGCTGCCGAGTCCGCCGGCGAACAGCGCCGGGGCGGCGAGCCACCCGGCCGCGTCCGCGGGGGCCCGCCACAGGATCAGCGCCGTCCCGCCCAGTCCGGCCACGACGCCGAGGAGTCCGCAGACGGTCAGCAGCCGCCCCAGCCGTCCGACGAGGCGGCCCGCCACGGCCGCCGCGGTGGCGGAGCCGACGGCGAACGGCGTGACCGCCAGCCCGGACCGCAGGGGCGAGTAGCCGAGCCCGTTCTGGAAGAACAGCGCGAGGACCAGCCACACGCCGCTGAACCCCACGAAGTAGAGCGTGGCGAGGCCCGCCCCGGTGGCGTAGCCGCGGGTCCCGGTGACCAGGCGCGGGTCCAGCAGCGGGTCCCCGCCCCGCGCGGCGACCCGGCGTTCCCAGCGGGCGAAGCCGGCCAGGACCAGCAGGCCGAGCGGGAACAGCCACCACAGCCGGCGCACTCCGCCGGCTTCGGCGAGCACCAGCGGCAGCATCAGGGCCAGGATCCCCGCGCCGAGGAGGAGGACCCCCACCGGATCGAGGCGTCCCCCGCGGCCGGGCGCCACCCGGGGCAGCAGGCGGCTGCCGAGCAGCAGGGCGATCGCGCCGACCGGCACGTTGACGAAGAAGATCCAGCGCCAGCCCCCGGGGCCGTCCGCCAGCGCCAGGACGAGGCCGCCGATGACGGGCCCGACGGCGCTGGAGACGCCGACGGTGGCGCCGAAGAGACCGAACGCCCGGCCGCGTTCCGCGCCCTGGAACATCTGCTGGATCAGGGCCGAGTTCTGCGGGGCGAGCGTGCCCGCGGCGACGCCCTGGGCCAGCCGGGCCGCGATCAGCAGTTCGGCCGAGGGGGCGGCGCCCGCGGCGGCGCTGCACGCCACGAAGGCGGCCAGCGCGGTGAGGAAGACGCGGCGTCTGCCGAACGCGTCGCCGAGGCGTCCGGCCGTGACCAGGGTGAGGGCGAAGGTCAGGGCGTAACCGGACACGACCCACTGCACGGACGCGGCCGAGGCGTGCAGATCCCGTTGCAGGGACGGCAGCGCGACCGCGACGATCGTCACGTCGAGCAGGCTCATGAACCCGGCGACCAGCGTCACCCGCAGGGCCCGCCACCGGTCGGGGTCCGGTCCTCCGTCCGCCCGCGGGTCGGTGCGAGCGCCTGCGTCGGTCCGCGTACCGTGCTTCACGGGGGGCTCCCTTGCGCGAGGTCCGGTCCGGGCGGCGGCGGGCGCCGGGTCGCGTGCCGCCGTTCTCGCCTGCGTCACCCTTGAGCGCCGGTCCAAACGCGCTCCCCGCGCGTGCCGCCCGGGCGGCGTGCGCCCGGGCGGGCCGGATCCGGGCGGCAGCGCCCGCGTGGGGCCGTGGAGCGGGACGTCATGTCCCGGGGCCGTGCTCCCGGCATGGCATAAACTCACCTTATGGGCCCATAGACCGGACCCGCGTACCAGGTAAGGCTTGCCTTAGTTTAGGCTTCCTGTTCGAGTCGCCTGTCACCGCTCGAAGGGAACCTGATCATGCCCCGCCCTCTGCGGGTAGCCATCGTCGGATCCGGCCCGGCCGGAATCTACGCCGCCGACGCCCTGCTCAAGTCCGACGCGGCCGCCGAGCCCGGCGTGTCCATCGACATCTTCGAGCGCATGCCGGCGCCGTTCGGACTGATCCGTTACGGCGTCGCTCCCGACCACCCCCGCATCAAGGGCATCATCACCGCCCTCCACCAGGTGCTCGACAAGCCGCAGATCCGCCTCTTCGGCAACGTGGACTACCCGTCCGACATCAGCCTGGACGACCTGCGCACGTTCTACGACGCCGTGATCTTCGCCACCGGCGCGATGGCCGACCGGGCCCTGCCCATCCCCGGCATCGACCTCGACGGCTCCTACGGCGCCGCCGACTTCGTCTCCTGGTACGACGGCCACCCGGACGTGCCGCGCACCTGGCCGCTGACCGCGGAGAAGGTCGCCGTCCTCGGCGTCGGCAACGTCGCGCTCGACGTGGCCCGCATCCTGGCCAAGACGGCGGACGAACTGCTGCCGACGGAGATCCCGCCGAACGTCTACGACGGCCTGAAGGCCAACCGGGCCAAGGAGATCCACGTCTTCGGCCGCCGGGGCCCGGCGCAGGCGAAGTTCAGCCCGATGGAGCTCAGGGAGCTGGACCACTCCCCCACCATCGAGGTCATCGTCGATCCCGAGGACATCGACTACGACGAGGGCTCGATCGCCACCCGGCGCGGCAACAAGCAGGCCGACATGGTCGCCAAGACCCTGGAGAACTGGGCCATCCGCGACGTCGGCGACCGGCCGCACAAGCTGTTCCTGCACTTCTTCGAGTCCCCGACGGAGATCCTCGGCGAGGACGGCCGGGTCGTCGGCCTGCGCACCGAGCGCACCGCCCTCGACGGCACCGGGAACGTCAAGGGCACCGGGAAGTTCACGGACTGGGACGTCACCGCCGTCTACCGGGCCGTGGGCTACCTGTCCGACAAACTCCCCAAGCTGCCCTGGGACATCGAGTCCGGCACCGTCCCGGACGAGGGCGGCCGGGTCGTCCAGGAGAGCGGCGAGCACCTGCAGTCGACGTACGTCACCGGCTGGATCCGGCGCGGTCCGGTGGGTCTGATCGGCCACACCAAGGGCGACGCCAACGAGACGGTGGCCAACCTGCTGGACGACTTCGCGAACGGCCGTCTGCACACGCCGGCCTCCCCCGCCCCCGAGGCCGTGGACGCGTTCCTGGCCGACCGGGACATCCGCTTCACGACCTGGGAGGGCTGGTACCGCCTGGACGCCGCGGAGAAGGCGCTGGGCGAGCCCCAGGGGCGTGAGCGCGTGAAGATCGTCGAGCGCGAGGACATGCTCCGGGAGAGCGGCGCCTGAGCCGGCGAACGGCCGAACACGTCGGGCCCGGGACCTCGCCCCGGGCCCGACGGTCCTGTGACGCGGGCGGTACCGGAACGTCTCCGGCTGTGTAAGATCCAGACCCTTCATTTCCTTCACGGGAAAACCACACTTGGGGGGTTTCATGCACATACGCCTTGTCGTCGCCGCACTCGCCGCGGCGGGCACGCTCGCCGCGCTGACCGCCGGGCCGGCTCAGGCCGCCGAGTACGACTCCGCGCTCAAGGTCCGGGGCGTCCAGTACGACGCGCCCGGCCGCGACTCCAACAGCTGCTCGACGGGCAACACCGACGAGGAGTACCTGACGATCAAGAACTACTCGTCCACGAAGACGGTCGACCTCAAGGGGTACGTCGTCAAGGACGCGGCGGGCAATCGTTTCGCCTTCACCGCGAGCCACTCCCTGCAGCCCGGCGACTACGTGAAGCTGCGCGGCGGCCACGGCACCGACTCCGACAGCCGCAACGTCGTCTACCGCGACAACTGCAACTTCCTGTGGAACAACGACAAGGACACGATCTACCTGTACAAGCCGTCCGGCAGCCGCGCCGACGTGCACGCGTACACCAAGAGCGGGTCCGACCGGGACAACAACGGCTACATCACCTTCCACAGCTGACCGGCCGGCGCGGCGTGGGACCCGCGGGTCCCACGCCGCGTCCGCGCGCCCGGCTCAGACCTCCAGCTCGGTCTCGATCCTGCGCAGCTGGTGACGGGCCATGGCGAGGTTGGCCCGGGAGGAGTCGAGCACCAGGTAGAGGAACAGCCCGTTGCCGCCGCGTCCCTTCAGGAGGCGGATCAGGTGGTACTGGGTGCTCAGGGTGATCAGGATGTCCTCGATCTCCTCCTTCAGGCCGAGGTGTTCCATGGTGCGCAGCTTGGCGCGCACCACGTCGGTGTTGCCGGCGGCGGCGACCTCCAGGTTGAAGTCCTTGCTGCCGCCGAGCGTGCCGAGGGCCATGCCGCTGGTGTAGTCGACGAGGGCGGCGGCGGTGGCGCCGTCGATGGAGCTCAGGCATTCCTTGAGCGCGGTTTCCAGATTGGCCACGGGGGCTTCCTTTCCGTACGTGCTGGTGGATCGGGGTCCGTTCGTCAAAGGGACCCGCCCGGCTGCGGATGCGGCGGGTGCTGGGGACGCTGCGGGGTGCGCACCGGCAGGGTGCCGATCGGGCGGGCGGCGGCCGCGGGCGCCGGCGGGACCGGCCCGGGCGCGGGACCGCGATGGGGCCCGAGGCGGGCGGCCACCAGGTCCGCGATGCGGGCGCCGCTGCGCCGGCCCTCCAGGTGCAGGCGGCCCACGTTGATCCGCCCGCCCGCCAGGAGGGTGAGCACGGCGGCCGGACCGGCCGCGTAGGTGGCGACGTATCCGTCCGCCCCGCGCAGCAGCAGTTCGCGGAACTCGCCGCGGGCGGTGGCGTCCGCCGTGCGGTGGGCGACTCCGAGGGCGGCGGCGGTGAGGGCGGCCAGCCCTTCCGGTTCGGCCTCGGGGACGTCGTGGGCCAGGACCAGCCCGTCGACGGTGGCCGCGAGGCACCCCGTCAGCTGGGGGACACGGGCCCGCAGTCGGTGCAGTTCGTCGAGGACGTCCGTCTCGACGGCCATGAGCAGTCTCCTTTCGGCACGCTGTCGACGCGCGCGGATCACAGGGCCTCCAAGGCGTCTTTGAGCCGTCGCAGCAGCGCCGTGTCGAGGTCGTCGTACGTCGCCGTGCGCGGGTCGGGGGTCCGCTCGGCCGGCGCCGTGGTCCGCGGCGCGGTGGTGACCAGTCCGCCGGCGGCCAGGCGGCGCAGCTCGACGAGGGTGTGGTAGGTGCGGCAGGCGAGTGCCTCGGCGATGTCGGCGGCGGTGCGGACCCCGTCGACGCACGCCAGGATCCGGCGGCGCCGGGCCGGCAGGCCCGCGGGGTCGGCGGCGGGCACCCGGGCGAGGGGGGCGAGGTCGAGGCCGGGGTCGGGCCAGATGCGCTGCAGCAGGTCCCGGCGGCGCCGTGACTCCCGTAGGACCGTGTCGACGGGGACGGGGCGGACGGGGCCGAGCCAGTGCACGGCGCCCGGCCGGAAGCGCAGGGGGCGCCCGTCGTGGGCGAGGAGGAAGTACGCGGCGTCGAAGAGCGCGCCGAGGTGGCACAGCTCCAGCGCCCCGGCGGCGAGCCGGCCGCTGTCCACGAGCCGGCGGCCGACCCGGTGCTGTGCCCCGGCCCGGTCGACCGCCTCCCACCAGCCGTCCGGGGCGACGGCGCCGCTGCGGGTGAGCAGGGTCTGCAGGCCGGGGGCGAGGGCGGATTCGACGTGCACGACGCGGCCGTCGGCGAGGTAGACGACGCCCCGCTCGCCGGAGAGGGCGCCGGTGGCCCGGTCGGCCCCGAGGGCGCGGAGCGTCGCCGTGAGGGATGCGTGCGCACCGGGAGCCGTCGTCATCCGAGCACCAGACGGTCCGCTATCTCGGCCAGCCGGATCCGGGCCAGGGCCAGGTTCCCGTCGGTGCGGTCCAGCCACAGGTGGAGGAAGACCGTGCTGTCGAAGGGGGTGCCGATGAACCTGATCAGGTGGTACGCGTCCGTGGTCGTGACGATCAGGTCCTGCACGGGCGGTTCCTCGGCGGACGCCGCCGGGCCGGCGTCGGCCGGCGCCAGGGCCGTGCTCTCCGCGGCGAGCCGGGCGAGCTCCGCGGTCTCCGCCGCCGTCGCCTCGACGTCGCCGCCCGGGGCGTCCCCCACCGTCCCCAGCGCGAGTCCGCTGATCCAGTCGATCACCGACGCACCTCGCGCGCCGGGCAGGCGCACGGCTTCCAGCAGGCTCTCGTCGATTCCGGGCACGCCGGATCCCCTCTCCTAGCACGGCTGTCCCGCGAGCGTGATCCAGAGACTACGGAAGGTGCTCGCACCGGGTGCACGCTTTGGCATTTTCCTGTGGAACGTGCCGGAAGTGACTCCTCACCGGCCTAAAATGCGCCCCCACGCACCCGCGCGGGCAGGAACCGGCCCCGACGCGAGGGGCGGACCGGCCCCGCCCGCGCCCCGGGCGGACGGCGCCCGGTACGTGCGCCCTCCGCCCGCCTCGAGCGTCCCGCGCGCCCGCGCGTCCTGGAGGCGCGGAGCCGGCGACACCGGGCGTATCCGGCACGAACCGGGCTACCCGGCCCCCATGGCCCGACTGCACATGCCCCACCGCGGGAACCACACCTCCCGCGCAGACGACACCAGGACGCCCGGCGACGCCCGGGAGCCGCACGCGGACCCGGCGCGGAGCGAGGCGGATCCGGCGTACGGCCCGGACGCCGCGACGCGGCGCAGGGCGCCCGACTCCCCCACCGACCTGCCGAAACGCTCCTGGTTCGCGCTGCTGCGCCGGGTCCTGAGCGAGTTCCAGGACGACGAGCTCACCGACCGCGCCGCCGCGCTGACCTACTACGGGGTGCTGTCGCTGTTCCCCGCTCTGCTGGTGCTGGTCTCCCTGCTGGGCGTCGCGGGCCGGTCCGCCACGCAGCAGGTGATGGACAACCTGCAGCAGTTCGCGCCCGGCTCCGCCCGGGACATCATCTCGGGCGCGGTGCAGCAGCTGCAGAACGGCGCCGGCCTCGGCTCCGTGCTGGCGGTGGCCGGTCTCCTGGGCGCCGTGTGGTCCGCGTCCGGCTACATCGCCGCCTTCATCCGCGCGTCGAACGCGGTCTACGACATGCCCGAGGGGCGCCCGGTGTGGAAGGTGCTGCCGCTGCGCCTGGTGCTGACCGTGGTGCTGCTGGTGCTCGCCGTGGTCAGCGCGCTGATCGTGGTGTTCACCGGCACCCTGGCCCAGCGGGCGGGAGCGGCGCTCGGGATCGGCGACACCGCGTTGACGGTGTGGTCGATCGCCAAGTGGCCGGTCCTGGTGCTACTGGTCACGTCGATGATCGCGATCCTGTACTGGGCCGCTCCGAACGCCAGGGCGCGCGGCTTCAAGTGGGTCACGCCGGGCAGCCTGGTCGCCCTGCTGATCTGGCTGGCCGCGTCCGCCGGGTTCGCGTTCTACGTGGCGAACTTCGGCTCGTACAACAAGACGTACGGGACCCTCGCCGGCGTCATCATCTTCCTGGTCTGGCTGTGGGTGACCAATCTGGCCATCCTCCTCGGCCTGGAGTTCGACGCCGAGCTGGCCCGGCAGCGCGCCATCGAGGGCGGGCACGCCGAGGACAGCGAGCCCTACGTCGAGCCCCGCGACACCCGGGCGTGGGACGACCAGGACCGGCGGCGGGCGGCATCGGACGGCTGACCCGACATGGCGTCGCTCCCCGGGGGTACGCGGACGCCATGACTGACGGCAAGACCCCCGACCGCGAAGAACAGGCGGAGGCGGCGAAGACCGCCGACGAGGAGCGCGCCGAGGCGCGCCCCTTCAGCTACCCGCACCCCGAGCGCCGCGCCGGTGTGCGGGCCACCCGGCACATCAGCCGGGAGCAGGCCGACGCCGACAGCGTTCCCGGCGTGCCGGGCGGCTACGGCACCACCGGCGGCGGCCAGCCCGGCGGCCGCAGCACGCCCCGCCCGGCCGGCGCCGACGTGCCCGACGAGTCCGGCGTGACCGGCACCGTCGGCGGCCGCGAACCGCACACCGACCGCGACAGCGACCGGGAGCAGCCCTAGGGCAGAACGGAGTCCACGTACCCCCCGTCGACGCGCACCGCGCCGCCGGTCGTGGCCGACGCCTGGTCCGAGCTCAGGTAGACGACGAGGTTCGCGATCTCCTCGGGCTCGATCAGGCGCTGCAGCAGCGACTGCGGGCGGTGCTCGCGCATGAAGACGCGCTGCGCCTCGTCCCAGGGCAGGTCACGGTCGACCAGCTGGTAGACGAAGTCCTCCACGCCCTCGGTGTGGGTGGGGCCGGCGATGACGGAGTTCACGGTGACGCCGGTGCCGGCCGCCTCCTTGGCGAAGCCGCGGCTGACGGCGAGCAGCGCGGTCTTCGACATGCCGTAGTGGATCATCTCGGCGGGGATGACGACGGCCGAGTCGCTGGCGATGTACAGCACCCGGCCCCAGCCCTGCCGCATCATGCGGGGCAGACAGGCGCGGGTCAGCCGGACCCCCGCCAGGACGTTGATCTCGAAGTAGCGGCGCCACTCGTCGTCGTCGATCTCCAGCGCGGGCCGGGCGCCGAAGATCCCGAGGTTGTTGACGAGGATGTCGACGTCGGGCAGCGTCTCGAGGGCGCGGGCCGCGCCCTCCTCCGTGCCCAGGTCGGCCGCGACGGGCACGAACACCCCGTCCGGCACCTGGGCCCTGAGGTCTTCGACGCTCTTCTCCAGCCGGTCGGCGCTGCGCCCGTTGACGCCCACCCGGGCGCCGGCGCGGGCCAGGCCCGCGGCGATCGCCGCTCCGATGCCCTGGGAGGAGCCCGTCACCAGAGCGGTCCGCCCGCCGAGGTCCAGGTTCATGCGGTGCCTCCTTGCCGAGACGTACGGTTGACCGCTGTCCTCCTGCCCACCCTGCCCCACGATCAACGTCCCGGCAGCCCCGGCGCGTCACCCCACCCCGGTTCTTCTCTGCTGACCTGCGGCGACGATACTGGAACCACCACGTGTCCCCGCTCCCGGATGGACTCATGACGACCTCCGCCACTGTCCGCCCCACGACGCCTCCCACGGTGTGGCTGGCTCGCGGCCGCCACCTCGGATCCGCCGCCGAGGACGTCGTCCGGCGCACTCTGCACGGCCTCAAGGAGAGCCGGACCATCGACGACTTCCTCCAGCCGCCGGAGGCCGAGGACCCGCAGGAGCGGGTCTTCGAGGCCCGCTGGACGGTGCCCGAGGCGGTGACCGTGCGGGCCCGGCTGACGCTGGCGGACGCCTCCGGCGGCGGACAGGAGTGGACCCTGGTCGCGGAGGCGGAGCAGCCGTGGGACCCGGCCTGGCCGTCCCCCGCCACCATGTTCTGGCCCGGGGACCCGGACGCCACCTGGGACCGGGACGCCGTCACCGGCCTGCGCTTCCGGGGGATCAACCGGCTGCCCGAGGACGACCGGAAGATACGGCGGGTGCTCAGGGACTCGGTGCGCAGCCCGTGGAACATCCACGTCGTGGTGCACGAGGCCATGACGCCCGACCACCGCGGCCGCATCCCGCTGGCGGACCATCTGCCGCCCGGCCTGTGCCACCGCGTGGTGGAGCACCGGGCCGCGCCGCACCAGCTGCGGGTGGTGAACTGGGCCCTGCGCGACCACGGCGTCCAGCTGCCGCGGGGCGGCGCCGTGGTGCTGCCCGGGACACCGGCCCCGTCCGGGTACGACGCCGGGGACTTCGCCGTGCGCACCGTCTTCCTCGACGGCTCCGCGCCGGCCGAGCTGATCGCGGCGGTGGCCCGCTTCGCCGCCCTGGACCGGCCGCTGCCGGAGGACGGCGAAGCGGCCCTGACCGCGCTGCGCGAGGAGTGGCGGCTGCTGACCCTGGCGGAGGAGCTGGAGCGCGAACGCAAGCTGGTGGCGATGTACGCGGAGGCGCTGGAGGCGATGACGCGGTCCCGGGACCTGTACCGGGAGGCCGCCGAACGCGCCAACGAGGCGCTGGCCGCCTACCGCGAGGCCGCCCCGGCCGTCCCCGGACGGCCGTCCGGCCCGGCCTCCCCGCTGCGGCAGCTGACCCGGCGCCTGGAGAAGCTGAGGGACTCCGCCAAGGCCCTGCGTCCCGCGCCGGTCGAGGGCGTGGGCGCGCGCGAGGGGGAAGGCCCGCGCGCGGAGGACGACGCCGGGACGCGCCCGGCCCGGACCGGCGGCTGACCGTACGCGGCTCCGCGACGCGCGTGCGGCCGCGGCGAGCCGGCCACGGGGGCGGGGCCGGAGCGCCGGGGGCGGCCGGGGCGGATCGCGCCCGTGGGGCGGGTCAGTCGGCCGCGCCGTGCGGCCCGGGCACCGGGCCCGCCGGCCGGCGCCCGTCGGCCCCGGCCGGCGTCGGCCGCGTGAGCAGGGCGGCCAGTGACGTGAGCGCCGCGAACATGGCCACCGTGGCCGCGAGCCAGGCCGGGGCGAGGGTGAGGTCCACCGCCTGGGACAGCCGCGTCGACGGATACGCGTCGCCGCACAGCTTCGCCACGGCCAGCGTCGCCGGCATCGCCACCGATCCGGCGAGCACCGGCCCGGACGGCCGCACCATCAGCAGCAGGGACAGCACCAGGCAGAACGCCGACAATCCCAGGGCCGCTGCGTAGACGCCCAGGGAGGCGCCGCCCGGCTGCGGCGGGAAGTAGAGCACCCCGCAGGCGGCGAGCGCCACGACGACGAGCCGGCCCGGCCAGGGCGCCGCTCGCAGGAACGGGTGCGGGTCCCAGGAGCGCACGGCGTGCAGCACCCGGCGGGCGGCGCGGACCACGCCGCCGGGCGCCCCGGGCACGACGGCGCGCCCGTCCGGCCGTACGGCCGTGTCCCGCCGGTGCGGGCCGGGGGCGCGCGGCCCCTCCGCCTCCGGCGGACCGGCGGACGCCCGGCGGCTGCCGGCGAGCCGCCCGATCAGTTCCACGAGGTCCTCGACGGGCCGGCCGGTGGCCGCCGCCCGGACCGCCTCCTGTCCGCAGTGCGGCTCCAGCGGCGTGCGGTGCAGCAGCGTCATCAGCCGGGTGACGTCCTCCACCGGGCGGCACGCGGCCGCGGCGCGGATCGCCTCGTCCGCGCTGTCGGCCTGCCGCGGCGGGCGGGTCAGCAGGGCGACCAGCCGGGCGACGTCCTCCACGGACCGGTCGACCCCGGCCGTGCGGAGCACGTCGGCCGTCGTCTGCGCGTACTGCGGGGAGCTCTCCAGCATCGTGATGAGATCGGCGACTTCCTCCAGCGGCCGGTCGGCCACGGCGGCCCGCAGCAGGTCGCCGACCGGATCGCCGTACGGCATCTCGACCCTCTCCGCTCCCTCGGCCCTCTCCGCCCCCTCGGCTTTCTCCGCTCCCTCGGCCCTCTCCGCGCCTTCGGCTTTCCCGGCTCCCTCCGCCCTCTCGCCTTCGGCTTTCCCGGCTCCCTCGGTCTTCCCAGCCCTCTCGGCCCTCCTGGCCCCCTTGGGCTTCTCAGGCCCTGCGGGCCTCCCGGGCCCTTCGATCCTCCTGGTCGTCTCGGTTCTCTCGGTTCTCCCGGGGTTCTCGGACTCTCCAGGCCTTTCAGCCACCCCGGTCCCGCCGGGCTTCTCCGATCTCTCAGGTTTCCCGGGCTCTCCGAGCCCCTCGACCGTCTTGGCCCCCTCGGACCGCGCAGGACTCCCGGACTTTCCGGTCGTCTCGCTCTTCCCGGTGGCGGCGGGCTTCCCGGCCGGCGGGCCCGGCGCGGGGGCGCGGGGGCCCGCGTTCTTCTCCGACGGCACTCCGGCCGGGGACTCGACCGGGGCTACGGCGAGTTCGTTCGTCCGCGGCGATGAAGAGCCGGTGGTCATGGTCTGCTCCGCTTCGTGGAAAGGGTGCGGCCGCTCGTGCGTCCCTGCGCGCCGCACGCGGCGTTGTGCTGACCATTACTAGGCGGCTCCGTTGCACCGTGCCACTCGGGTGGGCCACGGGAATGAGGGGGCGAATGAGTCGCCGGACGCGGGTCATATCGGCGCCCCGAACGGGAATCCGCACAAGGACGCGTGTGTCGGCACACGCCCGGAGGAGGTTCCGGTGGACTCGACGACAGCGGTGATCGCCGCGGCCGCGCTGCTCGCGGCCGTCGTACTGGCCCTGGCCGTCGGCGTTCTGGTGCGGCTGGTCAGGACTCGGCGCGATCTGCGACGCGCCGGACTGCCGACCGGCCCGCGCTGGGTCTTCTGGGGCGCCGTCCTCTATTTCGTCCTACCGGCCGACCTGTTGCCCGACCCGGTGTACCTGGACGACATCGGCGTCCTCCTCCTTGCCCTGCGCACCGTGCGCGGCTCCCTCGGCGCACGGGGGCGCACCGGGGCGCGACAGCTGGATCGCAAACCGCTCCATGACTACGCACCGTAAGGCAACCATCCACCCGTTCGATTCGTATAAGTCTCTGGAAGCCGAGGGAAGTCGGCGGACCAGGCGACGGCGCAGCTGGACCATCGCTTGATCGGCGCAGCACCGACGAGGGAGAGACGATGCAACCGTTCGCGCTCAACTACGCACGTCCGGCAGTGGAGTCGGAAGCCACTACGCCGTATGTCTATGACTCCGGGCTGCAGTTGAACGTGCTTTTCGACGGCCGGGTGGCGGCCTGTGACCACGCCCTGCTGAGGGAGCTGGGCACCACGACGTCCACCGCGGGATCGAAGACGCACTTCGACGACTGAACGCGGATCACCGACGATGACCGTCCTGATCCTGACCTGTGAAGAGGACGTCACCGCGGACATGGTGGTCGTGCACCTGAACGCGTCGGGCGTCCCCGTGGTCCGCCTCGATCCCGCCGACCTGACCGGCGGGGTCGCCCTCTCCGGCGAGTGGGTGCACGGATCCTTCCGCGGCCACCTGTCCTGCGGGGGCCGCCTGGTGAGCATCGGCGGGCTGCGTTCGGTCTGGGTGCGCAGACCGGGCGCGCCCGCCGCGCGGGCGCCGGCCCCCTCCGCATGGCTGACCGAGGAGTCCGCGCAGGCGCTGTACGGCATGCTCCGCGGCTGCGGGGCGCGCTGGATGAACCATCCCGACGCGGCCGGCCGGGCCCGCCACAAACCCTGGCAGCTGCGCCTGGCCCAGTGGTCCGGCCTGCCCGTGCCGGCCACGCTGATCACGACGTTTCCGCGGGCCGCCCGCGAGTTCGCGGAGCGCTACCCCGACCTGGTGGTCAAGCCGGTCTCGGGCGCGCACCCGCAGGACCCGCCCCGGGCCGTGCCGACCAGCAGGGTCTCGCCGGAGACGGACTTCTCCGCGGTCGCGTACGGGCCCACACTGCTGCAACGCCGGATCACCAAGCGGGCCGACATCCGGCTCACCGTCGTGGGCGACCGTCTGCTGGCCGCCCGCAAGGCGGCCGCGCCGGACGCCGGCCCCGACGACGTGGACGTCCGTTTCACCGCCTCGGACGTGCCGTGGCGGCCGGCCGACGTGCCGCCGCGCGTCGCCGAGTCCGTCCACGGCTACATGAGGGGGGCCGAACTCGCCTACGGAGCCTTCGACTTCGCGGAGGACACCGACGGGACCTGGTGGTTCCTGGAGTGCAACCAGTCGGGGCAGTTCGGGTTCGTCGAGGTGGACACGGGCCAGCCGATCGCACGCACCATCGCCGCGTGGCTGGCCCGCCCCGGCCCCGAGGAGCCGGTGCGCGTGGACGGGGCCGGCACGACGGTCCCCTGACCACGGCGCCGGCACGGTCAGTGCGGGCGCGGGCCCGGCAGCATGGCCGTCCGCTGCCAGCCCGTGCCCGGGGACGGCGGACGCTCGGTGCCGGGCAGCCGGCCGGGCGCGTGCAGCGGGCGCATGGCGTCCTCCAGCTCCCTGTTGACGCGCTCGGCCTCGTGGCGCACCTGGGTGGGGACGTCGCCGCATTCCGCGACGAGCCGGTCGTAGATGGGGGAATCCTGGAACACCCGTCAACGTGCCTTTCCTGTCGTCCGCCCCCGTGCTGGGGTGCGACTGCCGAGTCTAGGCGTCCGGACGCCCGCGGGTGCCCACTACCCGTGGACTCGGTCGTCGGTCAGGCACCGGTCGTGGAGCCGGGGCGGACGATCATGAGGACGGTGACGGTGGCCCAGAGCAGGTTGAACAGGCCGGTGAACAGGGCGAGCCGCACCGTGCTGCCGTGCTCGACGGACCCGCGGTCGGCGAGCTGCTCGACGAGTTCCTCCTGCCGGGGCAGGACGAAGGCGGCCAGGACGCCGGCGGCCGCGGCGGTCAGCGCGATGGAGGTGACGAGCCATCCGCTGCCCAGGACGCCCATCACCGATCCGGTGGCCAGGCCCAGCACGGGCACCGCCACCCCGACGCCGGCGTAGACCCGGCAGATGCGGTGCAGCAGCCGGACCGTGCCCACCGCCCCCGCGTCGCTCCCGCCGCCCGCCGCGCGGCGGGCGGCCGGCGGGAACATGCTGGCCGCGACGGTGACGGGACCGACGGCGACGATGGCGGCCAGGACATGGAGGGACAGCAGGATCTCGGTCATCGGGCAGGCTCCGGAACGCGGGGACGAGGACGGACGCGAGCGCCGGCGGTCGGCGGCGCCGGACCCACGCTAGAAAGCCGCGCGGTGATCGCACAGGGGCGGAAACGACAGCATCCAACGGATTCCCGCCAGCGCCGTCACCAGGGACGACCATGCCGGTCCGGACCGGGACGCGGGCTGCCGTCCCTGGCGGGAATCCGTTTATCGTGGCCGTCATGCACACCGTGGCGATCCTGGTCCTCGACGGCGTGGTGCCGTTCGACATGGCGGCGCCGATGCAGGCCTTCGACTGGACCCGGCTGCCCGACGGACGCCGCCCGTACCGGGTCCGCCTGTGCGCCGAGTCGCCCGACGTGCGCACGGAGGGCATGGCCCTGCGGATCGGGGTGCCGGTAAGAACGCTGTCACCAGCCGCAAACGGCGATGATCTTGCGAGGGTGCCACCCGTGTGGGTGAGTCCGGTGTCGTACAGCTGCGCGGGGTGAAGCCCCGGGAGGACGGTCTACGACCGTGGCCCGTACCCCTTTGGATCTGGACGACCTGGTCGAGCACTGGACGCTGTTGAAGGACGAGCAGGGACTCGTGTCCGGCAAGCGCGGTGCGACGCGACTGGGCTTCGCCGTGTTACTGAAGTTCTATACGCAGTACGGCCCTTTTCCCCGGGGCTGGTTCGAGCTGCCGGGTGGGGCGGTGGAGTTCGTCGCCCGGCAGGTACAGGTGCCTGCGTCCGAGCTGGACGCGTATGAGTGGAGCGGTCGGACGGTCGAGTATCACCGTGCGCAGATCCGTGGGCACCTGGGCTTTCGTGAGTGCAGGGTCACGGACGCGGACAAGCTGACGGCTTGGCTAGCTGTTCTGTCCGGGGAGGTTGTGGACGGGTGACGCAGGTCTCGGCTGAG
>NZ_BAAATK010000089.1:0-15075 GCF_039533365.1 Streptomyces glaucus
GCCCCTCACGGAACACGGTGGCCGACACCTCGAACGACTCACCCACCACCGCCTTCGCCGGGCGCCCGCCGCACTCCACCACCGGGTGGACCTCCTGCACCGGGATGCGGCCGATCCGGGGGGTCGCGCTCATGGGTCCTCACCTCCGCCGTGCTCGAAGCCGGACGTCCTGTCCGGCCAGGGGATCAAGCTGCGCCGGAGGGGCTCCAACTCCCCGCCGGGGAAGGCCGGCCGGCGGCGGGCGGGCCGCGCCTGGCCGCCGCCCCGGTACGGGACCGCTCGTTCTGCTCCCGCACGTAGGTGACCAGACTCGTGCGCAGGTACCGTTCGGCCGCGTCGGCGGCCTCCCGGGCACACCGCTTCCCCATCAGCACGCAGAGGGTGTAGCCCGAGTCCTCGAACGTGGCCCGCACCGCGCGGTCGGCGGGCGAGGCGAGCATCAGCCGTTCCCAGGCCCGGTAGCGCCGCAGCTGCCGGGCGACTTCGGCTTTGGCGGGTAGCAGCATGGGCTGTTCACCTTCCGGGACTCGACGGGGGTCTCCCGAGGGCCGGGCGGTGACCGCGCGTCGGCGGGCGCGGATCCGTCACGGCCATCGAGTTTCCTGACTCATGGTGCACGCGTTGTGACCCAGCGTCTTGTTGGACCTTCAACTGTCACCTCTTCGGCCTCACGGGTCGCCTCGTGTTGCACGAATGGGCTAGGCCACCCACTCTGGAGTGACTCAGAAGCGATACATGCTCACGCTTCGTGTTCGGGGCTCGGTCCGCCAGGGCCGGGAGGAGCGGGAGTTTCGCGGTGAGGAGCCACGACGATGAAGACCGCAGTGCCCTGCTACTACCACCTCGACGTGGAGGTCGGTCCGCAGCGGATCGGCCAGGTCAGGCGCATCCTGGCCGCTCACCTCAGGTTCTGGGACCTGGAGAACCTCGTCGAGCCCGTCTGCCGCGGTGCGGAGATGCTGCTGCGGGCGATCGACGAACACGCCACGGACAAGAACACGTCGATCGAGATGTGGTGGAACGGCCAGCACCTCATCACCGCCGTCGGGGGCAACGACCACGCGCTCCGCCCGGACCAGGACCTGCGCGCCTGCCTGCGGCACCTCGCCGCGACGAGCGACGGCTGGGGCTGCTGCGCCACCGAGACCGGAGCCAGGGTCATCTGGTTCTCGCAGCGCGCCCGGGCCGGCGAACGCGCTCCGCTGGTGCCGCCCGTGCCCGCGCCGGAGTCGCGGGAGGCCCGCCAGGTGCCCCGGGAGGCCCCGGTCGTCCGCCTGGCCGGGCCGGCGAGCGCGCCGGGCGAGGTCCTGGAGGAGGCCCGGTGACCGCCGTGCCGGCCGGCCGGAAGGGGGTGCCCGTCTGGAGCGGGCACCCCTATCCCCTCGGCGCCTCCTACGACGGGCAGGGCACCAACTTCGCCCTCTTCAGCGAGGTCGCCGAACGGGTCGATCTCGTCCTCGTCGACGACGACGGCCACCACGGCAGCGTGCCGCTGACCGAGGTCGACGGCTTCGTGTGGCACGGCTACCTGCCCGGTGTCGGCCCGGGACAGCGCTACGGCTACCGCGTGCACGGGCCGTGGGCCCCGGCCGCCGGCCACCGGTGCAACCCGGCGAAGCTGCTCCTCGACCCGTACACCCGGGCGGTGGACGGCCGGGTCGACGACCACCCCTCCCTCTTCGAGCGCACGCCCGGCCGGCCCGACCCCGCCGACAGCGCCGGGCACACCATGCTCGGCGTGGTCACCGACCCGTTCTTCGACTGGGGCGACGACCGCCCGCCCCGGCGGCCGTACGCCGACACGGTGATCTACGAGGCCCATGTGCGGGGACTGACCCGCACCCACCCCGACGTCCCCGCCGAACTCCGCGGCACCTACGCCGGGCTGGCGCACCCGGCGGTCGTGGAACACCTGACCTCGCTGGGCGTGACCGCGGTGGAGCTGATGCCGGTGCACCAGTTCGTGCACGACGGGGTGCTCCAGGGCCGCGGACTGTCCAACTACTGGGGCTACAACACCATCGGCTTCTTCGCGCCGCACAACGGCTACGCCGCCCTCGGCACCCGCGGGCAGCAGGTCACCGAGTTCAAGGCGATGGTGAAGACCCTGCACGAGGCCGGACTGGAAGTGATCCTCGACGTGGTCTACAACCACACCGCCGAGGGCAACGAGAAGGGCCCCACCCTCTCCTTCCGCGGCATCGACAACGCCTCCTACTACCGTCTGGTGGACGGCGACTGGGAGCACTACTACGACACCACCGGCACCGGCAACAGCCTGCTGATGCGGCATCCCCACGTCCTGCAGCTGATCATGGACTCGCTGCGGTACTGGATCACCGAGATGCACGTCGACGGCTTCCGCTTCGACCTCGCGGCCACCCTGGCGCGGCAGTTCCACGAGGTGGACCGGCTGTCGGCGTTCTTCGACCTGATCCAGCAGGACCCGGTGATCAGCCGGGTGAAGCTGATCGCCGAACCGTGGGACGTCGGCGAGGGCGGCTACCAGGTGGGCAACTTCCCGCCGCTGTGGTCGGAGTGGAACGGCAAGTACCGGGACGCCGTACGGGACTTCTGGCGCGGCGAGGACCACACGCTCGGCGAGTTCGCCTCCCGGCTCACCGGCTCCTCCGACCTGTACGCGCACAGCAGGCGCCGCCCGCGCGCCAGCGTCAACTTCGTCACCGCGCACGACGGGTTCACCCTGCGCGACCTGGTCTCGTACAACGACAAGCACAACGAGGCCAACGGCGAGGACAACCAGGACGGCGAGAGCGCCAACCGGTCCTGGAACTGCGGCGCGGAGGGCGAGACCGACGACCCGGCCGTGCTGGAGCTGCGCGCCCGGCAGCAGCGCAACTTCCTCGCCACCCTCATGCTGTCGCAGGGCATCCCGATGCTCTGCCACGGCGACGAACTGGGCCGCACCCAGCGGGGCAACAACAACGCCTACTGCCAGGACAACGAGATCTCCTGGATCGACTGGCGGCTGACCGGGGAACAGCGGGACCTGCTGGCCTTCACCCGGAGCGTCATCGCGCTGCGCGCCGCCCACCCGGTGCTGCGCCGGCGCCGCTTCTTCCGCGGGGAGACGCCCACCCGCGCGGACCAGCCGCTGCCCGACCTGGTGTGGCTGCGGCCGGACGGGCGCGAGATGGGCGACGACGACTGGCAGCGCCCCGACGCCCACGCCGTCGGCGTCTTCCTCAACGGCGACGCCATCGCCGAACCCGATCCGTGCGGCCGGCCCGTGGTGGACGACTCCCTGCTGCTGCTGTTCAACGGCCACTGGGAGCCGACGGACTTCCGGCTGCCCGACGCCGCCCACGGGGAGCGCTGGACGACGCTGATCGACACCGCCGGCCCGGAGGGCACGCCCGACGAGGCGGAGCACAAGGCGGGCGCGGTGCTGACCGTCGAGTCACGCAGCCTGGTGCTGCTGTCCCGGCCCTCCCGCACCGCCCGGTGAGATCATCCGCGTCCGCGGCGCGCGGTCACCGTGAACTGCGCGCCGTCGGGGTCCCGGAGCACCGCCTCGTCGCTGCCCTTGGACAGGACGCTGCCGCCGTGCAGCTCCGCGGCCCGCACGCAGGCCGCCACGTCGTCGACGGCGAAGTGGACCTGCCAGTGCGGCCGGATCGTCGGGTCGGGGGCCGCTTCCAGGGCACCCGACTCGATGCGCGCCACCACGTCCCCCTGGCTGCGCAGTACGACCTCGTCGCCCTCGTACTGCACCTCGCAGCAGCCGGGGCGCCCCGACGCCCAGTCGAGGACCTCGCCGTAGAAGATGGCGGCGTCGAAGGCGTCGCGGGTGTGGAGCCTGATGAAGGCCGGCTGGGCGCGGCGCCAGGTCTCCCAGTCGGTGAACAGCTTCCCCTCCCAGACGCCGAAGGTGGCGCCGTCCCGGTCGGCGAGCAGCGCCACCCGGCCGGGCGGGATGGAGAGCGGGCCGACCGCCGCCGTGCCGCCGCGTTCCTGCACCCGGAAGACGGCCTCGTTCGCACTGGCCACGGCGAAGTACGGGGTCCACGCCACCGCCATCTGCCACATGGCGGCGACGGCGGCGATCCCGGCGACCGGCGCCCCGTCCGCCAGGGCGATGCGGAAGTGGTCGCCGAGCCTGGTCGGCCGCCACTGCCAGCCCAGCACGGCGGAGTAGAACTCCTCCGTGGCCTTCAGATCGCGGCTGGTCAGCGTCACCCAGCAGGGGGCCCCGGAAACGGAGTGGGTGGAGAAGACGCTGTTCGCGCCGGCGGGGGAGGTCGTGTCGTGGTTCATGGCAGTCGCGTCCTGGTCTCGTCCACCGGCAGCCACCGGACTCACACCAGTGTCCGGCCGAACCGCCGCGGACGCCTGCCGGGTACCCCGGCGCCGGCGCCGAAACGGTGGCGGGCGGCCCCGGACGGCCCAGTGGCACGGGGTGGGGCGGGCGGCGACGATGGAGGCGTCGGCGCCGTACCACCAGGAACAGGCGCGGCGACGCACCGGACCCGGAGGTGACCATGCCCGCGGACGGAGGCTCGGATCAGATCCTCGAGCTGCAGGAACAGGTCCGGCAGCTGAAGGAGGCGGTCGTCTCGCACGCCGTCGTGGACCAGGCGATAGGGATGATCGTGGCGCTCGGCCGGGTGACCCCCGACCAGGGCTGGGCCGTGCTCAAGGACGTGTCCCAGCACACGAACACCAAGCTGCGCAATGTCGCGGAGACGATACTCCTCTGGGGGCGCACCGGAGTGATGCCCCGGGAGATCCGGATCGAGCTGGAGGACGCGCTGGACCGGCACGGCCCGACCCAGATACCCGGAGCGCCGCCGGAGCGCTGAACCCGCCCCGGCGGCGCCGGGCCGCGCTCAGCCGGTCTCGGCGAGGATCTCCTCGCGGAGCTGGGCGAAGCAGCCGCTGAGCAGGCGGGAGACGTGCATCTGCGAGATCCCGAGCTGCTGCGCGATCCGGTTCTGCGTCATGCCGTGGAAGAACCGCAGGTACAGGATGGTCCGCTCGCGTTCGGGCAGCGCCTGCAGACAGGGGGTGACGGCCACCCGGTCGACGACGGTGTCGTAGGCCGGGTCGGGTCCGCCGAGCGAGTCCCCGAGCGCGTACCCGTCGGTGCCGGGCATCTCCGCCTCCAGCGACAGCGCGGAGAAGCATTCCAGGGCCTCCATGCCCATGCGCACCTCGTGCGGCGTCAGGTGCGCGTGCTCGGCGATCTCGGCGACGGTGGGGACGCGTCCCGGGGTCGTCTGCGCCAGCTCCTTCGCGGCGCGCCGCACGCGGTTGCGCAGGTCCTGGACCCGGCGCGGCACGTGCAGCGTCCACATGTGGTCGCGGAAGTGCCGCTTGATCTCACCGGTGACGGTCGGCACGGCGTACGCCTCGAAGGCGTGCCCGCGGGCCGGGTCGTAGTGGTCGACGGCCTTGACCAGCCCCAGCGCCGCCACCTGGTACAGGTCCTCGAGGCTCTCGCCGCGGCCCCGGAAGCGGACGGCGATCCGCTCGGCCATGGGCAGCCAGGCCCGGATCAGCTCGTCCCGCAGCGCCCTGCGCTCCGGTCCCTCGGACAGCCGCACGAGGCGCTCGAAGTCCGCGGCCGTGTCGGGGGCGTCGTCGTGCGGGTGCGGCTTGGTTCTGCTGGCGACACGCATGGTGCGCACCTCCCTCGGCAGGGGGGCCGGGCGGACGGACACCATGGGAGGCGCGGTCTCGGACCTCACGGGGACACCCGGGGCGCGGCGGGCCGGCTCCCACGGACGTGCCTTCAGTCCGAAGCACTGAAAGGGGCATTCCCGGCGGCGCCGTTTTCAAAACAATTCCAGAATTCGATGACGTACCGCTGCCGGGTGATTGTGCATGGTCGACGCGAGGGCCGGGAATGCCACCGGAACGACGCGTAACGACGCGTTGTGAATTCAACGGATTCGCCGCGCCGCATCCCCGCCGGTTCCTGTCGCGGCCCATCACCGCCGGTTCCTGTCGCGGTTTCGCCGGCCCGCTGCGGCCGCCGCGGCCGGGCCCCCGTCCCGCGGCCGGGCGATTCCCCGGACGGCGTTCCGCGCCCCGGCCGTCCGGCACCCGGCAGCGCCGCCGGCCCGCGATGTCCACCGCCCCCTGCCCCGGCGCCCGGACCGTCCGGGAACGCCACCCCGGCGTCCCCGGCGGACCGCCGCCCCGGCCACCGGCAGGGCGCTCCGGCCAGGAAGCCGCCGGCGCGGACCGTGAGCCCCGCCGCGGCCGTCGTGCCACGCTGCCCGGCTTTGGCCCCGCACCCCGTCCCCGCCGCGGCCCGGCCCCTGTCGCCGTCCCCCCGCCCTGCCCCGGGCCGCTCCGGGCGGCCGGCGCGGTCCCCCTCCCGGCCCCGAGGCGGACGCCCGGCGGGACCGGCGGAGCGTGATGTGCGGCACGTCCGGGCAAGCGCTTTCCCGGCTTGTCGGTCAATTCCTCCTGCGCACGGCTTGATCGTCGATCAGAACGGGTGAACTGCCTGGCCACAGTGCATTCCGTGCATTTGACAGTGCACTGAGCGCACAGATAGGAAGCAGCTTCCAGAGGTCGAGAGGTGCACTGTGTACGAGCCGAACGTGGTCGGGGACTGGCAGGAGTACGACGAGCATGCCGGTCTGCGGGTCCGCGTCCACCGTCTTGAGGCGGCCGAACCGCCGCGCGGACGCGACGACGCCGCCGAAGGGCTGACGTACTTCAGTGTCCGCGTGACCGTCGAGAACCGGGGCGGCCGGCGCTACGGCATCCACCTGGAGGACGGCCAGATCGACGTCCGGCTGGGACCCGACGGGGAGAGCGCCTTCATCGACTGGCGCAACTCCCAGTTCATCGAGGGGTTCGACGTCTACCCGCTGCGCCGGGCCACCGCCGTGCTGTACGCGGCCGGCCCCGAGGCGTCCCTGAGCCAGGTGGACATCCAGGTCCAGCTGCGGGTCGACGAGGAGTGGGCCGACCGCCGGCTGTGGGTGGGCGGCATCGGTGTGCACGAGCCGGCCGCGGAGACCCAGCCGGGCGCGGGGCGGGAGAGCCTCGCGCACCAGGTGAGCGTCTTCCTGCGGGGTCAGGCGGAGGAGGGCACCGCCTGACCCGGCGGCAGGGGGTCAGTGCGGGATGCCGTCGATGATCTCGCGGGCGCCCTGACGCAGCAGGGTCACGGCGACCGAGGTGCCGAGGGTGGCCGCATCGAGCCGTCCCGCCCACTCGTGGGCGTTCAGCCGGGTCTTGCCGTCCGGGGTGAACACACAGGCCCGCAGGGACAGTTCGCCGCCGCGGTCCACGCGCGCGTACCCGGCGATCGGGCTGTTGCAGTGCCCCTGCAGGACGTGCAGGAACATGCGCTCCGCGGTGGCCTCCCGGTGCGTGTCCGGGTCGCCGAGGCCGCTGACCGCGTCGATGAGGGCGGTGTCGTCCTCGCGGCACTGCAGGGCGAGGATGCCCGCGCCGATGGGCGGCATCATCGTCTCGGGCGGGAGGACCTCGCTGATCACGTCGCGGCGGCCGATGCGTTCCAGGCCGGAGACCGCGAGCAGCAGCGCGTCCGCCTCGCCGGCCGCCAGCTTCTGAAGGCGCCGGTTGGCGTTGCCGCGGAACGGCACGCACCGCAGGTGCGGGTGGGTGGCGGCCAGCTGGGCGATGCGGCGGACCGAGGAGGTGCCGATCCGGGTGCCGGCCGGGAGCTCGTCGAGGGTGAGTCCGCCCGGGTGGACGAGGGCGTCCCGGATGTCGTCGCGCCGGAGGAACGCGGCGAACACCGTGCCCGCGGGCAGCGGCCGGTCGGCGGGCACGTCCTTGACGCAGTGCACCGCCAGATCGGCCTCGCCGGCCAGCAGCGCGGCGTCGACCTCCTTGGTGAACGCGCCCTTGCCCTCGACCTGCGACAGGTCGCCCAGCCACTTGTCACCGGTCGTCTTCACCGGTACGACCTCGGTGCGCACACCGGGATACAGGGCCGTCAGCTCGGCCCGGACGCGCTCCACCTGGGCGAGCGCCATGGGCGAGTCGCGGGAGACGATACGGATCAGTTCGGGGACGGACATGGGGACACGATAGTGCCTCGCACGGATGCCCCCGTGCCGCACGGGGCGGCGCGCTCGCACCGGCGGGGGAGCTCAGGCGAGCGGCTCGCTCAGCTCGACCGCCCGCCACGCCGCGGCGAGGGCCCGGCCGTCGCCGACGTCCTACGCCGTGTCGGTGAGCTTGAGAACGTGCCCGTCGCCGTGGGCGAGGGCGCGCTCCAGCACCTCCTCGGGGGTGAGGCGGGCCGGGGGCTCGTACGCGGTCGGTGGGGACGCTGCGCGGCGGCACCGGGGGAGCGGATCGGGCGGGGGACGGAGACCGGATACGGCCGGGGACCTGGGCCCCCGGTCGACCGGTGTCCGAGGCGGCGGGCCGCCGGCGTCAGGCGTCGGGGTCGAAGGCGATGCCGGACGGTTTGGCCGCTGCCAGGTTGGAGGCGAAACTGCCGTCTTTGAGGCCGAAGTTGGCGCTGCCGAAGTCGTACGCGGTCAGCTTGTCGCGCACGCCCGCCGGGTAGCCGTTCCAGCCGACCAGCGCGGGGTACTGCCAGGTGCCCTCGTGGTTCTCCGGCGGCTCGTCGTTGGAGTTGGCCAGGCGGAAGCAGTGGGTGCTGATGCCGTCCTTGTGGTACACGACCTTCGGGTGCGTGCCGTCGAAGCGGACCTGGGACCGCGCGCGCACGGTGTACGAGCCGTGGTTGGACGTGGCGACGTACTGCACGGTGTTGTTCTGCACCCACACCACGACGTGCTCCCAGTCGTGGCGGTGGCCGCCGATGCTGCTGCCCGCCACGGCCTGGTCCTTCTCGAAGTACAGGTCGTACATGAAGGCGCACCAGCCGTTGTTGCACTTGTAGCGGGAGTAGCCGTTGGTGTTGTCCAGGTCAGAGGCGTCGCGGCAGTTGCCGTTGAGGGCTCCGGTCGGGTTGAGGCCGCCGTTGACCGTGCCGTCGGGGCCGATGGCCGGTGTGGGGTAGCAGCCGTCGGTGTCGTAGTCGTAGGCGGGCTGGTACGTCCGCTCCAGGCTGTCGGCGTTGGCGGGCAGGGCCGGGGGCGGGGCGGCGAAGGCGGTTGCGGGGAAGGCGACGACGAGGGCGGCGGCTCCGGCGAGACCGGTGAGCCATCTCCTGCGGCGGGTCCGGGACGTGCTCGACGACACTGCGTCCTCCTCTGGGTCCGGGCGCAGCCCAACGGCTGTCAGGGAAGCGGGGGTTCAGCTTCCCGTTTCTGTCCTGCCGGGCCAAGGGGACGTGGACGTATCCGCGGTGAAGCGCAGCCCAATAGTTGGTTCCGGAACCGTGCGCCGCGCGGTCTTTGACGGCCCGTCATGTCGGATCGTTCGGAATGTCCCGCATCGGCCGGTCCTCGGACCACGGGACAGCGACCGTGGGAACAGCGCGTCGCCCGCGGCGGCGACGCGGCCGCCGGGTCGTCAGGCGGGCTGGACGGTGATGGTGCACAGGCGTTTGGTGGCCCGGGTCAGGGCCACGTACAAGTCCCTTTCCCCACCGGGGCGGGCCGCGATGATCTCCTCGGGGTCCATGACGACGACCCCGTCGAACTCCAGGCCGCGTGCTTCGGACGCCGGCACGATGCGCGCGTGGTGAGCGACGCCCCGGGCCGTCAGCTCGCCCACCCTGGTGTCCGCGCAGATCACTCCCAGGAGCTCGCCCGGGTGCGCGGTGCTCTGGGCGCGGACTTCCTGGACGACGGCGGTGACCGACCCGCCCGGGGGCGTGGTCACGGTGCGAGGGCTCTCACCGCTTCGCAGTGACCGCGTGGGCTTCTGGTCCGGAGCGATCCGCGCGAGCAGGTCCCGGACGCTCCCCAGGATCTCCTGCGTGGTGCGGTAGCCGACGGTCAGGTTGTGCAGCTTGAACCGCGGTCCGACGTGGGGGCTCAGCGCTTCCTTCCAGTCGCGTGCTGTCGCGGCCGGGCCTGCCTGGGCGAAGTCGCCCACCAGCGTCATCGCCCTCGCCGGGCAGCGGCGGACGATCATCCGCCACTGCATGGCGGTCAGTTCCTGCGCCTCGTCGACGACGACGTGCCCGTACGTCCGCTCGGGAGGGCCGTCGACCAGGCTCGCCGCCTCGTCCAGCAACGGCACGTCGGCATCGGTCCACGGGGCGTCCGGACCGCGCAGCAGGAGGGACCGCTCCGGCGCGGTCAGGCGGGGCAGGTGCTCGGCGAGGGCGCCGGCGTCCGTCAGCAGCGCCTGCACGAGGTCACCGGGGGCCAGCCGCGGCCACAGCGCCTCGACCGCCCGGTCGACGCCGGCGTCGTCGAGGAGATCGGCTCGGACGGCGTCCAGGTCCAGCTCGTGGACCGGATCCGGGCCGGCCGCACCTTCGGCGCGGCGCCGGGCGGCTCCCGTGAACCGGTCGAGGTCCAGGCCCGTCATCCTTTCGGCATCGGCGTCGATCTGCTCCAGGAGGTCGCCCATGTCCCGTCGCATCGCGTCGGTGACGGCGTCGACCAGCAGCTCCTTGAACACCTGGCGCGCGGGGTTGTGCCCCGGTACGGCTGCCACGGCGGCGTCGCGCGCCGTGGCGACTTCCTCGCCGGAGAGGCGAACCGGTTCCTGCCCGACCCGCACGGTGAAGTCACCGGCGGGAGCCTGGTGGGCGCGCAGCAGGCCGGCCAAGGCGTCGGCGAGGCCGGAGCCGCCCTTGAGACGTGCCGTATCGAACGGGTCCGCCGTGTCCGTGGGCACTCCGGCCAGTTCCCGGCAGGTCGCCAGAACGACGTCGTTCTCTCCGAGCGAGGGAAGGACCTGGGAGATGTAGTCGAGGAACCGGGCGTTCGGGCCCACCACCAGGACGCCCTCCTCCGCGGCGCGCGGGAACGCGTACAGGACGTAGGCCGCCCGGTGCAGGGCGACCACCGTCTTGCCGGTGCCGGGCCCGCCCTGCACCACGGTCACCCCGCGGTGGGCGGAGCGGACGATCTCGTCCTGCTCGGCCTGCAGCGTCGCGACGGCCGCGTGCATCCTGCCCGTGCGCCGTGCCGACACGGCCTCGGCCAACGGGCCGTCCCCCACGACGTCCTCGTCGGTCGGGGCGGTCCCGTCCAGCAGTTCGTCGCTCACCGAGACGACCGTGCGCTCCTGGAGGCGCAGGTGCCGGCGCCGCCGCAGGCCCATCGGGTGGACCGGTGTCGCCTCGTAGAAGGGCCGCGCCGCGTTCGCGCGCCAGTCCACGAGCAGGGGCAGGTCGTCCTCCTCCCTCTGCAGTCCGATCCGCCCGATCCGCAGGGCCGTGCCGTCCGTCCGGTCGATGCGCCCGAAGACCAGCCCTTTTTCGGCGCCCTCCAGCCGGCTGATCTCCTTGGCCAGACGCTCGGCGGCGATTTCTCTCTCGTATGCCTCACCGGCGCTGCCCGCCGGGGTCTTCAGCACACTCGCCCGGTGCGCTCGCGCCTCGGAAAGCCGCTCGGTGAGCAACGCGTACAAGGAGGACACATAATCCTGCTCCGATTCAACCGCACGCGCCGCGGGATCATTCATTTTCGACAACTGGGCTCCTTCGATTCGAGCCGCACCATACGGTCAAATTTCCTCGAAGGTAAGTCTTGACCTGCCTGGTGAAGCCGTGTCCCTGTGACGGAATCCATGACGGCCGGCCGCATGGCATGTCACGCATTCCGCCGTCGCGTATATCGCTGATCGCGCTCCCGGCGCCCGCCCGCCTTATCGGGCGAGCCCGCCCTCGAATGCCGGCGATGTTTCGCCGGGCTCGGGAAAAAGGGGAAATCCGGCGGAGCGGCCGACGTCATCGAGCTCGATGCCAGGGGATGTCCGGGCGCTTCGTCCGGCGGCCCGACCGAGGGGGCGGGCACGGAAACGGGCCGAGCCCTCGACCGGCCCGCCGCTGCCCGGCCCGTGCCGACGGCTCCCTTTCCGGGCCGCGGCACCATGCCGCCGCCGGCCGCGGCCGGCCCGCGGAACGGACCGGTGAATCCTCACCCCGTCCGCCGCCCCGCACGCCCACCGCGTGCGGGCGTCCGCCCCGGACAACCGGAGCCAGACCTTCCGCCGCGGTTGATGCGGAGGGACGGAGGGATCATTCTTGACAACATGGAGCACGTCTCCGCTGCGGCGGTCATCAACGGCCACGGCGTCGTCACGAGGTGGAGCGAGGGCGCCCGGCGGCTGACGGGACACCCGGCCGGGGAGGTCGTGGGGCGCGCCGCGCGCGAACTGCTCGCCGGGGACGTGCCGCCCGGCGCCCTGGCCGCGCTGACGGGCACCGTCGCACTGCGGCACCGGGACGGCTCCTCCCTCGAGCTCTCCCTGCGGGCGTGCCCCGTGACGGGCGCGGACGGCGAGACGGAGGACTACCTCGTCGTCGCGGAGCCCGCCGGAGGCGCCGGCCGCCCCGCGGAGACCGCCCTCACCCTGGTCGGGGAGTTCTTCCAGCAGGCCTCCTTGTCGATGTCCGTCTTCGACACCCGGCAGCGCTACCTGCGGGTCAACGAGGCGGGCTGCCGGGTGATGGGGCTGCCGGAGGAGGCCCTGATCGGCCGCCACCTGTGGGACACCCTGGACCGCACCGTCGACAGCCGCGACTTCGTACGGCACCTGCAGCACGTCGCCGAGACGGGCGAGCCCGTCCAGTACGAGAACCTCACCCGGTCGCCGTCCGGCCCGAACGAGTACGCCTGGACCGTCGAGATGTGGCCGGTGCGCGCCCCCTCCGGCGAGGTCGCCGCGGTCGCCCTGGCGGCCTTCGAGAACACCGAGCAGCACCGGGCCCGGCAGCGGCTGGCCCTGCTGAACGAGGCCGCCGCCGCGATCGGCACCACCCTGGACGTGGTGCGCACCGCCGAGGAACTGGTCGACCTCCTCGTCCCCCGGTTCGCCGACTTCGCCAGCGTCGACCTGCTGGACTGGGTGCTGAACGCCGACGAGCCCCTCGCGGTGCCCGCCGAGGACGTCGTGATGCGCCGGGTGGCCCACCGCTCCGCCGTCGAGGGCTTCCCCAGGGCGTCGGCGCGCCTGGGCGAGACCGACACCTACCCGCCGTACTCCGGGCCCGCCAAGGCCCTGCGCGAGGGGCGGGCGGTGCTCAGCGGCGTCGGCGACCCGGACTTCGAGCGGTGGATGCGGGTGCGCAACATACAGGCGCCCCACAACCGGGAGTACCGCAACCGCCTCCGCTCCACCCTGGCCGTGCCGCTGCGGGCCCGCGGCATCACCCTCGGGGTCGCGGTGGCGATGCGGGCCGCGCCGCAGGAGCCGTACACCGCCGACGACACCGCCCTGGGCGAGGAACTCGCCAGCCGGGCCGCCGTCTGCGTCGACAACGCGCGCCGCTTCGCCCGCGAGCGCACCACCGCGCTGGCCCTGCAGCACAGCCTGCTGCCCCGGGGACTGCCCGGACAGGCGGCGGTGGAGGTGGCCCACCGCTACCTGCCCACCGTCTCGGCGGCCGGCATCGGCGGCGACTGGTTCGACGTCATCCCGCTGTCCGGCAGCCGGGTCGCCCTGGTCGTCGGGGACGTCGTCGGCCACGGCATCCCCTCCTCGGCGACCATGGGCCGCCTGTGCACCGCCGTGCGCACCCTCGCCGACGTGGACCTGCCGCCGGACGAGCTCCTCACCCACCTGGACGACCTGGTCACCCACCTCGCCGCCGACGACAACGCCGACGAGGTCGCGGAACTCGGCGCCACCTGCCTGTACGCCGTCTACGACCCCGTCTCGCGCCGCCTCACCGTGGCCGCGGCCGGCCATCCCGCACCGGCCGTGATCCTGCCCGGCGGCGCGGCGCGGCTCCTCCCCATGACCGCCGGGCCCCCGCTCGGCGTGGGCGGGCTGCCGTTCGAGGCGACCGAGCTGACCCTGCCCGAGGGCTCCGTCGTCGCCCTGTACACCGACGGCCTCGTCGAGGACCGCGACCGGGACGTCGACCACGCCACCGCCGAGATGTGCCGCGCGCTGACCGCGCCCGCCGCCTCGCTCGACGCGCTGTGCGACGGCGTGCTGAAGGCGGTGCTGCCGGAGGAGCCCAGCGACGACGTGGCGCTGCTGCTGGCCCGTACCCGGGCGCTGGGCGCCGACCGGGTGGCGACCTGGGAGGTGCCGCCGGACCCCGCGCGGGTGGCCGCCACCCGGCAGTGCGCCATCGAGCAGCTGCTGGCGTGGGGCCTGGACGAGACCGCGTTCGTCACCGAACTCGTCGTCAGCGAGCTGGTCACCAACGCGATCCGGTACGGCGAACCGCCCATCCGGCTCCGGCTGATCCGCGACCGCAGCCTCATCTGCGAGGTCTCCGACGGCAGCTCCACCTCCCCGCACCTGCGCCGCGCCCACGCCTACGACGAGGGCGGCCGCGGCCTGCTGCTGGTCGCCCAGCTCACCCAGCGCTGGGGCAGCCGCCAGACCGGCGGCGGCAAGACGATCTGGGCCGAACAACCGCTGCCGTGACCCGGGTGCCCGGAATGGGCCGCCCCGCCAGGGGTGTTGGCACGGGCGGGGGCCGCCCGGCCCCTCGCGCACGGGCGGCGCCGCACCCGCCGCCGGTGCGGCGGCCGTACGCCACGGAAGGACCCGGTCATGACGCGCGACGCGCGCACGATCACCAACCCGCCCACGCTGCACGACCCGACGCCGTTCGGTTACAGCCACGCCGTCTCGGCGCCCGGCGACCTCGTCTTCATCGGCGGCCAGTACGCCTCCGACGCCACCGGCTCCCCGGTGCCCGGCGACTTCGCCGCCCAGGTGGACCTGGCCTTCGACCGGCTGCGGTCGGCGCTGGCGGGCGCCGGACTCGGCTACGAGCACGTCGTCCGGCTCGGGACCTACATCGTGGACCACGACGCCGGGAAGCTGGAGATCCTCGGCAGGGCGCTGCACGCGCGCTTCGGGGACCGGCTGCCCGCCCAGACGCTGAGCGGCGTCGCCGCTCTCGCCCTGCCGGGGATGCTCTTCGAGGTCGACGCCGTCGCCGTACGGCCGGCCCCGTAGCGCACCGGCGCGGATCCCGGGACGCCGCCCGGCGCCGTCCCCGGCGGCCCGGGCGGGCGCGCGGCCGGATCCCGCCGGCCGCGCGCCCGCCCGGCG
>NZ_BAAATK010000090.1:0-14409 GCF_039533365.1 Streptomyces glaucus
GCCCGGCAGCGGCGGCGGGGCGCTGCGGCGGGCCAGCAGTTCGGCGGGGGCGGGCGCGTCCGCCGGCGGCCGCGGGCGCGCCGGGCCCCGTCCGGCGGGCGGGGCGACGCGCACCGTGGCCAGTGGGCTGTCGGCGAGTCCGTCCAGCCGGACCTCGGGCTCGCCCGTGCCCAGCGCGCGGGCCGCGAGGAACAGCGCCGCGGCGGCGTGCCCGGTGTCCAGCAGCAGCAGCGGCCAGGCGCGGTGGCCGTAGTGGGAGACCGTGCGCCGGGCGGTGACGGAGAGTTCGGCGGTCACGCCCGGCGGCGTGCCGTCGGGGGGCGGGCCGAGGCGGTGCACACGGTGGCGCAGCGGGTCGTAGCCGTAGCGGCCGGGCGGCAGGGAGCAGCCGGCTCCCACGACCAGTTCGGTGTCCACCGGGTGCAGTGCGCCGGCGGAGGGTGCGGGGCGCAGGCGTCCGGAACCGTCCGAGGCCGCCAGGGAGAGGCGCAGCAGGGCCTGGAGGTCGAGGTCCGCCGGGCCGGCCCCGGGGAGCGGGCGCGGCGGCCCCGGCCAGGCCCGGACGGGGGGCCCGGCGGGCGTGTCCGGTCCGGGCCGTTCCGGGGAGCGGGCGCGGGCGAGGGCGGCGGCGAGGTCCGCCGGGCGGTCCTGGCGGGTGTGTTCCACGGGGCGGTCCTCACATGTGGGGCGGGGGCGCCAGCGTGAAGTCCTCCGGCGCGGTCGGCGCGGTCGTGCGCCAGCCGCGTGCGACGGCGGCCTCGGCCAGGCGCGGGCAGCCGAAGTACCCGAAGGCCGCGGGGGCGTTGGGGAGGAGTCCGGAGACGAGGACGCGGGCGACCCGCAGCGGGGTCTCGGCCACGTCCTCGGTGGTGAGGTCGAACGTCATGACGCGGTGGCCGCCCTCGTGGAGCGCGCGCTCCAGCCGGTCCCGGCTGCCGGGTTCGACCGCGTCGACGGACACGGTCCCGAGCGCGGGTTCGGTGAACCGCCGGGCCTGGGCCGCCATCCGGTCGTCCAGCCAGACCTGTACGTGCGCGCCCAGGTCCCGGACGTGCTCGAACTGCTCGCCGCAGGCGTCGAGGTAACGGCGGTCGGCGCGGTGGTCCAGATACAGGCCGCGGGCGAGCAGGCCGGCCTCGACGGCCTGGAACACCCAGCCGTCGGGGCCGGTCAGGCCCTGGGTGAAGACCCAGGTGTGGACCGCTTCGAGGACGGCCTTGCGGGCGGCCTCGGCCGGGTCGTACCGGCAGGCGAACCCGGCGGCGTACAGGCCGAGCCGCGGGTCGTGCACGAGGGCCGCCACGCAGGGGGCGAACTCCGAGGGCATCTCGACGAGACGGACGTCGAGCGCGGATCCGGCGAGGTCGTCGGCGAGGCCGGGCACGCCGGCCGGGTCGATGCCCCGGGCCGGGCCGTCGAGGTGCCACCACAGCTCCAGCGCGTCGCGTTCGACGATCTCCAGCAGCGCGCGCTCGACGGCGTCGTCGAAGCCCTGCCCGGTGGCGATCCCGGCGTAGTTGAGGTGGTGGGTGCGGGGCAGCGCGCGCAACTCGCCCTGGCGCCAGTTGAGGTGGGTGAGGGCGACGGGCGCCCAGACCTCGGCGGTCCGTCCGCCGGGCAGCCGCTCGGTGCCGCGCGTCCACAGGGCCGGGGTGTCGGCGGTGAAGGGGCGGTAGGGGAACTTCTCCCGGGCGTACTGCCACTGCGCGTAGGCGGGCAGGTCGCCGGGGCCGTAGAGCCGCATCCCCTTCTCGGCCAGCTCGGCGGCGGTGGCGCGCAAGGGGGCGCCGGGGTGGCCGGGCGGCGGCACGCGGTTGCCGCAGTACCGTTCCGCCCCTTCCGCTATCGCGGCGACGCGGGCCTGTTCGGGGTCGCCGAAGGTGGTGCCGAGGGACACCCGGTCGGCGGGCCACAGCCCGAGTCTGCGGGCGTCGGATATCTCGGCGGTGAGCGCCGTGTAGCGGGGCGGGGTGCCCGCGGGGTGCTCGACGGGCTTGACCTTGCGGACGATGCCGCAGACGGGGTCGACGAGAACTTCCAGCGGCAGCGCCGTCATCGCAGGATCTCCTTGACGGGATCGATGGGGGTGGGGCGGGACGTGAGCACGGGCAGCGTCAGCGCCACGCTCCGCGGGTCGACCTCCCGCCGGGAGGCGAGCAGCCGGACGGCCGTCACCGGGTCGTCCCCGGTGTGGGGGTTGCGGGCGTGGGCCGGGAAATGGTGTCCGGCGATCTCCAGGCGGAGCCGGGTGCCCGCCCGCAGCCGGCGTGCGAGCCGGCCGAGTCCGACGGTGAACTCGGCCGCCCGGCCCGCCGGTTCCGCGCGCCGGACGACGCCGACGGCGAGTCGCTCGGCCGTCCCTTCGGGGGTGAGGGCGACGAGCCGGGCGGCCCAGTCGGCGGACGGGGTGTGGGCGGTGGCCCGCAGCCGCACCCGTACGGGTCCGGCCACGTCGAGCGGGCGCGGCAGCGGCGGGGTGACCAGCAGGCAGCGGTCGGGGGGCCCGCCGGCGGGGACGGTCAGGTCGTCCGAGCGGACGGGACGGCCGGGGTCGGCGCTGAAGGCGGAGCCGTGCAGCAGCCGCATCCGCTGGGTGCGCGGCTCGCCGTCGGTGCCCGCGGGCAGCCACAGGTCGCCGCCGCCCAGCGCCAGCGCGCCGTGCCGGCCGGCGGTGAGCTCGCCGGCCAGGGCGCGGCGGGCCCACCGCGCGTACAGCTCGCCGAGGTCCACCCGGTGGGCGGGGCCGGCGTCGGGTCCGGGCGCGGTGACCAGGCCGTGTCCCCAGGGGCCCAGCAGCAGGCGCGCCGAGGGCCCGCCCCAGGCGCGCCACAGCCCGACGGTGTCCTCCGTGAAGTGGTCGTGCAGACCGCCCACCGCGAGCAGGGGTGTCGCGGCGTGCGCCGCCCGCGACACCAGGCGGCCGCGGTCGCGCTGCCGCCACAGGCCCGCCCAGGAGGGCAGGTTCCGGCCCAGCCGCTCGGGAAGGCCGGTCAGCGGCAGGTGGGTGAGCAAACCGGGATCCGCGGCGAGGGCCTTCTCCAGCGCGCTCTCGTCGGAGTCCCGCCGGTCGCCGTGGGCGGCCCACCATCCGGCGCGGGCCAGCAGCCGTTCCACGCCGGAGGGTTCGCGCGCCGTCTCGGCGGCGCCGAGGGCGGGCACGGCGGCGAGGACGGCGTCGGGCCGGGCGTCCCCGGGCGCGTCGAGGGCGAGGACGAGGGCGCAGTGGGCGGCGTAGGAGGCGCCGACGGCCACCACCCGGCCGTCGCTCCACGGTTGCCGCCGGATCCAGCGGGCGGCCGCCGCTCCGTCGGCGGCCTCGTTCCGGTACGGGTGCCACTCGCCCGGCGACGCGAACCGGCCCCGTACGTCCTGGACGACGGCGGCGAACCCGCGGCGGGCCCAGCCGCGCGCCTCGGCCCGGTGCCGTGCGCGGTCGTAGGGGGTGCGGACGAGGACGGCGGGGAAGGGGCCGTCGCCGTCGGGGAGGCGGACGTCCGTGGCGAGGCCTCCGACAGCCGTGCTGAAGGGCGTCATGCGTCCTTCTTCGGCATCGGGACGACCTCGGGCACCGGCAGGACGGGATGCTCGGTGACGGTCAGGGTGCGCAGGTCGACGCGCCGGAGCCGGCGCCGCGCGGGGACGCCGCCGGTGTCGGGGGCGCCGGTGGCCCACCGGCTGAGATCGTCGGCGAGCAGGGCCGCGAGCAGTGCGGCGGCGGGAACGGTGAGCCGGACCGGTGCGCCGGACGTGCGGGGCCCGCTCCAGTAGGCGGCCAGTTCGCGGTGGGCGGGGGTGGCGGCGAGCCGGCGGGCCCGGACGTGGGCCGAGGTGACGTCTCCGGGAGCGGCGGCGAGGGGCTCGACGTAGGCCTGCCAGCCCTCGCGGTGGCAGCGCAGCCAGGCGACGCCGCGCTCGGGCAGCCGGTCGGCGGCGTCCCACAGCCCGTCGGGCACGGGTCCGTCGAGGCACCACACGACGGCGGCGGGGTCTTCGTGCAGCAGGTCGTCGAGGCGGTCCGGTGACGCCTCGGACACGGCCGCCGCCGGCGTCGCGCGCGGCCGGGCGCCCAGGGCGGTCAGTTGCGCGGCGAGCGGTCCGGTCAGTACCGGGTCGCCCAGCAGCCGGATGTCCCGGCGGGCGGCGGGCCACTCCGGGCGCCGCGGCCCGTCGGTCAGGTGACCGGCCTGCTCGAACGCCCGGACGAGGCGGTCCAGTTCCTCGTCCGCCGGGGCCGCGGTCGCGCCGGAGAGCAGGGAGAGCAGGGCGTCCTCGTCCGCGCCCCCGGTCCGGACGCTGAGGAACTCCCCTTCGGCGGTGCGGACGGCGAGCCCCCGGCCGGGCACGGCGACGACCTCGACACCGGGTGCGAGCTGACTGCGGGACACGGCGATCCTCCTGACGGCGGGGCTGGGGACGGGTGTGGGCCCGCCCGGAAGGCAACGGGCGGACCCACGGTCCAGGGGGCTGGGCCCCCCGCTTACTCCTCGGTGTCCTCGAAGGGGTTCTCGACGAGCGCGTTGGAGTGGGAGGCCGAGTCGTGGGCCAGCTGGCCCGGGTCGGCGATCGGCGCGAAGACCTGCTCGTTGTCCATGAACTCTCCTTTTTCGTCAGGGAGAAGCGGCGTTCGGGTGAGCGCCACGACAGCACCTTAATGAATCTGATTTTCATATTCCAAGTCGGGGAGAGGGTGATCCGGGTAACACACCGGCCAGCCTCCCTCCGGATCCCGGCCGACCCGGCCGGCCACCTTCAGCACGTCCGCCAGCAGCCCCGGCGTGACCACCTCCTTCGGCGCCCCGTCGGCCACCACCCGGCCCTCGCGCAGGGCGACGACGCGTTCGGCGAACCGGGCCGCGTGGGCCAGGTCGTGCAGCACCATCACCACGGTGAGCCCGCGCTCCTCGCGCAGGCGGACCACCGTCTGCAGCACGTCGAGCTGGTGATGCAGGTCCAGGTAGGTGGTCGGTTCGTCGAGCAGCAGGACGCGGGTGTCCTGGGCGAGCGCCATCGCGAGCCGCACCCGTTGCCGCTCGCCCCCGGACAGCGCGTCGACCTCGCGGTCGGCCCACCGCTCCACACCGACGTCGCGCAGCGCCCGGCGCACGACGGGGTCGTCGCCCTCGCGCAGCATGCCCAGCGGGCCACGCGCCGCGTACCGCCCCTGCCGGACCAGGTGACGCACCGTCATGCCCGGTACGGCGGGCGCGGACTGGTGCAGCAGCGCCACCTTCCGGGCCGTGGCGCGCCGGGAGAGCCGGGCCAGGTCGTCCCCGCCGAGCAGTACGCGCCCCCGGTCCGGCCGCAGCAGCCCGGCGGCCAGCCGCAACAGGGTCGATTTCCCGCAGCCGTTGAGGCCGATGAGGGCGGTCAGCTCGCCCGGCCGGACGGTCATGTCGACGCCCCGCAGCACAGGACGTGCGGGGTAGCCGAAGTGGACCCCCTCGACGTGGATCCCCACGGACTCGGTCATGCTCTGTCCTTAAGTCGACTTCAGAACGTTCGGTTCGGCGCGCGGCGCACGACGACCAGGAGCAGCGCGGCGCCCAGGCAGGCGGTGAGCGCCCCGACCGGCAGCGTGAGCTGTCCGGAGCCCAGCACCGCCGCCGACAGCCGCGAGGACAGCTGCGCCACCGCGTCCGCCCCGCACACCACGACCGCGCCCACCAGGGCGGCGCCGGGCAGACCGACGCGCAGGTCCGCGCCGAAGACGGCCACGGCCAGGTGCGGGACGAGCAGTCCCACGAAGCCCAGCGCCCCGACGGCGGCCACCGCGCCCGCGGTGAGGGCCACCGCGCACAGCAGGGCCAGACCGCGGGCCCGTCCGGCGGCCAGGCCGGCCGCGGCGGCGATGCCGTCCCCGCAGCGCAGCAGGGTCAGCGGACCCGCCAGCAGCCAGGCCGCGGCACCCCAGGCCAGTGCCCACGGCCACAGCAGGTGCCAGTGCTGCCACACCCGGCCCTCCGTGGTGCCCACCAGCCACTGGACGACGCTGCCGAGTTCACCCGGCTCCACGAGGAGCACCATGGCGGTGAGCCCGCCGAGCACCGCCGACACCAGCACCCCGTGCACGGCGGTCTGCGCCGGATCGCCGCGGCCGCGGCCGGCGAGCAGCCACAGCAGCGCCGCTCCCCCGCACCCGCCCGCGCACGCGGCGAGGACGACGGCCAGGGGCGAGTCCCACCCGGCGAGTCCCAGGGCCGTCGCGGTGACGGCCCCGAGCACCGCCCCGGGGGTCACGCCCGTCACCTCGGGCCCGGCGAGGGGGTTGCGCAGCGCGGACTGCAGGACCAGCCCCGCCACGGCCAGGCACGCGCCCGCGCCGAGGGCCACGAGCATCCGGGGCAGGCGCAGTTGCAGGAGGATGTGGCGTTCCGTCGCGTCACCGCCACCGGCCAGGACGTCCCGGACCACGCCCGGGGACATGCCGGGCCCGGCCAGCAGTTCCACTCCGGCGCACACGACGGCCAGGACCGCGAGCACCGCGAAACGCCGGCTCACCGTACGTCCTCCCCGTCCCCGGTCGTCCCACCGGGGACGGGGAGGACCCCGCTGGGGCCGCCCCCGGACCCGTCCCGGCGGGCGTTTCGCGGCGCCCCGGCGCGAGGGGTCTCGTCCACGGCGCCGGGGGGCACGGCCCGCGCGTCCCGCGGCGCCGTCCCGCGCCGGGTCCGGCCGCGGCCGCCCGACCGGGTCAGGGCGACCCCGGCCGGCACGCCCAGCAGGGCCGTCCAGGCACCGACCGGCGTCTCCACGGGCGCCAGCGCCAGCCGGGCCGGCACATCGGCGACGGCGACGACCACGGCACCCCACGCGGCGGACCAGGACAGCCAGCGCACCGCCCCCGCCGCGGGGTTGAACCGCCGGGCCAGGTGCGGGGCGAGGAAACCCACCCACGCGACGGGCCCGCACACGGCCGTCACGGGGGCGATCAGCACCACGGCGATGGCCAGCGCGGCCAGCCGTGCCCGCTGGGCGCGCACGCCCAGCGTCTCGGCGTCCTCGTCGCCCAGCCGCATCACCGAGAGCACCGGCGCGCACAGCACGAGGGCGGGGGCCGCGACGAGCAGCCACGGCCACAGGCCCGCGACGTCGTCCCAGGTCCGGGCGGAGAGGGAGCCGAGCAGGTAACGGTAGATCAGCTGGAGGTCGAGCTGGTCGGCCATGACCATCAGGACGAGCAGCGCGGCCTGCAACGCGGCCGCGACCGCGGCGCCGGTCAGCAGCACGGCGGACGGACCGCGGCCCAGCCCCGCGGCGAGCAGCGTGAGCCCGCCGCCGAGCACGGCGCCCCCGATGGCCAGCAGGGGCTGGACGGCGGCGGGCAGCGACAGCGTCAGCACCAGCGGCGCGGCCACCCCCAGCGCGGCTCCGGACGACACCCCCAGCATCTCCGGCACCGCCAGGGGGTTGCGCAGCGCCTCCTGGAGCACCAGTCCCGCCGCCCCCAGGCAGGCGCCGGCGACGAGCGCCAGCACCAGGCGGGGTACGCGGAGTTCGGTGACGACGATCCCGGCGAGCGTGGTGTCCCCGTCCAGCACCGCGCCGGCGAGCCGGTGCGGCGGGACGTGGGGGGTGCCGAGACTCAGTGTGCAGACCGACGAGACGACCAGCAGGACGACCATCAGGAGTGGCTGCCACCCCCGTGCACGACGCGCGGGCCGCCGCGCGCCCCCCGCCGTGCCCTGTGCCGCGGCGGGCGCCGGGGAGAGCGCCGGTGAGGGCGCCCTCACCGCAGCGCGGCCGTGGCCTCGTCGAGGACGATGCCCAGCGAACGGGTACCGCGCCCCTTGGCCCACACCTCCGGGTCCACTTCGTGGACGTCGCCGTTGCGCACCGCCGGGATCTTGCTCCACAGGGGGTTCTCCGCCAGCTTCCGCGAGAGTTTGCCGTCCGCGTCGCCGAAGCTCATCGTCTCGACGAAGAGCACGTCGACGTCCTGGGCGAGGATTTCCTCCAGGCTGTAACTGCCCTCCACGCCGCGGGACTTCCAGGGGTAGTCGGCGATCCGGGGGAACAGGCTGGCGGCCACGTCGGCCTCCGGGGTGGCGACGCCGAAGTTCTCGTCACTGCCGTAGATGACGAGGGCGGTCCTGTCGCTCGGGGCCTTCTCGGCCGCGGCGAGCTTGGTCCGGAAGGTCTTCTCGGCCTTCTCCCCCTCGGCGGTGCGGCCGGTGAGCGCGGCGACGTCGCGGAGGTAGCCCACGCTGTCCTGCCACGTCTCGGGCTGCATGGCCCAGAAGGTGGTGGCGCCCTTCAGTGCCGGGGCGAGCTTGCCGTGGGTGTCCCCCAGGCCGATCACGAGGTCGGGCTTGTGGGAGAGGATCGCCTCCACCTCCGGGGCGATGAACCCGCCGGGGACGACGTCGACCTCCTTCGCCTTCTCCTCCCCCAGGAAGGCGGGGTGGGCGAGCAGCGTGCTGTTCGTGGCCGTCGGGACGATGCCCAGCTCGGTCAGGATGTCGTCGCAGAGCGCGAACAGGCAGACGATCCGCTCCGGTTTCCCGTCCAGGGAGATCTTCACGCCGTTCACGTCGGTCAACTCCGTCGCGGCCTTGATGGGTTCGACGGTGACCTCGGTCTTCGCGGCGGGCCCGGCCTGGTCGCTCGCGGGCTCGTCGGGCGACGAACCGCAGCCGGCCAGGACGGAACCCACCACCGCCGCGGCAATCCAGCCGCGGACGAATCTCGACGGTGAGCGCAGCATTGATGCCCTCGCTTCTTCTCGGGGACCCGGAACGCACTGAACATACATGATAATCGTTTTCACCAGGCCGTTTTCCGGAGGACCCCATGCCCGCTGCCGCTGCCCTGCTGCTCGTCTCCGACCACGTGAACGGATCCCTCCACGTGCTGACCGTGCCGGACGGCACCGTCACGGGGCGCCTGACCGGTCGTCACCTCTCGGAGCACGCGGGGTTCCTCGCGCTGCCGAGCGGGCGAGTGGCCTGCGTCGACGACCGCCGGGGGGAGGTGCTGGTGCTCGACCCCTTCGGCGACGAGCTCGTGGAACTCGCGGTCCCGGTCGCCGTGCCGGCCGAACACCTCGCCTGCGACCCCTCCGGCCGCCTGCTGGCCGTCACGACCGGCCTGGGCAGGAACACCGAGCCGTGGTCGGACCTGCTGACGGTCGTCGACCTGGCCACGCAGGACACCGCCCGGGTGCGCACGCGCGCCGGCGAGCCGGGCGTGACGGTGCTGGGCGGCGGCGACCCGCTGGTCGTGCTGCGGCACCGGGAACCCGGCGCGCTGGCCGTCCACCGGTTCGCGGACCTCCTCGGGGCACCGCCCGGCTGCCCCGCGGTCACCCCGCACGCGCTCCTGCCGCTGCCCGACGACGGGCACGGGGACGCGCAGGCCCCCGGCTCGGGACACGTGTTCGCGGCCACCGGCGCGGGAGTGCACCGGGCCCGGAGGAAGGGCGACGCGCTCGTGGCCGAGGCGGTGATCCCCTGGGGATCGCCCGCCCGCGGCTGGTACCTGCGCCTCGACACCCGCCGGCAAGCCCTGTGGAGCACGCTGCGCGGCGGCCCCCCGGACCCGCTGCGATGGCCGGAGTGGACCAACCAGGCCTGGCGCCACGACCTGGGGACGGGCCGCACGCTCCGCACCGAACTCGGTCCCGGCCTGGTCTTCCGGCTGGCCCTCGCCCGGCACCACACCGCCTTCACCCGCCTCCATCCCGACGGCGACGAGCTGATCCTCCTGGGCCCCGACGACGCCGTCCGCCGCCTGCCCCTGCCCGCCATGGAGGGCGCCCCGCGTCGCGGCGGCACCCCCTGGGAGGGCGTCCAGCGCCGGGCGGTGGCCGCCTCACCGGGCTCCGACTGGGTCGCCGTCACCCGCGGCGGCCACGGCGAAGTCCACGTCGTCGACGCGCACACGGGCCACGAGGCGGCCCGTGTGCGGTTGAGCACGCCGCTGCACCACGGCGGCCACATGACGCTGCGCACGCGGGACGACGGCGCCGAGGGCGATCCCGTGGGCCGGTGACGGCGGGTCCCGGCCGGGGCCTGCCGGACGCCGGCCGCACAGGCACGGCGGGCCCTCACCGGCCCCGCCGTGCCCGAACGCCGAGCGGCGCGGCGACATCGCCTGCACGGCCGCGGAGCCCACGTGGGGGGCGTCCGGCGCCGGTCGTCGACAGCGGGCCGGTTCGAGGAGCGCGGCCGCGGCGCACCGGCTCGCCCCCGGCCGGCGGCCGGCGGCCGGCGTCGCGGGGACCGGACGGCCGGGATCCCGCAAAGGCGCTACCGTACCGGCCGGCGCCGGGTGCCGGCGGGGGAATGACGTCGACGGCCCGTGCCGGCGGCCGCGAAACCGGGGTGCCCCGAGGGGCGTCGGTCGGGTAGCGTGCGGGCCGTGTCGAGTCCTGAGTCAGCCGAGGTGGGGGCTTTCGGTCACGCCGTCAGCCCCCTGACCCACTGAGACCAGCCGAGTTCGTGGTCCTGCCGCCCCGCCGCGCACCGCGGCCGGGCGGGTGCGCCCCGGGGTGCCGACCGCGGTGACGGGACGACCCTGTCGTGCTTCTCCTCACCTCGGAGCCACTCGATGCCTTTCCCGCTGTATCTGCTCGCCCTGGCGGTCTTCGCCATGGGCACCTCCGAATTCATGCTCGCCGGTCTCCTGCCGGACATCGCCTCGGACCTCGACGTCACGGTCGGGACGGCGGGCACGCTCACCACGGCCTTCGCGATCGGGATGATCGTCGGTGCGCCGCTGACGGCCGGACTTGCCCGCAGCCGGCCCGGACGGTCCAGCCTGCTCGGGTTCGTCCTCGTCTTCTCAGCCGCCCATGCCGTGGGGGCCGTCACCTCGAGCTTCCCGGTCCTGTTCGCGACCCGGGTGGTCGCGGCGTCGGCGAACGCCGGGTTCCTCGCCGTGGCGCTGACGACCGCCGCCGCACTGGTCCCTTCCGACGCGAAGGGACGCGCGCTCGCGGTGCTGCTGTCGGGCACCACGGTGGCCACGGTCGCCGGGGTCCCCGCAGGATCGGCGCTCGGCACGCTGCTCGGCTGGCGGGCCACGTTCTGGGCCGTCGCCGCTCTCTGCCTGCCCGCGGCCGTCGGCGTCTTCGCCGGAGTCCCGGGGCGTCGCGTGCGGCAGGACGCGGCCGGCGGGCCGGCCCTGCGAGCGGAACTCGCCCGGCTGAAGAGGCCGCGGCTGCTCCTGGCCATGCTGCTCGGGGCGCTGGTGAACGGGGCGACCTTCGCCGGCTTCACCTTCCTCTCCCCCGTCGTGACCGGCACCGCCGGGCTGGGCGAGCTGTGGGTCCCGGTCGCCCTGGTGCTCTTCGGCACCGGTTCCTTCGCCGGGGTCACCGTCGCCGGCCGGCTGTCCGACCGGCGCCCCGGCTCGGTCGTCGCGGTCGGCGGTCCGCTGCTTCTCGTCGGCTGGCCCGCCCTGGCGGTGCTGGCCGACCGGCCGGCCGCTCTGCTCACCCTCGTGTTCGTCCAGGGCGCGCTGTCGTTCGCGCTGGGCAGCACGCTGATCACGCGGATCCTGTACGAGGCGTCGGGAGCCCCCACCCTGGCCGGCTCCTGCGCGACCGCGGCACTCAACGTCGGCGCCGCCGCCGGGCCCCTCGTCGCCGCGACCACCCTCGGCACACGGGCCGGGGACCTCGGTCCGCTCTGGGCGAGCGGCCTCCTGGTCGCCGTGGCACTGCTGATCGCGCTCCCCCTGCGCGGTGCGATCACGGCCGGCCGGAGCGGCGAGGCACTCCGCTGACACCCGCGAACGCCCCGGCACGTGCCGGGGGCCGCGCGCCGAGGGCTCGTCGAGCGGTGCCGCATCCGGCCGATCGCCCCCGCCGCCGGGGCCGGCGTCTCCCGTGCTCGCCCGCCCAGGCGGACGGAGCAGTGCGACCCGTACGGCGGCACGGGACCGCTGGAGCGCGCCGGCGGTCCCGTGCTCCTCGCCGGCTCGGCCCGCGCCCGTAACCGTCCGACGCGCCGTGGGCCGGCGGCCGACCCGGGCATCGGCCGCCGCCGGCTTCCCGGCCTCGACGGGCCCGCCGCCCGGACCACCCGGGCGGCGGGCCCGCGGTGGCCGCAGCCGGACGTCTCCCTCGGCGGCGGCCACGGCGGGCCCGCGGACGCGGCTGCGCGCCGACGGGGCCCGCCACGCCGCGGTTCCCACGGGGTACGGGCCGGGCTCCGGCCGGTCGGCCGGGGGCTGGTCGAGCGCGTCCGGGCACCCGGTCCGCGAGGAACCGGAGGCGTGACGGCGGCGGAGCGGGCCGGGCGGCCCGGAGCGGCTCCGGCTGTCACGCACAGGTCCAGGCCGACATGCCCTGCAGCGCGGCCAGGCGCTTGGCCACCTTGATCTGTTCCTTGCGGGTGGCCAGGTCGGCGCGCGGGGCGTACTTGAGGCCGCCGGCCGCCACCCAGCTGGAGCGGGTGAACTGCAGGCCGCCGTAGTGGCCGTTGCCGGTGTTCGCCTTCCAGTTGCCGCCGGACTCGCAGGCGGCGATGGCGTCCCAGTCCACCCCGGACGGAACCGACGGCCGGGCCTGCGCACTGCCCGTGACGCCCAGCAGTACCGCGGTCATCAGGGCGACGGGGACGGCGGCGGATCCGCGGCGGCGGCCGCCGCGAGCACCGATTGCTGTGACATTGCGTGACAAGTCCATAGACAGACTGTTACATCATGCGGCGGGGCGGGGCAGCGAGCGGCGGCGACATGTAGGCCGAACGGCGTGGCGCAGCCGCTCGGCGTCACTCCGTGGCCGGCGCTCCCACCCGTGGCACCGGCCCTCCGCGCCCGCCCGGCCGCGGATCTCGCTCCGGCGAACCTCTCGGGGCCCGGCGCGCCGACCACCGCGGCAGCCGGTGGGGCGGCAGCGCGTGGGCGGTGCGGGGCCGGGACCGGCCTGCCGCGACGACGACGGCGCCCCTCGACCACCCCTCGCATTTCGACATACGTCTATGTTGACGCTCATCGATACAGGTGCCATGCTTGCCGCGCAAGACATCGACGAATGTCGAAACACGCAAGGAGTCGCCGTGAACGCGCCCGCCACCCACCTGCCCGTCGTCGTGATCGGAGCCGGGCCCACCGGCCTGGCCGCCGCCGCCCACCTGGTCGGCCGGGGCATCGCGCCCCTCGTCCTGGAGGCCGGTCCGGCCGCCGGCGCCGCGGTGCGCGAGTGGTCGCACGTGCGCCTGTTCTCCCCTTGGGGCGAGGTCGTCGACCCGGCCGCCGAGAAGCTCCTCGCCCCGGCCGGCTGGACGCGGCCCGACCCGGCCGCCCACCCCTCCGGCGGGGACTGGGCCGAGTTCTACCTGCAGCCGCTCGCCGACGTCCTCGGCGACCGCGTACGGCTGGGCGTCCGGGTCACCGGTGTCTCGCGCGCCGGCCGGGACCGGGTCGTCGACGCCGGCCGCGAGACCCAGCCCCTCGTCGTGCACGTCGCCCACGCCGACGGCCGGGAGGAGCGCGTCTTCGCCCGCGCGGTCGTCGACGCCTCCGGCACCTGGGGCACCCCGTCCCCGGCCGGCGGCAGCGGCCTGCCCGCCCTCGGCGAGAAGGCCGCGGCCGACCGGATCGTCTACCGCGTCCCGGACCTGGCGGACCCGGCCGTCCGCGCCCGGTACGCCGGGCGCCGCACCGCGGTCGTCGGATCCGGCGCCTCCGCCTTCACCGCCCTCGCCGGTCTGGCCGGCCTGGCGCGGTCCGACGACGGCGCGGGCACGAAGGCGGTGTGGATCCTGCGCCGCGGCCTGTCCGGTTCCACCTTCGGGGGCGGCGAGGCCGACCGGCTCCCCGCCCGCGGCGCCCTCGGGCTCGCCGCGAAGGCCGCCGTCGACGACGGCTGCGCGGACGCGGTCACCGGCTTCCGCACCGAGGCGATCGAGCGCACCGCCGACGGCCGCCTGGTCCTGGCGGGCGAGGACGGGCGCCGCCTGGACCCGGTCGACGAAGCGATCGTGCTGACCGGGTTCCGGCCCGACCTGTCCTTCCTGTCCGAGGTCCGCCTGCACCTGGACGAGCGCCTCCAGGCCCCGGCCGCCCTCGCCCCGCTGATCGACCCCAACCGGCACTCCTGCGGCACCGTCCGCCCGCACGGCCACCGCGAGCTCTCCCACCCCGAGCGGGGCGTCTACCTGGTCGGCGCGAAGTCCTACGGGCGCGCCCCCACCTTCCTGGCCATGACCGGGTACGAGCAGGTCCGCTCCGTCGCCGCGGCCGTCGCCGGCGACACCGAGGCCGCCGACCGCGTCGAGCTCGCCCTCCCCGAGACCGGGGTCTGCGGCGGCCCGGGCCTGTTCGACGCCCCCGGCGCACAGCGGGCCGAGAGCGGTTGCTGCGCGGCGCCCGCGCCGCGGCTCCTGCGCCCCGGCTCGCCCGCCGCGGCGGCGGCGACCGCCCCGGAGGCTCCGGCGGGCGGCTGCTGCGGCTCGTGACCGG
>NZ_BAAATK010000091.1:0-14197 GCF_039533365.1 Streptomyces glaucus
CGGCCGGGGCCGCCGGGCGCGCCGGACTCCCGGCCCGCCCGGACGCGGCTCACCGCCCCGGCGCCGGAGCCGCCGGGGCGGTGACGGGCGTGCTCGTCCGAACCGGTCCCGCGCGGCACGGCGCGGCCCGCGGGCCGGTGCCGCCGGTCGTCCGGGCCTGCCCGGCGTCCTCCGCGTTCTCCGCGTCCTCCGCGTCCTCCGTATCGCCCGCCGTCGCGCCCGGCCGCCGGGCGCGTCCCGGCGGAGCGGTGCCGGCCGGATGATCGGCGGGCGCGCCCTCGGAGGCCGGGTCGTTTTCGACCGGTACGGGTGGGCGCCCGGACCGTGATTCCGGCTCCCGATGCGGGCCCGCCGGGCCAAACTCCCCGGATGTGACGCCAGTTGATCGCAGATTCACCGCGTACAGGGGGTTGCCACCGTTTAGGCGCTGTCTCTAGGGTGCGGCAGCAACGCATCTTTCAGAACTTTCTCCGAAAGTTTCGATCATACGGACGGGCGTGGACGCGCCGTCCTGTACCCAAGAGGAGCGCATGATGGGCGACCCGGCACTGTCCCGCCGCGGCTTCCTGGCGGCCTCCGCCGCGGCCGGTCTGGGCATGACGGCACTGAGCGGCTGTGGCGGAGACTCGGACGGAGGGTCGTCGGGGACGACCACGATCGAATGGTGGAACATCTCCACCACCCAGCCGACCAAGGACGTGTGGGCGGGCCTCGCCCGGAAGTTCGAGGCGCAGCACCCCAACGTCAAGGTCAAGATCGTCCAGTTCGAGAACGACGCCTACAAGGCGAAGATGACCGCGCTGATCGCCTCCGGGAAGCTGCCGGACATCTTCCACACCTGGGGCGGCGGCGTGCTGAAGCAGCAGGTCGACGCCGGGCTCGTCGAGGACCTCACGGACCGGACCAAGGAGTGGGCCGACGGCCTGCTGCCGGTCGCGAAGGAGCCGTACCTGGTCGACGACAGGGTCTACGGCATCCCGTTCGACATCGGCATGGTCGGCTTCTGGTACAACAAGGCGCTCTTCAGGAAGGCCGGCATCGCCACGCCCCCCACCACCTGGAGCGGCTTCCTCGACGCCGTGCGCAAGCTGAAGTCCGCGGGCATCACCCCCATCGCCCTGGCCGGCAAGGAGAAGTGGCCCGGCATGTACTACTGGGCCTATCTGGCGATGCGCATCGGCGGCGCCGACGCCCTGGAGAAGGCCGGCGACGACAAGGACTTCACCGGCGCCGCGTTTGTCGAGGCCGGGAAGCACCTCAGGGAACTGGCCGACCTCCAGCCGTTCCAGAAGGGCTTCCTCGGCGCCGCCTACTCCACCCCCACCGGGCAGGCCGCCACCGTCGGCAACGGCAGGGCGGCGATGGAGCTCATGGGCCAGTGGGCCCCCGTGGTGCAGGCGGACTCCGGCAAGGGACTCGGCAAGGACCTCGGCTTCTTCCCCTTCCCCGAGGTGGAGGGCGGCAAGGGCGCCCTCACCGAGGTGTTCGGCGGGGGCGGCGGCCACGCCCTGCGCGCCGGGGCCCCGCAGGAGGCCGTCGACTTCCTGAAGTTCTTCGCCTCGGCCACCACCGACCGCGAACTGGTCGAGAAGACCGGTGTCCTCCCGGTCGTCCCGGCGGCCGAGGACGCCCTGACCGACCCCAATCTCCAGGCGGTGCAACGGCAGTTGAAGGGCGCCACCGGTTTCCAGCTCTACCTCGACCAGGCGTACGCGCCCGCGCTCGGCCAGGAGATCAACGACAGCGTCGGCGCGCTCGTCACCGGCTCCCGGTCGCCCGAGCAGGTCACCGAGTCGATCACGCAGACCGCGAAGGAAGAGCAGTAGCCCGCGATGACCTCCACGTTCCTGCCGGACAAGCGGACCGGACCCGACACCGGCCTGCCGCCTCCGTCCACTGCCGCGGGCCGGGGGCGCAGCCGGCGGCGGACGCTGAACTGGCTCACCGCGGTCGGCTTCCAGCTGCCCGCCCTGATGCTGTTCGGCGTCCTGGTGCTGCTGCCGATCCTGTTCGCGCTGTACGCCGCCTTCTTCCGCTGGGGCGGCTTCGGCATGCCCTCCGACTACATCGGCGCGGACAACTTCACCCGGCTCGTCAAGGACCCGGTCTTCCTCGGCGACCTGTGGCGCTGCCTGGTCCTGGTGCTGCTCTCGCTCGCCGTCCAGCTGCCGTTCGCGCTCGCCATGGCCGTGCTGCTCAACCAGAAACTGCGGGGCCGGGCCGTGTACCGGATGCTGTTCTTCGCGCCGTACGTGCTGTCCGAGGCCATCACCGGCGTGCTGTTCAGCATGATCTTCGCCCCCGGCGACGGCCTCGCCGACAACCTCCTGGGCAAGGTGGGGCTCGACGGGGTGGGCGGGGAGTGGTTCGCCGACCCGTCCATGGTCATGGCCACCCTGTTCCTCGTCATGACCTGGAAGTACTTCGGTTTCCACATGATGCTCTACCTGGCCGGACTCCAGTCCCTCCCGCGTGAGTTGACGGAGGCCGCGCTCATCGACGGCGCCGGCCCCTGGCAGCGCTTCCGCAGCGTGACCCTGCCGCTGCTCGCGCCCACCCTGCGCATCAGCGTCTTCCTGTCCGTGATCGGGGCGATCCAGCTGTTCGACCTGGTGTGGGTGATCACCCAGGGCGGGCCCGACCACCACTCCGAGACCATGGCCGTGACCATGTTCCAGTACGGCTTCAAGCGCTACCAGGTCGGCTATGCCAGCGCGATCAGCGTGGCCATGTTCGGCATCAGCCTCGTCTTCGCCCTCGCCTACCAGCGGTTCGTGCTCCGCCGCGACCTCCAGGGGGCCACCACGACGATGAGGGGAGAGGGCAAGTGACGGTCAAGTCCCGCAGGGGGAAGACGGCCCTGCCCCTGCACGTCGTCCTGGTCGCCGTCGGCGCGGTCATGGCCGTGCCGCTGTTCTACGCGGTGCTGTCCGGCTTCAAGTCCACCGACCAGCTCTCCCGCAACCCGGTCGGGCTGCCCGACCCGTGGGTGTTCTCCAACTACACCGACATCCTCGGCTCGGGCGACTTCTGGCGGCTGGTCGGCAACAGCACGCTCATCGCGGTGGCGACCACCGTCCTGGTCGTCGCGGTGTCCGCGCTCGCCGCCTTCTCCTTCGCCCGGTTCGCCTTCCGCGGGCGGGAGGTGCTGTTCACGCTGTTCACGATGGGGCTGATGTTCCCCTTCGCGGTCGCGGCCCTGCCGCTGTTCCTGCTGCTGCGCTCGATGGGCCTGCTGGACAACCCGCTCGGCGTGATCCTCCCGCAGGCCGCCTTCGGCCTGCCGATGACCATCGTCATCCTGCGCGGCTTCTTCCGGGAGATCCCCGGCGAGCTGGAGGAGGCGGCCACGCTCGACGGCTGCGGTCCGCTCGGCTTCTTCTGGCGGGTGCTGCTGCCCATGGCGCGGCCCGCGCTCGGCACGGTCTCGGTGCTCGCCGTCGTCACCAGCTGGAACAACTTCTTCCTGCCGCTGCTGGTGTTCACCGAGTCCACCTGGTGGACCGTCCCCATCGGCGTCCAGCAGTTCCAGGGCCAGTACTCGGCGGACACCGCCCGCGTCTTCGCCTACCTCGTGCTGGCCATGGTGCCCGCCCTGGCCTTCTACTCGGTCGCCGAGCGCCAGCTCGTCGGCGGCCTCACCGCCGGCGCCACGAAGGGATGACCGGCGCCCGCGGAGGCACGCCCCCCGAGCTCTCGGCCTCCGGTCGAGCGGGGGACCCCCATCACCCGACCGTGAGGAGTCGCAGCATGCGCACGTCGCGTACGACGATCCGCTCCCGTACCCGGCTCAGACTCGCCGGCGCGCTCGCCGCCGCCCTGGTCGCCGCGGGACTGGCCACCGGCCCCGCGGCCCAGGCGGACGAACGGCACCGCCCGGCGCCCACCCTCGCCGAGCTCGCGCAGCGGCACGGCCGCTACTTCGGCAGCGCCACCGACAACCCCGAGCTGACCGACGCCCCGTACACGGCGCTGCTCGGCAGCGAGTTCGACCAGATCACCCCGGGCAACGGCATGAAGTGGTACGCCACCGAACCCGAGCGGGGCGTCTTCGACTTCTCCCAGGGCGACGAGATCGTCGACCTGGCCCGCGCCCACCACCAGAAGGTGCGCGGCCACACCCTGGTCTGGCACAGCCAGCTGCCGGACTGGCTCACCGGCCGGGAGTGGACGGCCGCGGAGCTCAGGGCCGTACTGAAGAAGCACATCCAGACGCAGGTGCGGCACTACCGGGGCAAGGTGTTCGCCTGGGACGTTGTCAATGAGGCCTTCAACGAGGACGGCACCTACCGGGAGACGGTCTTCCACAAGACGCTCGGGCCCGGCTACATCGCCGACGCGCTGCGCTGGGCGCACCAGGCCGACCCGCACGTGAAGCTGTACCTCAACGACTACAACATCGAGGCGATCGGCCCGAAGAGCGACGCCTACCACCGGCTCGCCAAGGAGCTGAGGGCCGAGGGCGTTCCGCTGCACGGCATCGGCTTCCAGACCCATCTGGCGTTGCAGTACGGCTATCCGGCCACCCTGGAGGAGAACCTGCGCCGCTTCTCCCGGCTCGGTCTCGACACGGCCCTCACCGAGGTCGACGTCCGCATGCAGCTGCCCGCGGACGAAACGAAGCTGGCCACACAGGCCGCGTGGTACCGGGATCTGACGAAGGCCTGCCTGGCGGTGCGCCGGTGCGTGGGCATCACGCTGTGGGACTACACCGACAAGTACTCGTGGATACCGGGGGTCTTCCCGGGCGAGGGCGCGGCCCTGCCGTGGGACGAGCAACTGCGCCCGAAGCCCGCGTACTTCGCGATCCGGGAGGCGCTGGGCGGACGGTAGCGCAGGGCGACGGAGGCGCGAAGGGGCGTCCTGCCGGGCGGTGACGGCGGGACGCCCTTTCGCGCGGCCGGCCGGGGCGGCGTCCCGCTCCGGCCGGCCCGCGCCGGTCCGTCAGCCCGTCGTCGCCGGAGGCGCCGTGCTGGCGCGGACCACCAGTTCCGTGCCCAGTTCCACCCGGGGGGCGGCCGGCCGCTCGTCGCGGGTCAGGCGCAGGACCGTACGGACGGCCAGTTCGCCCATGTCGGCGAGTGGCTGACGGACCGTGGTCAGCGGCGGAGCCGACCAGCGGACTTCCGGAAGGTCGTCGAAACCGACCACGCTCATGTCCTCCGGGACCCTGAGTCCGCGCCGGCGCAGCGCCTCGATCGCGCCGAGCGCCATCTGGTCGCTGGCGGCGAACACCGCGGTCGGCGGCTCGGGGAGGTCCAGCAGGGCGGTGCAGCCGGTGAACCCGGATTCGGGCCGGAAGTCGCCGGGCACGACCAGGGAGTCGTCGAACGGCACCCCGGCACCTTCCAGGGCGGCACGGTAGCCGTCGAGCCGGGCCCGTGAGCACAGCAGGCGGGGCGGCCCGGCGATCAGACCGATCCTGCGGTGGCCCAGCGCCAGCAGGTGCTCGGTCGCGGCCATGCCCCCCGACCAGTTGGCGGCGCCGACGGTGGGCACGTCCAGCGCGGGCGAGCCCGCCGGGTCGACGACCACCAGCGGCACGCCGAGGATGCGCAACTCCTCGTGGAGGACGGGCTCCAGGGCCGAGGTGACCAGGATGACGCCGTCGGAGGCGCGGGCCCGCAGGTTGCGCATCCACTCGCGGGCATCGCCCGAGCGCCCGTGGATCGCCGACACCACGGTCCCCACCCCGGCCGCGTGGGCGACCTCCTCCACGCCCCGGATGATCTCCACCGCCCAGGGGCTGTCGAGGTCGTCGAAGACCAGGTCGAGCAGGGCGGCGCGGGCGCCGGAGGCCGCGGGGCGCCTGCGGTAGCCGTACCGGCGCAGCAGGTCCTCGACTCTGGCCCGGGTGTCCGGCGACACGTCGGACCGGCCGTTGACGACCCGGGACACGGTCGGCACCGAGACCCCGGCCTGCCGGGCGATCTCCGTGATGGTGACCCGGCCCCGCTCCTCGGAAGGCACCTCGGCGCCGGCCCCGCGTGCTGCCACTTCCCCACCTCCGTCGACGCATGGCGCGTCCGCCGCGTACACGCACCCGGAACTTCGGCACCCCGGGGTGTGAAACTTCCAGGAGTCTTCCGGAAGACGGGCATCTGTGGGAAGCCGTCCCGGGGGAGTGCCCGCGCGGGGCGCTCCGGCCGGGCCGTGACTGCCGGCGGGACGGGGACAGGCCGGGCCGTGAGCGTCGGCGGGACGGGGACAGGCCGGGCGGGGAGCGAAGAGGACGGAGAGGACGAGAGGGGCACGGGGAGGCACGGGGGAGCGCGACGGACAAGGGGGACCACGCGCTGTGATCTCCTCGGACACACGTCGGGGCCGGTGCGCAGGAGGGTCTGCGTCCGGCCCCTCGGATCTCCGGGCGGGGTGTGCCGCCGCCCGGTGGCGTCTCAGGCCGCGGTCATCACCCGGCTGGGATCCAGCGGGCGGTGCGGGTCGATGATCCGGCCGTCCGGCAGGAGCTCACCGGTGTCCTCGAAGAGGACGACGCCGTTGCACAGCAGGCTCCATCCCTGCTCCGGGTGGTGCGCCACGAGACGGGCGGATTCCCGGTCGGCGGAGTCGGCTGAGGGGCACGGCGGCTGGTGCTGGCACATGGGCGGGATCTTTCGCTCTGGCGTGTCATTCATGGCGTCCCCCGGTGTGTGGGTCGGTCCGAACCCAGTGTTGTCCCCCGGACATCGATCCGCAGGGATTTCGCGGCACCGCTTCTCACCGGTTCATGACGCACCACCCGCCCGGGCGGTTCAGCTCAACTGCACCGTCACTTCGGATGGTTCGGCCTGGCCGAACCGGGCTAGTCCGGCCGCGCCGGAGCCCTTCACCGCTCCTGGAGCGATCCGGCGCTCGCGTGGGCGGATCGTTCCGGAAGGACGTTCGGAAGGGGGGAAGGAAAGCGATCCGGAGAAGGCCCGGGGCCGGCACGGCCCGGGTTCGGCGGAGCCGGGTGCGAAAGGACCGGGATCGGGGGAACCCGGAGCGGGGAGCCCGGGACGGAGGAACCGGGACGGAGGGACCGGGACGGGGCGGACCGGGCTCGGGGAGACGGGAAGCGGAGAGGCCGGATGCGCGGAGGTGGGAGCGGAGGGAGCGGGGCGAAGGGGCGGGGAACGGAAGGACCGGGAAGGGAGCCGCGCCCCGCCGCCCGGAACACGGCGGCGGGGCGCGGACGGGCGCGGTGGCGCGGCCCTCAGGCGGGTTCGCGCAGCAGCCGCACCGGGGTCGTCCGGGGGGTCAGTGCCGGAAGCAGGTCGGCGGCCCGGTACGGACGATGGGCGGCGATGCCGGGCGGCGCCGGCGCCAGCGGTACGAGGAGGTCGGTGGCGGCGGGATGACCGGTGGCGGCGTCCGCCGTGCAGTCGCCGTGCAGCCACAGCGTGAGCATGTAGAGGCCGGGGACCGACAGCAGCCGCGGCTGGTAGGGCTGCGTCACCGCCTCCGCCTGATGCAGCGCCCGCTCGGTCGAGGTGATGTAGGGGCCTTCGAAGAAGTGCGAGAAGGCCCAGCCGTCGGGCGTCGGCTTGGTCTCCGCCGCGGCCACCGTGCGGTCGCCGCAGCGGAGCAGGAAGCGCCATCCGGTCAGCCGGGTGGTGGCCGTGCCCCCGGCGGTGATGCCGTCCAGGACGTGCACGGGCAGCGCGAGCTCGGGTGTGACCGGGCCCGCGGCCGCGAGCAGGGAGGGAGTTCGGGCCTCGCGGACCGCGGCGGGCGAGGAGAGCGCGGCGAGGACGGAGCGAAGGGCGGGCGCGGGAGCCGGAGGGACATGCAGCGGCATGGTGGGTCGCCTCTCATTCGAAGGCACGACGGCGCGAGGGCGGGGCGTGGCGGGGCGGACGACGCTGTCAGCTCACGAGGTCAGAGAGGCGGGGGCCCGGGTCCGGGACTCCGGAGACGCGGAGCGGGGATGAGGGCTGCCGTGCGAGATTCCGGCGGCAGGATCCCCCGACGGGGGCGCCAGCCTTCTCTGCCTTGTTCGCGGAGTTTATACGACGCGTGTTCAGACTATGTTTCAACTAGCTGATTCCGGCAAGCAGAACAAGAGTACATTCGGTCGGCGATATATGGGAATCATCCCGATTCCGGGCCGGGTGCGCTGCGATGACCTCGGGTAATACCCGCGAAGTGGTCGGCCAATTATGGTCGGTGTTTTCCACGAGTTCGCGGAGTAACCGAAAGTGCGCGGTGCGCCATGCCCGGCGAATGTGCCGCTGGACACATCCGATCAGCGTAGCGGCTGCCGGGTGGGTCCGGGGACGTTATCGATCGTCTCGGCTGGGCATCATCCCACCTGACCGGGACACCGGCGGCGGGATCTTCGGCCCGCCCATCCGAGGAGGGACGCTTCGATGGGGGAGAAGGTCGTGGCGGGTCAGTTCGACCTGTCCGATCGCCAGCGCTACCGCGACAAGCTCCAGCGGTGCCTGACGGGCCTGGAGCGACTCCTGGCGGAGAAGCGGTTCGACCGCCCCAAGAACCTGATGGGGCTGGAGATCGAGCTGAATCTCGTCGGGGACGACGGCATGCCGAAAATGTTGAACGGGCAAGTCCTCGAGCGGATCGCGAGCCGCGACTTCCAAACAGAACTCGCCATGTTCAATCTGGAAGTCAACATAGCTCCACACCGATTGGGCGGGCGGGTATTCGACCAGCTCGCGGAGGAACTCCGCACTTCGCTGGCATATGCCGACCGGAAGGCCGGGGAGCTGGACGCGGGAATCGTGATGATCGGCATCCTGCCGACGCTCGACCGGGACGACCTGGTGTCGTCCAACCTCTCCGACGTCGACCGCTACACCCTGCTCAACGACCAGATCGTGGCCGCCCGCGGCGAGGACTTCAAGCTCGACATAGCCGGTGTCGAGCGCCTGACCTGCACCTCGAAGTCCATCGCGCCCGAGGCCGCCTGCACCTCGGTGCAACTGCACCTCCAGGTGACGCCGGCCCGCTTCGCCGACGTGTGGAACGCGGCACAGGCGGTCGCCGCCGCGCAGATCGCCGTCGGCGCCAACTCGCCGTTCCTGTTCGGCCGCGAGCTGTGGTGCGAGTCGCGGCCCCCGCTGTTCCAGCAGTCCACCGACACCCGCCCGCCCGAGCTGCAGGCCCAGGGCGTGCGGCCGCGCACCTGGTTCGGCGAGCGGTGGATCTCCTCGGCGCACGACCTCTTCGAGGAGAACCTGCGCTACTTCCCGGCCCTGCTGCCGATCTGCGACGACGAGGACCCGCTGGAGGTGCTGGACGCGGGCGGCGTCCCGAAGCTGGCCGAGCTGGTCCTGCACAACGGCACCGTCTACCGCTGGAACCGGCCGGTCTACGACGTCGCCGACGGCGTCCCGCACCTGCGCGTGGAGAACCGGGTGCTGCCCGCCGGGCCCACCATCACGGACGTCATCGCCAACGCGGCCTTCTACTACGGCCTGGTCCGCGCCCTCGCCGAGGACGCGCGGCCGGTGTGGACCCGGCTGCCGTTCGAGGCGGCCGCGGCCAACTTCGAGGCCGCCTGCCGCCACGGCATCGACGCCCGCTTCCAGTGGCCCCGCCGGGGCAGGCACGGCGGTACGGCCGAGATCGACGCCGTCACCCTCGTGCGCGACGAACTGCTGCCGCTGGCCGAGGCCGGCCTGGACGCGTGGGGGGTCGAGCCCGCCGACCGCGACCGTTACCTGGGCGTGATCGACGAGCGGTGCCGGCGCCGGGCCAACGGCGCGACCTGGCAGGCGGCCACCTTCCACCGGGCTCTGGAGGCGGGCCTGAGCCGGGAGGCCGCGCTGGCGGCGACGACCCGGCGGTACTGCGAGCTCGTGCACAAGGGCGACCCCGTGCACCTGTGGCCGGTGGGCCTGCCGGAGCCGGTGGCGACGGGCTGAGGCCGCGCGGCCCGGAGCGGCCCGGAGCCGAGGGGCCGCCGGTGCCCGCCTCACGTCGATCGGGCATGCTGTGACGTCCGGTCCCGGCCGTCCGGCCGGGACGGTGACGACCCGACTGGAGGCAGGCGTGCAGGCGCAGGCGGGCCCGGCGGCCGACCCCTCTCCCCAGGAGCCGCTCTCGCGGCGGATCCTCCGCGACGAACTGCTGCTCGTGCTGGGGCTCTCGCTCGGCGCGAGCGGGGTGTCCGCCCTGATCAGCTTCATCGGCTCGGTCACCAGGCCGGGCGGTCTGAAGGACCAGGCGGCCACCCTCAACGCCTCGGCCGCGCCCGGCCGCCCCTGGCTGGACCTCGCCTGGCAGCTCTTCGGGATCGCCACGGCACTCGTCCCGGTCGCGCTCGTCGCGCACTTCCTGCTGCGGGAGCGGGAGAGCCTGCGCACCCTCGGCTTCGACCGCACCCGGCCCTGGCCGGACCTGGGCCGCGGCGCCGTGGTCGCGGCCGTCATCGGCAGCACCGGCATCGCCTTCTACCTGGCCGCCCGGGGCCTCGGCTTCAACCTCACGGTGGTGCCCGAGGCGCTGCCCGACGTGTGGTGGAAACACCCCGTGCTGGTCCTCTCGGCCGTGCAGAACGCCGTGCTGGAGGAGGTCGTCGTGGTCGGCTACCTGCTGCACCGGCTCGACCGGCTGGGCTGGACCCCGGCCGCCGCGCTGGCCGCCAGCGCCGTGCTGCGCGGCTCGTACCACCTCTACCAGGGCATCGGCGGCTTCATCGGGAACATGGTGATGGGCGTGGTGTTCGTGTACCTGTACCGGCGCTGGGGCCGGGTGGGACCCCTGGTGGTGGCGCACTCGCTGCTCGACATCGGCGCCTTCGTCGGATACGCGCTGCTGGCCGGGAAGGTGGACTGGCTGCCGACGGCGTGAATGGGGGCGTACGTCGCCGCCGCACGCCCCCGTTCCGCCGGCTCAGCCGCCGGCCAGCAGCTCGCCGTCGATGACCGTCACGGCGCGACCGCTCAGCAGGGTGCGGTCGCCGCGCAGCCGCGTGCGGACGAGGCCGGAGCGGGGTGAGGCCTGCAGGCCGGTGAGGTCGGTACGGCCCAGGAGCGCGGACCAGTACGGGGCGAGAGCGGTGTGCGCGCTGCCGGTGACCGGGTCCTCGTCGATGCCGACGTTCGGGAAGAAGCAGCGGGAGACGAAGTCGTAGCCCCGGGCGGGATCCTCGGCGCGGGCGGTGGCGATGACGCCGCGCTCGGAGTAGGCGGCGAGGGCCTTGTGGTCGGGGGTCAGGGCGCGGACGGTCTTCTCGTCGGCGAGTTCGAGGACCAGGTCGCCGACGTCCGGGCCGGTGTCGCGAGCCGCGCGCGGCTCGGCGCCCAGGGCCTCGGCGACCCCTTCGGGGACGTCGGCCGGGGTGAGCGGGGCGGTCGGGAAGTCCAGGGTGATCGAGCCGTCCTCGCCGGGGGTGGCGATGAGGACGCCGCTGCGGGTGGCGAACCGTACGGGGCCCTCGTGGGCGCCGGTGGTGTGCAGGACGTGGGCCGTGGCGAGCGTGGCGTGACCGCACATCGCGACCTCGGTGGCGGGGGTGAACCAGCGCAGCGCCCAGTCGGCCTCGCCGCCCTCGGGCAGACGGTGGGCGAAGGCGGTCTCGGCGTGGTTGACCTCCAGGGCCACCTGCTGGAGCCAGCCGTCCTCCGGGAAGGCGTCGAGGAGCAGGACCCCGGCGGGGTTGCCGGCGAAGGGCCGGTCGGTGAAGGCGTCGACGATTCGGATGCGCATGCCCCGACGCTAAGGGCCCGGCGGAGCCGCGGGCCAAGGCCAATCCGGGAGTGCTGGACCGGTCCGGCGGGGCGGGCGGCGGGCTCCCGGCACCCGGGGACGCGAGGTCCGGTACCGGGGGACGCGGGGTCCGGGCCGTGCCGGGCCGCTCTCCGGACCGGTGCCGCCGTGCCGGACGCGGGCGGCCCGGTCGGCTCCGCCGGCGGTGGTGCCGTCCTGGCTCGACGAAGTTGGTCGTCCGTCCCTGAGCTGACCTGCGTGGACCGGATGAGGTGGGACGCGGGGACCCGGTTCGTCGAGACAGATCTCGGCCCGCTAACGCAGCTGCGCGTTCCGATGCTGGTCGCCCGCCTGCTCCAAGGCGGCCTCGTAGGCGCGCAGGGCGGTGATGACCGTGGCGCGTTCCGCAGGGGTGAGACCGCGCATGACGTCTTCCCAGGCAGAGGCGCTGCGAGAGAGCCATTCGCCGATCGGCGCGGCGTAGGCGGGGGCGATGGCGATGATGCGGCGGCGGCGGTCGGCGGGATCGGCAGTGCGCTGCAGGACGCCCGGCCGTGACAGCTCGCTGACCATGAGGCTGACAGTCGTCGGGGCCACTTCCAGCCGAGCGGCCAGTTCGTTGACGCTGGTGGGGCCGTCGTACTCGAGGTGGGCCAGCAGTGCGAGGTGTCGCGGTGCCAGGTCCAGACCCTGGAGCGCCGGAGGCATGGGCAGGCGCTTGGCGCGGCCCACGAGCCGTGGCATGAGCAACAGCAGGGTGCGGACGGCCTCATCGACGGCTGGACCGTCCGATTCCGTGGACATCGGCGACCTCTTCCGGATACCTTTAAAAACAAAGGCTTTGGATTCAAAGGGAACGAGGTCCACTATGCCGCATCTGGCCGTCCACCTTCCAGAGAACAGGCTGACCGGGAACGAGCCCATGCTCATCGCCGCACTGACCGACGCGATCGTCGACGTCTATGGCGCATGGGCCCGCGACCTCGTGAGCATCCGCCTGACCGGAGTCCCCGCAGGCCGTTTCGCGCAGGGCGGCAAGGCCGTGGACACAAACGCCTCGGTGATCCTGGGCGTCCGCGCCGGCGTCTTCGACCGCCCCGACGCCGCCCAGATCACCGCGCGCCTCGGCGCCGCGCTCACCGACGCGATCACGCGCGTCGTCGGTGACGACCTCCGCGCCGGCACCACGGTCGAACTCGTGGCGTCACCGCCGGAACGTACCTTCGTCGGCGGCGCCCTCGCCGTGTGACCCCCGTCCGGGCCGCCGCACGACCCGGCTGTACTCAGGCCCGGCAGCGGTAGGAGGGGGGACGGGCTCCACCGTGTTTCCGCGTCGGCTTCATGGGGCTGGCGCGGTGGCGGAATCGTTTCGCGGGGGAAGAACGCGTCGCAGATCCTCGGGCTTCGGTGGAGGGCGACGGACTTGTGGGTGGAGAAATGCTGCTCGGCCCATTGGATCAGGGGGACCTCGCGATCCTTGGGGACGTGGCCGAGAAGGACGTTGCGGACGGTGATCCGCTCGGCGAGCCAGGTGGCGACGAGCCAGGTGACGTGACCGGTGGCGACGGCGCGGCGTTCCCGTTCCCGGCCGGCGGGAAGTCCGGCGAGCGCCACGACTCGAAGGTGGAGGACCGTCGTGAGCGTCAGGCCGGGAGAGGGCGGTTTCCCGGTGCCGTCGGTGAGGATGTGGCGTGCAGCGGCGAGCAGATCGAACGGGTCGGCGGACTGCCGCAGCCGGGCGAAGTAGATCTTTCGCGCATCCGGACAGGCGTTGCGAACCCGGCGGCGGCCGTGGCGGGCGATCGGGTTTCGGTGGTGTCTCCGGGCTCGTAGCGTGTCGGGGAGTCTGCCGATGTCGGCTTGCTCGTCGGCGTCGGCGATGCCGTTGCCGATCCGGAGGCGGTGGCGGGGACAGACGTTACGGTCATGAGCGGTCCATCAGGTCACGGGCATGGTGATCCTTGCGGCGTATCCGCAACGACGGCAGGCGGGACGCCGGATGGCGGTGTGCGGGGCTGAGCGCGGACGGCCGGCGGCGCCGGGCTCGTCGGCAGCCTCGGAGTCGGAGTCCGCGTCGGGGAATTCGGGCAGGGCCGGTTCCAGGGCGCGTTCGAAGCCGACGTGCCGCCCTGTCGTCGCCGCCCGGTACCAACCCGGAGAACGACGCTCACCGCGCGACCACCGGAACGTACGCACCGGATCGGCACCCTCGAACCGGCCCGTCACACAGTCCCGCGGCGGACGCCGGCAAGGCCCGTGTACCGCGTCGACGTACGACAACTCGATGCACGGCCCCGCCCGATCCGTCCCAGCCGGTACAGCCGTCCAGCACCCCCAGCGCGCTCGGCCGCGCGACCGGGTTCGCTGAGGCAGAAGCCCGGACGACTCGGTTCGTCGAGAGAACGACTCGATTGAGTGAGGCAGGACAGCGGTGACCTGTCTCAGCGAAGATTCCGCGAATCTCAGCGAAGTTGCTGAAGCGGTCGTTACTGAGGTTGAACTCGTGTTGTCGTAGGGGCTGACGGGCCGCGGTCCCCTGCGG
>NZ_BAAATK010000092.1:0-12917 GCF_039533365.1 Streptomyces glaucus
GGGCGGCGTCACGGTCGTGTCGCGGCGGCCCGTGCCGTGAGCGCCAGCAGCAGCGCCGTCACCAGGTACGGCACCGCGCTCCACACGAACACGGTGCGGTGCGCGGTCACCGAGCCGGCCGCCGCGTACGCGCCGTACACGGCGACGGTGGCCAGCCCGGTGCCCAGGCCCGCGGCCGAGGTCAGCGTGGCCCGCCCGGCGGTGTCGATGCGCTGCTGGAGCCGGGCGTCGGCCAGCACGCTCGCCAGCTGGAACCCGCCGAAGGCGAGGGCGACGAGGACGACGCCGGCCGGGGCGCCCGTCGCGGCGCCGGCGGCCAGGGCGAGCGCGGCGCCCGCGAGCAGGGCCGCGAGTCCGGCCGTGCCCAGGCGCTCGCCCGGCCCGGCCATCAGGCCGCCGGCGGTGGCCGCCGCCCAGATCAGCAGCAGCAGATACGGGACCGTGGTGTCCGCCACGCCGGTGTCCCGCACCAGCAGCGGTGAGAACTCGTCGAGCGCGCTCCACACCGCGGTCACGGCCGGGACCAGCAGCAGAGCCCGGCGCACGGACCGGTCGGCGCGGGCCTCGGCGAGCGCGGTCCGCAGGACCGCGGCCCGGCTCCCGCCGGCGGTCCCGGTCCCGCGGTGCTCGGGGAGACGGGTCGCCGTCGCCGCCGCCAGCAGGCAGGCCAGCACACTCGCCGCCGCCACGGCCGGGTGGCCGCCGAGCGCGAACACCGGCCCGGCGAGCCCCATCGCCGCCATCACGGCCAGCAGGCCCGCCGCCCGGGCCCGGCCCATGACGCGGGCGTACCGGCCGGCCGCGCCGAGCCGGTCCAGTTCGTCGTGGACCAGCGCCTCCAGCGCGCCCGAGCCGAGCGCCTCCCCGGCGCCCCACAGCACGAAGCCGAGCGCGAAGGCCGGGTACGACGGGACGAGCACCCACAGGGCGAAGCCGGCGGCGGTGAGCAGCGGGCCCAGCCACAGCAGCCGCTGGCGGGAGCCGGCGTCGGCCCAGGCGCCGGAGGGGACCTCCAGCACCAGGCTCGTGACCGACCACACCGCGAACAGGGAGGAGATCTGCCACAGGGACAGACCGGCGTCGCCGAACAGCAGCGCGTACACCGGGTAGAGCGGGATCAGGTCGTGGAGGAACGCGTAGCCGTACAGCGTGACCGTGAGCCGCCGCACGCCGGCGGCGGGCACACGCGGGGACGAGAGTGTCATGAGGCCTTCCCGCAGGGACGATCCGGACGCCGGAGGTACGGCGTCCGGGGCGGCCCCCGGGAGGCACGGCCGGTGGATCAATGTCGCCAGGTCATGACACCGATGGTAGGCGGACCGGGCGGAACCGTCCGCCGATCATGCGGGCGCTCCCGACGAGTACCGGCGCAGCAGCGGCGACAGCACCAGCACGGACTTGGTGCGCTCCACGAACGGCTCCCCCGCGATCCGCTCCAGGACCCGCTCGAAGTGGCGCATGTCGGAGGCGAAGACCTGGGCGATCGCGTCCGCGTCCCCGGTGACGGTGGACGCGGCCACGACCTCCTGGTAGCGCTCCAGGCCCCGCTGGATGGTCTCCGGCGAGGTGTTGCTGCGGCAGTAGATCTCGACGAACCCCTCGGTGGCCCAGCCGAGGGCCGCCGGGTCCACCCGGACCGTGAAACCGGTGATGGCCCCGGTGGCCCGCAGCCGGTCCACGCGGCGTTTCACGGCGGGCGCGGACAGGCCGACGAGCTGGCCGATGTCCGCGTAGGAGCGGCGGGCGTCCTCGGCGAGGGCGTGCACGATGCGTTCGTCGAGATCGTTCAGCACGGTGAGTTGATCACTTCTCGGATGGTGCGAGTCGGGAACGGCGGTAGCCGTACACGAAGTAGAACACGAGCCCGACGGCCATCCAGACACCGAAGACCACCCAGGTGACGGCCGAGAGGCTGCCCATCATCCACAGGCAGAAGGCGAAGCCCAGCGCGGGCAGCACCGGCGACAGCGGCACCCGGAAGGTGCGGGGCATCTCCGGGCGGGTCCGGCGCAGCACCACGACGGCCACGTTGACCAGCGCGAAGGCGAACAGGGTGCCGATGCTGGTGGCGTCGGCGAGCCGGCCGAGCGGGATCGCGGCGGCGAGGACGCCGCAGAACAGGGAGACGATCACGGTGTTGGCGCGGGGCGTGCCGGTCCGGGGATGGACCCGGGCGAACACCTTGGGCACGAGCCCGTCGCGGGACATCGCGAACAGGATGCGGGTCTGGCCGTAGAGCACGGTCAGCACGACGCTGGCGATGGCGACGACGGCGCAGAACGCGAGCAGGGTGCCCCAGAAGGTCTGCCCGGTGACCTCGCGCATGATCTGGGCGAGCGCGGCCTCGGAGTCGGTGAAGTCCTCCCACGGCCTGGCGCCGACGGCGACGGCTGCGACGAGGACGTACAGCACCGTGACGACGACGAGGGAGAGCATGATCGCGCGGGGCAGGTCGCGCTGCGCGTTCCTCGCCTCCTCGCCGGCGGTGGAGGCGGCGTCGAAGCCGATGTAGGAGAAGAACAGCGTCGCTCCCGCCGCGCTGACCCCGGCCATGCCCAGCGGCATGAAGTTCTCGTAGTTGCCCGAGCGCAGGCCCTGCGCGCCGATGGCGCAGAACAGCACCAGCGCGCCGATCTTCACGACGACCATGACGGTGTTGGCGCGGGCGGACTCGCGGGCGCCGCCCAGCAGGAACGCCATGGCCAGCAGGACCACGATCAGCGCGGGCAGGTTGAAGACGCCGCCGTCGCCGGGCGGGGCCGACAGGGCGGCCGGGACGGTGACGCCGATCGTCCCGTCGAGCAGCTCGTTGAGGTACTCGCCCCAGCCGACGGCGACGGCGGCCACCGACACGCCGTACTCCAGGACCAGGCACCAGCCGCACACCCAGGCGATCAGTTCGCCCATCGTCGCGTACGCGTACGAGTACGAGGAGCCGGAGACCGGGATGGTGCCCGCCAGCTCGGCGTAGGACAGCGCCGAGAACAGCGCCGTCAGGCCGGCGACGACGAAGGAGAGGGTGACCGCCGGACCGGCCTTGGGGACGGCCTCGCCGAGCACCACGAAGATGCCGGTGCCGAGCGTGGCACCGATGCTGATCATGGTGAGCTGCCACAGCCCGAGGGAGCGCCGCAGGGACCCGCCCTCGCCCTGTCCGCCCTCCGCCACCAGGCGTTCCACGGGCTTGCGGCGCATCAGGCGCGCGCCGGGGCCCGGGGACGGCGATGCGGTCCGACTGCTGCTGTGCGGGGGTGCGCCTTGGTCGAGCACGCGCGGCTCCTTCGTCGCTGCGGATCGGGGCGGCGGGGGCCGACGGTGCCCCTTCCCGCAGGGGACCCGCCGAGCGGAGTCCCCGCCACGCCATGTACAGCGCAGAACCCTATTGAGCGGGGAGTTGCCCCCGTAATGCAGCAACCTTGCGCGTCTCCGCAAGATCGTTGCGTTCCTCCGGGCGGGACGCGCGTTCGTTGCGCGCGGGCTCGCGGCCGTTGCGCACGGCCGGGCCCCGTCGGCCCGGTCCGACGGGGACCGGGCCGACGGGGCCGGGCGTCACGGAGTTCAGGTCCAGCTGGCGTGCAGCGGCTTGCCCTCGGCGTAACCGGCGGCGCTCTGGACGCCGACGACGGCCTTCTCGGCGAACTCCTCCAGGGTCGCGGCACCGGCGTAGGTGCAGGAGGAGCGGACGCCCGCGATGATCGAGTCGATCAGGTCCTCGACGCCGGGGCGGGCCGGGTCGAGGAACATGCGGGAGGTGGAGATGCCCTCCTCGAACAGCGCCTTGCGGGCACGGTCGTACGCCGACTCCTCCGCCGTCCGGTTGCGCACCGCGCGCGCGGACGCCATGCCGAAGGACTCCTTGTACGGGCGTCCCTGCGCGTCGTGCTGGAGGTCGCCCGGGGACTCGTGGGTGCCCGCGAACCAGGAGCCGATCATCACGTTGGACGCGCCGGCCGCGAGCGCCATCGCGACGTCGCGGGGGTGGCGGACCCCGCCGTCGGCCCAGACGTGCTTGCCGTGCCTGCGTGCCTCGGCCGCGCACTCCAGGACCGCGGAGAACTGCGGCCGGCCGACGCCGGTCATCATGCGGGTGGTGCACATCGCGCCGGGCCCGACACCGACCTTGACGATGTCCGCGCCGGCCTCGATCAGGTCGCGCACGCCCGCGGCGGCGACGACGTTGCCCGCGACGAGGGGCACCTGCGGGTCGAGGTCGCGCACCAGCTTCAGGGCGCCGATCATCGACTCCTGGTGGCCGTGCGCGGTGTCGATGACGAGCGTGTCGACGCCGGCCTCCAGCAGCTGCTGGGCCTTGCCCGCGACGTCGCCGTTGATGCCGACGGCGGCGGCGACGCGCAGCCGGCCCCGCGCGTCGGTGGCCGGCGTGTACAGCGTGGCGCGCAGGGCGCCCTTGCGGGTGAGGATGCCGGCGAGCCTGCCGTCCCGGCCGACGGCGGGCGCGTACCGGCGGTTGGCCGCGTCGAGGGCGTTGAACGCCTCGCGCGGGTCCATGTCCGCGTCGATCAGCAGCAGGTCCTTGGACATGACCACTTCGAGCTGGGTGAAGCGGTCCACGCCGGACAGGTCGGCGTCGGTGACCACGCCGACCGGCCGGAACTCCTCGTCCACGACCACGCCGGCGTTGTGCGCGCGCTTCGGCAGCAGGGAGAGGGCGTCGGCGACGGTCTGGTGCGGGGACAGCACGATCGGGGTGTCGAGGACGAGGTGACGGCTCTTCACCCAGGAGACGACATCGGTGACCACGTCGATCGGGATGTCCTGCGGAATGACCACGAGCCCGCCGCGCCGGGCCACGGTCTCGGCCATCCGGCGGCCGGCGACGGCCGTCATGTTGGCGACGACGATCGGAATGGTGGTGCCCGTGCCGTCCGGGGAGCCGAGGTCCACGTCCTGCCGCGAGCCGACCGCGCTGCGGTTCGGCACCATGAACACGTCGTCGTAGGTCAGGTCGTACGCGGGCTGGATGTCGTTGAGGAAACGCACGTGCTGCACATCCCAGTCGATCAGAGGTGGCCCCCGGACCGGTCAGCCAGGGGGAAGAGCACGTACTTCATTGTCCCATGACGGCCGGAACGCGATGCCCGGGCGGATCGTCCAGGCCGGCCGGAGCCCTGTTCGGAGAAATCTCCGAGAGCGGGCGCGCTCCGTCGCCCCGGCTCCGTCCGCGCAGGCGTGGGGGGCGGCCGGGGCCGGGAGGGGAGGGCCGCGGCCGTCCCCTCCCGGCCCGCTGTCAGGGACCGTCCGGGTCCGCCCGGTCGAGGGCGGGCCTGGGCGCCGGTCCGGCCGTCATCAGGTAGTCCGCGGCCGAGGTGTCCGTCACCAGGCTGGTGACGAGCCCGGAGCGCAGCACCGCGTCGATCGCGGCCGCCTTCCGCTGCCCGCCCGCGATCGCCACGACCTCGGGCACCCGGCGCAGCTGGTCGGCCTTGACCGTGATGCACCGCTCCCCCAGGTCCCGGCCGACCCGGCGGCCCTCGGCGTCGAAGAGGTGCGCGGACATCTCGGCGGCGACACCGAGGGAGGCGTAGTGCGCCCGCTCCTCGTCGGTGAGCATGTCGTGCACGGTCGAGATGCCCGGCTCCCAGGAGCCGATGGAGACGCAGGCGACCGTGACCTTGTCGAAGTACTCGAAGGCCCGGGCGATCCCGGTCTGGTGGCGCAGCGCCGCCGCGGTGGCCGCGTCCGGCAGCAGCATCGGCGCGTAGATGGGGTGGGCGTCGCCGCCGGACACCTGGGCGGCGCGGCGCACGGCCTCCACCGAGCCGCGCTCGGCGGTCCCGGCGTCGTACACGCCCGTCAGCTGCACCACCGTGCACGGCGGCAGCCGGTCCAGCGCCGCCGCCATGTGGATGGTGGACCGGCCCCAGGCCAGGCCGAGGACGTCGCCCTCGTCCACCAGCTCCCCGAGCAGGTCGGCGGCGACCTCCCCCAGGTTCTCGGGGTCGGGCGTCTCCTCGGCCTCGGCCGGGGACTCCACCACGACGGCGTGCCTCAGGCCGTAGCGGGCGCGCAGCGCGTCCGAACGCTCGGCGTCCAGCTCCGCGGGCACCCGGATCTCGATTCGTACGAGGTCCCGTTCGAGGGCGGTCTCCAGGACCCGGGCCACCTTGAAGCGGCTGACGCCGAACTCCTCGGCGATCTGGATCTTGGACTTCCCCTCGAGGTAGAAGCGGCGGGCCATGGCCGCCGCCTGCACCAGCTCAGCGGGTCCCATCCGCATGGCTGACCGGCCCGCCGACATACCCGACACGGCGATCTCCTCACTGCTGTTCACACTCTGGATTCGCCGTTCATCCTTGCAGATCCGGCGCGGTCGATCAGCCCTGATGGGAGCCGTTCACGTTCTGGTGGCTCAGTGGTCGCACGCCCAGGACGCCCCGGCGGTCGCCGCCTCGGCCCGGGTGCGCAGTGCACGTACCGCTTCGGCCGGGTCGGAGGCTCCGTAGACCGCCGATCCGGCCACGAAGACGTCGGCGCCGGCCTCGGCGCACCGCTCGATGGTGGAGTCCGAGACTCCGCCGTCGACCTGGAGCCAGAGCTCCAGACCGTGCTTGCGGATCAGCTCGCGGGTGCGGCGGATCTTCGGCAGCATGATGTCGAGGAACGCCTGCCCGCCGAAGCCCGGCTCGACCGTCATGATCAGCAGCATGTCGAGTTCGGGGAGCAGGTCCTCGTACGGCTCGACGGGCGTCGCGGGCTTGAGCGCCATGGCGGCGCGGGCGCCCTTGGCCCGGATCTCCCGGGCGAGCCGGACCGGTGCGGCGGCCGCCTCGGCGTGGAAGGTGACGGAACCGGCCCCCGCCTCCACGTACTGCGGGGCCCACCGGTCGGGAGCCTCGATCATCAGATGACAGTCCAGCGGGGTGTCCGTCGCCCGGGCCAGGGACTCCACCACCGGCACGCCGAGCGTGAGGTTGGGGACGAAATGGTTGTCCATGACGTCGACGTGGAGCCAGTCGGCCCCTTCGACCGCCTTCGCCTCCTCGGCGAGCCGGGCGAAGTCGGCGGACAGGATGCTGGGGTTGATCTGCACGGCCATGCCCCAAGCCTGCCATGCCCCGCGGGGGTCGCGGGCACCGGTTCCGGGCGGCGGCCCGCCCCGGGGACGCGGCCCGGCCGGAGCGGGCCCGTACGGCCGCGGCGTCCGGGCGGTGGAGGGTCCCGGGACGGCGGTCAGCCGGTCCGGCGGATGAGCGCCAGGTACATCGCGTCCGTCCCGTGCAGATGCGGCCACAGCTGGACGTCCGGGCCCTCGCCCAGATCCGGTACGCCCGGCAGCAGGGGGCGGGCGTCGAGGAGGTCGGCCTGCGGGTGCTGCTTGAGCACGTCGGCGACCACGGCCCGGGTCTCGGCGAGGTGCGGCGAGCAGGTCGCGTAGCCGACCACACCGCCGACGCGCACCGACTCCAGCGCGGTGCGCAGCAGGCCGCGCTGCAACGGGGCGAAGGAGTCCAGGTCCTCCGGGCGGCGCCGCCAGCGCGCCTCGGGGCGCCGGCGCAGGGCGCCGAGGCCGGTGCACGGCACGTCCACCAGCACCCGGTCGAAGCTGCCGGGCCGCCACGCCGGCCGCGTCCCGTCGGCGGCGACGACCTGGTAGGGCCCGGGGTTGCCGGCCAGCGCCTTGGCGACCAGACCGGCCCGGTGCGGCTGCTTCTCCGAGGCGAGCAGCACCGCGCCCCGCTCGGCGGCCAGCGCCCCGAGCAGCGCGGCCTTGCCGCCCGGCCCGGCGCACCCGTCCAGCCAGAACCGGTCGGGCCCGTCCAGGGGCGCGCGGGCGAGGGCGAGCGCGACCAGCTGGCTGCCCTCGTCCTGCACGCCGGCACGGCCCTCCTGCACGGCCGGGACGGCGCCCGGCTCGCCCCCCTCGGTCAGCCGCACCGCGTACGGCGACCAGCGCCCCGGTACGGCGGCCCGGACGCCGAGCAGTTCCTCGGTGGTGGCCCGCCCGGGCCGGGCGACCAGCGTCACCTCGGGCCGCTCGTTGTCGGCCCGCAGCAGTTCCTCGATCCCCGCGCGCCCGCCGCCGAGCGAGTCCCACAGCGCGGAGACGACCCAGCGCGGGTGCGCGTGCACGACGGCGAGGTGGTCCTCGGGATCGTCGTCGTAGGGCGGCGCGACCTTGGCGAGCCAGCCGTCGAGGTCGTCCCGGGCCACCTTCCGCAGCACGGCGTTGACGAATCCGGCCCGCCCGTCGCCGAGCACCACGCGGGCGAGTTCGACGGTGGCCGACACGGCGGCGTGGGACGGGATCCGCGTCCCGAGCAGCTGGTGCGCCCCGAGGTTCAGCACGTCGAGCACCGGCGGGTCGACCTCGCGCAGCGGACGGTCCACGCAGGCGGCGACGATCGCGTCGTACGTGCCCTGCCGGCGCAGCGTCCCGTAGACCAGCTCGGTGGCCAGCGCCGCGTCCCGCGCGTCGAGGTCGCCCTTCTCCCGCGCCTTCCTGAGCAGCGGCGGCAGGACGAGGTTGGCGTAGGCGTCGCGTTCGTCCACGGCCCGCAGCGCCTCGAAGGCGAGGATGCGGACGGGGTCCTTCCGGGGTCGGCGGTAGGGCTTGCCGGGCCTGCGGGGCCGGCGGGGCTGGTCGCTCACGAAAAGGTGCTCCGGATCTGGGATGAAATGCGCCGTCCAGCCTACGTCGTCGGGGACGGCCGGCCGACGTCAGGACCCGAGGGTCTCCCCCTCGGCGATGCGCACGCCGCGCGCCCAGTCCGCCGCCCGCATCGGCTTCTTGCCCTGGGCCTGCACCCACAGCAGCTCCACCGCGTACGAACCGGTGCCGACGTGGACGTCGTTCTTGCCCGCGGCGAGCTGCCCCGGGGCCAGGTCCGTCCGCCCGGGCACGGGCGCGACCTGGACGAGCTTCAGCCGCTCACCGCGGAAGGTGGTCCACGCGCCGGGCGCGGGCGTGCAGCCGCGCACGACGCGGTCGACGCGCAGCGCGGGCGCGGACCAGTCGACCCGGGCGTCCTCCACGGTGATCTTGGGGGCCAGGCTGACGCCCTCGGCGGGCTGCGGCACGGCCTCCAGGGTGCCGTCCTCGATGCCGTCCATGGTCGCGGCCAGCAGCCCGGCGCCGGCGAGGGCCAGCCGGGTCAGCAGGTCGCCGCTGGTGTCGGTGGGCCGGATCCGCTCCGTGACCGTCCCGTAGACGGGCCCGGAGTCGAGCCCCTCCTCGATGAGGAAGGTGGACGCTCCGGTGATCTCGTCGCCGGCCATGACGGCGTGCTGCACGGGCGCGGCCCCGCGCCAGGCGGGCAGCAGCGAGAAGTGCAGGTTGACCCAGCCGTGGGCGGGGATGTCCAGGGCCGCCTTCGGCAGCAGGGCCCCGTAGGCGACGACGGGGCAGCAGTCGGGGGCGATCCGCCTGAGCCGCTCCAGGAACTCCGGGTCCCTGGGCTTCGCCGGCTTCAGCACCTCGATCCCGGCCTCCTCGGCCCGCTCGGCCACGGGGGAGGCGACCAGCCTGCGTCCGCGCCCGGCCGGCGCGTCGGGCCGGGTGACGACGGCGGCCACCTCGTGCCGCCCGGAGGAGATCAGGGCGTCCAGGGCGGGTACGGCGACCTCAGGGGTACCGGCGAAGACGAGCTTCATGGGTGGGTACGGGCCTCTCGGGCGGGGACGGTCACGGGCGACGTCCCAGTCTATGGGCGCGCGTTCCCGGGAGAACCCCCGGCCGCGGGCGGGGGACAGCCGCGTCCGGGGGCGGCGTCCCCGCCCCCTGGCCGAGGCGCGCACCCCGGCCAGGGGCGTACGCATATGCCCATACGCCCCCGCACCGTGACCCGCGGAGCCGATCCGCGTTGGTCAAGAAAGAGTTGACCACACGGGCCGCCCGCGCGGCCCGGTTCCTTTCAACGCCGGTTCGAGAGGCTTGTTCATGGCCGACCACGCAACCCACGACGCCCAGGCCCGGGCCAGCCTGCACTTGCTGGTGCGGGACATCGAGCGGGTCCGCCGGCAGGTGGACGCACTGCGCACGCTCACCGCCCAGTTGGGCAACGTCTACCGCCCGCGCCGCTCCGGCCCCGCCACGGGCTTCGTCGTCTACGGACGCGCTCCCGCCCCGACGGTCCGTCTCGCCCAGGAACTGCGGGACAGCGTCGAGACCCTCGTCACGGCCGCCGTGGACTTCGACCGTTCACTCGGCTTCTCGTGGGACGCGGTGGGCTCCGCGCTGGGCGTCACCAAGCAGGCGGTGCACCGCCGTTACGGCGCCCGCCGCGCCGCGGCCCAGGCGGCCGCCGCGGCCGAGCGGACGACGGAGCCCTCGGGCACCCGTACGGTCGACGTGGGCGCCGGCATCCCCGCGATGCCGGCGGTCTCCACGACCCGCTCCATGCCGACCCAGCCGACGGCGGGCAGCCCGGCCCTCCGCGACGAGGCCAGGCCCACGGCGTTCCCCGCCCCCCGCAACGGCTGATCTTTCCGCCCCCGCCCTTCCGCTCCTGCCCTTCCGGACCTGCTCCGGGAGGGCAGACCCCTGCGCGGGGCCGCGGGACGCGCGCCCGGCGGCCCGGGCGGGGCCGGCGCGTCTCACCCGATGTCGGGCGGATCGATCCGCACCCGTACGGGGTCCCCGGTCCCCCGCGCCGTCCGTGCCGCCTGCGCGGCCTTCAGCGCGGCGGCCAGCGCGGCGCCGCTGCCCGGCGGCACCCGGACCAGCGCCCGCTCCCAGTGCTCCCCGGCAGGCGGCGCCCCCGGCCGCCGCGGGCGCCCCGCCGCCGTGACCGGCAGCGGCACGGGCCCCAGCACCTCCGCCTCCGGCGGCAGTGCGACCGTGCGGAGAAATCCGGCGACCGCCTCCGCCGGTCCCGACACCGCCGCCATCCGCGACACCGGCGGAAAACCCAGCTCGGCCCGCTCGGCGAGTTCCCGCACCGCGTGGCCGACGGGGTCCCAGCGCACCAGCGCCTGGACGGGCCGCAGGGTCGGCTCGGCGACCACGACGACCGTGCCGCCCGCGCTCTGCGGCCGTACCAGCGCGCCGGCGGCGATCCAGCGCCGCAGCGCGTCCTCCCCGGCACGCAGATCGGGCCGCCCCAGCATGGCCCAGCCGTCCAGGAGCAGCGCCGCCGCGTACCCGCCCTCGGCGACGGGCTCGGCCCCGGGGGTGCTCACGACCAGCGCGGGCGTTCCCGGCACCGTGTCGAGCACCTGCTCACGCCCCGAGGTCCGCACCGGCACGGCGGGGAAGGCGCGTCCCAGCTCCTCGGCGGTCCGCCGCGCGCCCACGACCTGGGCCCGCAGCCGGGACGAACCGCACTCCGGGCAGTGCCGGCCGCTCTCCTCGCGTCCGCACCATCCGCAGCGCAGCGTGAAGCCGGACTCCTGCCCCTCCAACGGCCCGGAGCAGAGCCGGCAGCGCGCGGGCGTCCGGCAGACGGCGCACGCCAGCCGCGGCACGTATCCCCGCCGGGGCACCTGTACGAGCACCGGTCCGTGCCGCAGCCCCTCCCTGACGACCTGCCAGGCCAGGGTCGGCAGGCGCGCGGCGCGCGCGGCCTCGTCCCGCGCGAGATCCCCGTCCCCGACGGTCCGGACCAGCGGCGCGGCGGCCCGCACCCGGTCCCTGCCGGCGACGAGCGGCCGCGCCCAGCCGCTCTCCACCAGTTGCGCGGCCTCCACGGTGCAGCTCCAGCCGCCCAGCAGGAAGGCGCACTTGTCCAGCGCGGCGCGCAGCAGCAGCACCTCGCGCGCGTGGGGCTGCGGGGCGTGCTGCTCGCTGTGGCTGTCGTCGCCGTCGTCCCAGACGGCGACCAGCCCGAGGTCCCGCACCGGGGCGAACATGGCGGCCCGGGTGCCGACGACGGCCCGTACGGACCCCCGCCGCACCGCCAGCCACTGCGCGTACCGCTTCTCCGGTCCGGCGTCGGCGGTGAGCACCGCGTGCCGCCCCTGTCCCAGCAGCGCGGTCAGCGCGGCGTCGACCCGGGCGACCGCGCGCCCGTCCGGCACCACCACCAGGGCGCCGCGCCCGGAGGCCAGCGTCGCCGCCACCGCGCGTGCCAGTTCCTCGCTCCACCGCGGTCCGGGCAGCGCGTGCCACACGGCCCGCGGGGCGCCTCCCGCGGCGAGCGCCTCGAGGAAGGCGGCCCCGTGCTCGTACCGCTCCCAGGATCCGGCGTCCGGGGCCGCCGGCGGGGGGAGCGGGGCGGGCGAGGGCCGCTGCTCGGCGCGGGCGCTGCGCGGCGGCACGGCGAGCTGCAGCACGTCGGCGAGGCTGCCCGCGTAGCGGTCGGCGACGGCCCGTGCGAGTCCCAGCAGTTCCTCGCTGAGCACCTGCTCCGGCGACACCACCTGGGCCAGCGCGGCAAGGGGCCCGGCGTAGTCGGACTCGGCGCGCCGCTCGACGAGGAATCCGTCGATCAGCCCGCCGCCCTCGCGCCGGCCTTCCCGCACCCGGTGCCGCCCGGCCCCGAACCGCACGCGCACGCGCACGCCCGGCTGCGCGTCGGCGTCCAGCTCCTCGGGCACGGCGTAGTCGAAGTACCGGTCGAGGTGGAGCACGCCCTTGTCGACGAGCACCCGGGCGACGGGCAGCTCCTTGGCGAGCGCGGCCCCCCGCCAGGTCCGCGGTTTGGCCCGCGGCGCCCCGGCCTTCCGCACGCTCTCCCGGATCAGCGCGAGCTGCTCGGGCGGCGCGCTGTCCGCGCCGCCGCCCGCCTGCTCGTTCTCGCTGTTCACGTCAGCATTCTTACCAAACGCCACCGACAGTCGGCGGCGTCCGAGCCCCCCGCCCGGAGCCGGTCCCCCGGGACCACGACGCGCCGGGCCCGGCGTCCCGAAGGACACCGGGCCCGGCGCGTCCCGTGCGGTGTGCGGTCTACAGCCCCGCCGCGGCGCGCAGGGCGTCCACGCGGTCGGTGCGTTCCCAGGTGAAGTCGGGCAGTTCGCGG
>NZ_BAAATK010000093.1:0-11277 GCF_039533365.1 Streptomyces glaucus
GGCTGGGCGGCCGGCACCGCCGAGTTCGCCTGGGCGCGCATCGCCCCCGGCCCGCGCACCCGGGACGAGGTGACGACCATGCTGGCCACCAGCGTGCTCATCCCGCCGGCCGCGACCTGGCACCGGCTGAGCGGGACGTGGCGGCACCGCGCCGCCCCCGCCTGGCGGGAGGTGACCGCATGAGCCGCACCGGCCCGGTGAGGGCCGTCCTGTTCGACCGCGACGGCACCCTCGTCCACGACGTCCCCTACAACGGCGACCCCGCACTGGTCCGGCCCGTGGCGGGCGCCCGCGAGGCGCTCGCCCTGCTGCGCGCGCGGGGCATCCGCACCGGCGTCGTCACCAACCAGTCCGGCGTGGCCCGCGGCCTGCTCACCGACGCCGACGTGCGCCGCGTCAACCGGCGCGTCGAGGAGCTGCTCGGCCCCTTCGACGTGTGGGCCGTCTGCCCGCACGGCCCCGGCGACGGCTGCCGCTGCCGCAAGCCCGAACCCGGGCTCGTGCTGCGGGCCGCCGGGCGGATCCGCACCCCGCCCGAGGACTGCGTGGTGATCGGCGACATCGGCGCCGACGTCGAGGCCGCCCGCCGGGCCGGCGCCCACGGCATCCTCGTCCCCACCCCGCAGACCCGCCCGCGGGAGACGGCGGCCGCGCAGCACGTGGCACCGGACCTGGCGACCGCCGTCCGCGCGGTGCTGGACGAGCCGCCGCGAGGCCGGGACCTGGGGGACGGAGGCCCGATCGGGAACGCCTTCGACGGCGCCGGGGCCACCGCCGGCCCGCGCGGAACCGGACCCGCCGACCCCAGCGGGAGGTCGTGGTGAAAGCACTGGTCACGCGCCTGGACAGCTTCGGGGACGTGCTGCTCGCCGGGCCCGCCGTCCGCGCCGTCGCCGCGCGGGCCGAGCACGTCACCCTGCTGTGCGGACCGCGCGGCGCGCCCGCCGCCCGGCTGCTGCCCGGCGTCGACGACCTCCTCGTCTGGGACGCCCCCTGGGCCGGCTTCCAGCCGCCGGACGTCGACCGGGCCGAGATCGACGGCCTCGTCGGGAAGATCGCCGCCACCGGCGCCGACACCGCGCTGGTCCTCACCTCCTTCCACCAGTCCCCGCTGCCCACCGCGCTGCTGCTGCGGCTGGCCGGCGTGCGCCGCATCGCCGCGGACAGCGAGGACTACCCCGGCTCCCTGCTGGACGTGCGCCACCACCGCGCCCCGCACGCCCACGAGGTGCAGGCCGCGCTCGACCTGGCCGAGGCCGCCGGCTTCCCGCGCCCCGGCGACGACCGGCTGCGCGTGCTGCCCCCGCCCGGCACCACCCACCTGACCGGCCCCGGCCCGTACGTCGTGCTGCACCCCGGCGCCAGCGTCCCGGCCCGCGCCTGGAGCCCGGAGCGCAGCGCGGAGGCGGTGCGCGAACTGGCCGCGGCCGGACACCGGGTGGTGGTGACCGGCGGCCCGGGCGAGCGGGACCTGACCGCGTACGTCGCGGGCCGGCACGGCCTCGACCTCGGCGGCCGCACCGAGGCACCGGAACTGTCCGGCGTCCTCGCCGGGGCCGCCGCCGTCGTCACCGGCAACACCGCCCCGGCCCACCTGGCCGCCGCCGTCGGCACCCCCGTCGTCTCGCTGTTCGCGCCGGTCGTGCCCGCCGAACGCTGGCGGCCCCACGGCGTGCCGTACGTGCTGCTCGGCGACCAGGACGCGCCCTGCGCGGACAGCAGGGCCCGCACCTGCCCGGTCCCCGGCCACCCGTGCCTGAACACGGTCACCGCCACGGACGTGGTCGCCGCCGTCGAGAAGCTGACGGGGGAGACATGAGGATCCTCATCTGGCACGTGCACGGATCGTGGACCACGGCCTTCGTGCAGGGCCCGCACACCTACGTCGTCCCCGTCACCCCCGACCGCGGCCCCGACGGCCTCGGCCGCGCCCGCACCTGGGACTGGCCGGAGTCGGTGATCGAGGTCCCGCCGGAGCGGCTGCGCGACGAGGACATCGACGTGGTCGTCCTGCAGCGCCCGCACGAACTCGCCCTCGTCGACCGGTGGCTGGGCCGCCGTCCGCCGCTGGTCTACCTGGAGCACAACGCCCCGCACGGCGACGTGCCCGACACCCGGCACCCGGCCGCCGACGTCCCCGGCGTCACCCTCGTCCACGTCACGCACTTCAACCGGCTGATGTGGGACGCCGGCGCCACCCCCACCGCGGTCGTCGAGCACGGCGTCGTCGACCCCGGCCACCGCTGGACCGGCGAGCTTCCGCGGGCGGCCGTGGTGGTCAACGAGCCGGTGCGGCGCGGCCGCACCACCGGCACGGACCTGCTGCCCGCGTTCGCCCGGGCCGCCCCGCTCGACGTGTTCGGCATGGGCACCGACGGCCTCGCCGGCCGGATCGGCGTGTCCCCGCGGCACTGCCGCTCCCACGAGCTGGTGCAGGCCGACCTGCACACCGAACTGGCCCGACGGCGTGTGTACGTCCACCCCGTCCGCTGGACCTCCCTCGGCCTGTCCCTGCTGGAGGCCATGCACCTGGGCATGCCGGTGGTCGCGCTCGCGACCACCGAGGTGACCGAGGCGGTGCCCCCGGGCGCCGGCGTGGTCACCAACCGCATCGACGTACTGACCGACGCCGTACGGGAGTTCCTGGCCGACCCGCTGCGCGCGCGCACGGCCGGCGACACGGCCCGTGCGGCGGCCCTGGCCCGCTACGGGCTGTCCCGCTTCCTGAACGACTGGGAGCGGCTGCTCAAGGAGGTGACCCGATGAGGATCGCCATGGTGTCCGAGCACGCCAGCCCGCTCGCCGCGCTCGGCGGCGTCGACGCCGGCGGCCAGAACGTCTACGTGGCCCGCCTCTCCGAGGAACTGGCCGGGCGCGGCCACGACGTCACCGTCTACACCCGCCGGGACCTCGCCGACCTGCCCGACCGGGTGCCGCTGCCCGGCGGCGCGGTCGTCGAGCACGTCACGGCCGGACCGACCGAACCCGTCCCCAAGGACGAGCTGTTCCCGTACATGCCCGGCTTCGGCGCCCACCTGGCGCGGGCCTGGCGGCGCGAGCGGCCCGACGTGGCGCACGCCCACTTCTGGATGTCCGGCATGGCCTGCCTGCTCGGCGCGCAGCCGCACCGCATCCCCGTCGTGCAGACCTTCCACGCGCTGGGCACCGTCAAGCGGCGCCACCAGGGCCGGCGGGACACCAGCCCGCAGGAGCGGATCGGCATCGAGCGGCAGCTCGGCCGCACCTGCGAACGGGTCCTCGCCACCTGCACCGACGAGGTGCGGGAACTGGCCGGCATGGGCGTGCCGGAGCGGCAGGTGTCCGTGGTGCCCTGCGGGGTGGACGCCGAGCACTTCCACCCCGGCGCCGACACCGGCGCCACACCCGCCCGGCGGCAGCGGCACCGCCTGCTCGCCTGCGGCCGGCTGGTCCCCCGCAAGGGCTACGACCAGGCGATCCAGGCGCTCGCCCGCGTCCCCGACACCGAACTCCTCGTCGCCGGCGGCCCCCCGGCCGGCGCGCTGGACGCCGATCCGGAGGCCCGGCGCCTCACCCGGCTGGCCCGGCGCGCCGGCGTCGCCGACCGGGTGCGGCTGCTCGGCGCCGTCGACCCGCGCGACATGCCCGGGCTGCTGCGCAGCGCCGACCTGGTGCTGTGCACCCCGGTCTACGAGCCGTTCGGCATCGTGCCGCTGGAGGCCATGGCGTGCGGCGTGCCCGTCCTGGCCACCGACGTCGGCGGCCACCGCGACTCCGTCGCCGACGGCGCCACCGGCCGGCTCGTCCCGCCGCAGGACCCCGAGGCGATCGCGGCCGCCGCCCGCGGCCTCCTCGCCGACGAAGGGCTGCGCCGCCGCTACGGCACGGCCGGCCGCGCCCGGGTCCTCGCCCGCTACACCTGGCGGCGCGTCGCCGACGGCGTCGAACGCGTCTACCGGCTGACGCTCGCCGGCCACGCACTGTCGAAGGAGGTGGCGTGATGACCGTGCATCCGCCCGTGGCCGGACACTGCGACGAACTCCAGGACGCGCTGACCGCGTTCCGGGCGTCGGCGCACATCACCGAACGCTGGGGCGCGCGGCTCGCGTCCGTGCTGTCCGGCGGCGGCCGGCTGCTGGCCGCCGGCAACGGCGGCAGCGCCGCCCAGGCCCAGCACCTGACCGCCGAGATCGTCGGCCGCTACCGCGACGACCGGCCGCCGTTCTCCGCGATCGCCCTGCACGCCGACACCTCCGCGACCACCGCCATCGCCAACGACTACGGCGTCCATGAGGTGTTCGCCCGCCAGGTGCGCGCCCACGGCCGCCCCGGCGACGTGCTGGTGCTGCTGTCCACCTCCGGCGCCAGCGCCAACCTGCTGTCCGCCGCCGACGCGGCCCGCGCCGCCGGGGTGCGGGTGTGGGCGCTGACCGGACCGGCCCCCAACCCGCTCACGGCCGGCTGCGACGAGGCCCTGTGCGTGGCGGCGCCCGCCGCGGCGACCGTGCAGGAACTGCACCTGGTGGCGGTGCACATGGTGTGCGCCGCCTTCGACGCGGCGCTGGAACGCGGGGTGCGGCGCGGGGCGGACGGCCACGGGGGTGACCGCGCGCATGGCTGACAAGTCCCCGCTGGTCGTGGTCGGCGACGCCCTGCTGGACCGGGACCTGGCCGGCAGCGCCGACCGGCTCGCGCCGGACGCGCCCGTCCCGGTCGTCTCCGGCTGCGCCGAGCACGTCCGGCCCGGCGGCGCCGCGCTCACCGCGTACCTCGCCGCCCGCGACGGCCGGGACGTCACACTCGTCACCGGGGTGGGCGACGACCCGGCGAGCCGCGCGCTGCGCCGCCTGCTGGACCCCTGGCTGGACCTGGTGCCGCTGCCGCTGACCGGAACCCTGCCCGAGAAGACCCGCGTCCTCGCCCAGGACCGTCCCGTGGTCCGCCTGGACCGCGGCGACGGCCGCACCCGCGAGGCCACCGGCGCCGCCCGCGCGGCGGTCCGCCGCGCCCCGGCCCTGCTGGTCTCCGACTACGGCCGCGGCGCCGCCGACGCCCTCCGGGACGACCTGGCCGCCCGCCCGCCGCTGGTGTGGGACCCGCATCCGCGCGGGGGCCCGCCGGCGCCCGGCACCCGGCTGGTGACGCCCTCCGAGAAGGAGGCGCACGCCTTCGCCCCGCAGGGCGACCGGCCGCGGGAGGGCCTGCGGGCCGCCGCGCACAGCGCCGCCGCCCTCGTACGGCAGTGGCGCGCGGCCGCCGTCGCCGTCACCCTCGGCCCGCGCGGCGCCCTGCTGTCCTACGGGGAGCACCCGCTGCTCGTGCCCGCGCCCGCCGCGCACCACGGCGACGCCTGCGGCGCCGGGGACCGGTTCGCCGCGACGGCAGCCGGGCTGCTCGCGGACGGGGCGCTGGTGGGGGAGGCCGTCGAGGGGGCGGTCGGCGCGGCGAGCGCGTTCGTCGCCGCCGGCGGCGCGGGCGCCCTGCCCCGCGCGGACTCCCGGACCCCGGCGCCCCCGCCCGCCGCCGACGACCCGTACGCCCTGGCCGCGCGGGTGCGCGCCGAGCACGGCACCGTCGTCGCCGCGGGCGGCTGCTTCGACCTGCTGCACGCCGGTCACGTCGGGCTGCTCCAGGCCGCCCGGCGGCTCGGGGACTGCCTGGTGGTGTGCGTCAACTCGGACGCGTCGGTGCGGCGCCGCAAGGGCGGGGGCCGCCCGGTCAACCCGCTCGCGGACCGGGTCCGCGTCCTGCGCGCCCTCGCCTGCGTGGACGCGGTCGCCGTCTTCGACGAGGACACCCCCGAACGCCTCCTCGCCGACCTGCGCCCCGACGTGTGGGTCAAGGGCGGCGACTACGCGGGCGCCGACCTGCCGGAGGCCGCGCTGCTGCAGGAGTGGGGCGGGCAGGCGGTCCTGCTGCCGTACCTGGACGGCCGCTCCTCCACGGCCCTGATGGCCCGCGCGGCGGAGGGGGTGCGATGACACCGGCCGCGCCGCCGCGCGTCCTGGTGCTGCGCGCCCTGGGCCTGGGCGACCTGCTCGCCGGGGTGCCCGCGCTGCGCGCCCTGCGGCGGGGCTTCCCGGACCACGAGATCGTGCTGGCCGCCCCCGCCGCACTGGCGCCCGTCGCGGCGGCGGCCGGGGCCGCGGACCGGCTGCTGCCCGCCTCCGCGCCCGGCCGGGCCGTGCCCGCCCGCCTCGACTGGAGCGGGCCGCCCCCGGACGTCGCCGTCGACCTGCACGGCAACGGGCCGCCCAGCCACCGGCTGCTGACGCGGCTGCGCCCGCGGCGGCTGTTCGCCTTCGCGCACCCCGGGACACCCGAGGTCGACGGCCCGCCCTGGTACGCGCAGGAGCACGAGCGCGACCGCTGGTGCCGGCTGCTGCGGGCGTACGGCGTCGACGCCGACCCCGCCGACCTGCTGCTGCCCCGCCCGCCCGAGCCGTCCCCGGCCCCCGGCGCGGTCGTCCTGCACCCCGGCGCGGGCGCCCCCTCCCGCCGCTGGCCCGTGGAGCGGTACGCGGCCGTCGCCGACGCCCTGCGCGCCCGGGGGCACCGCGTCGTGGTCACCGGCGGACCGGACGAGGGCGACCTGGTGGCCCGCCTCGCCGAACTGGCCGGCCTGCCCGGCCCGGACGTGTTCGGCGGCGGCCTGCCCTACGGCCGGCTGTCCGCGCTGGTCGCCGGCGCCCGCGCCGTCGTCAGCGGCGACACCGGCATCGCCCACCTGGCCGTCGCCCACGCCGCGCCGTCCGTCACCCTCTTCGGCCCGGTGCCGCCCAGCCGCTGGGGCCCGCCCGCCGACCCCCGCCACCGCGCCCTGTGGCACCCGGGCCCGGACGGCGACCCGCACGGCCGCCGCCCCGACCCGGCCCTGCTCCGCATCACCCCCGACGACGTCCTGGACGCCCTCGCCGGCCTGCCCGGCGCCCCGGGGCCGTGACGGCGCACCCCGGTCCCGGCGCCTCGCCGCGGCACACCGGCGGGACACCGGCCCGCCCCGGGCCGTGCCTCACGGCCGGCCCGCGAACCGCTCACCAGGGCCGTGCCCCCCGGCCGGCCCGCGAACCGACCCCTTGCCGAGGACCCCATGGACAACGGCCCGTCGACCCTCGCCCGACGCCCGCCCGCCGATCCGGCGCACCGCCCGGCCGTCGGCGTCGTCATCGCCACCCGCAACCGCTCCGCACGCCTCGCCGTCACCCTGCGCCACCTGCTGGCCCTCCCGGAGCGGCCCCCCGTCGTGGTCGCCGACAACGCCTCCACCGACGACACCCGCGCCCTGCTCGCCCGCGACTTCCCCGAGGTCCGCGTCCTCGCCCTGCCCGGCAACCGCGGCGCCCTGGCCCGCACCGACGGCCTGCGCCTGCTGGACACCCCCTACGTGGCCTTCAGCGACGACGACTCCTGGTGGGCGCCCGGCGCGCTCGCCACGGCGGCCCGCCTGTTCGACGAGCACCCCCGGCTCGGCCTGCTCGCCGCCCGCACCCTGGTCGGCTCCGCCGACGCCCCGGACCCGCTCAACGCCGTCCTCGCCGGCTCCCCCCTCGGCCCGGCCACCGACCTGCCCGGCACCCAGGTCCTCGGCTTCCTCGCCTGCGCCGCGATCGTCCGCCGCAGCGCCTACCTCGACGCGGGCGGCTTCCACCGGCTGCTGTTCATCGGCGGTGAGGAGACCCTGCTCGCCTACGACCTCGCCGCCCGCGGCTGGGGCGTCGCCCACTGCCCCGACGTGGTCGCCCACCACCACCCGGACCCCGGGCCCCGCGCCGGCCGCCCGGCCGTGGTCCGCCGCAACCACCTGCTCACCGCCTGGCTGCGCCGGCCCCTGCCGTACGCGCTGGCCCGCACCCGCGACCTGGCCGCCGAGGCCCGCCACGACCCGCACGCCCGGCGCGCCCTGCGCGACGTCCTGCGCCTGCTGCCCGCCGCGCTGCGCGACCGCAGGCCCCTGCCGCCGTACCTGGAACGGGCCGCCCGCCTGCTGGAGGGAGCGGCCGCATGACCGACCCCCGCACGACCGTCGTCGTCATCACCCACAACCGGCGCGACGAACTCCTGCGCACCCTCGACCGCCTCGCCGAGCTGCCGGAGCGGCCGCCGGTGATCGTCACCGACAACGGCTCCACCGACGGCACGTCCGCCGCCGTCGCCCGGCACCACCCCGGGGTGCGGCTGCTGCGCCCCGGCCGCAACCTGGGCGCCGTCGGCCGCAACCTGGCCGTCCGCCAGGTGACCACCCCCTACGTCGCCTTCTGCGACGACGACTCCTGGTGGGCGCCCGGCTCGCTCGCCGGGGCCGCCGACCTCCTCGACCGGCACCCCGGCCTCGCCACCGTCACCGCCCGCATCGTCGTCGAGCCGGACGGCACCGAGGACCCGATCGTCGAGGAGCTGCGCGACTCGCCCATCCCCGGACCCGCGTGGCTGCCCGGCCCCGCCCTCGGCTCCTTCCTGGCCGCCGCGACCGTGCTGCGCGCCGACGCCTTCCGCGCCGCGGGCGGCTTCCACCCCCGGCTGTGGCTGGGCGGCGAGGAGGAGCTGCTCGCCGCGGACCTCGCGGCCGACGGCTGGTGGCTGACGTACGCCGATCACCTGACGGCCCACCACCAGCCGTCCGTGGCCCGGGATCCGACGCTCCGGCGGGCCCACGGCATCCGCAACACCCTGTGGTTCACCTGGCTGCGCCGCCCCGCCGGTCCCGCCCTGCGCCGCACCCTGCACCTGGCCCGCACGGTCCCGCGCGACGCCGCGTCCCTGCGCGCCTTCGCCGAGGCGGCGGCCGCCCTGCCGTGGGTGCTGCGCGAACGCCGGGTGCTGCCCCCGCAGGTCGAGGCGCGCCTGCGGCTGCTGGAACCGTCCCAGCGCCGCTCCAAGGCCCGCAGCTACGTCGGCTGACCGCGCGCGGCCGCGCCCGCGCCCGGTTCTCACGGCCGCGCGCGGCCGGCGTCAGCCGCCGGGGCGCTCGCCCTCGGGCCCCCGGCCGCGCTCGGTCCGCGGACCGCTGCTGCGCAGTCCTCCGCCTTCCTGCAGTTCCTCGCCGGCCGCCCGGTCGGCGTCCTGGTCGCCGATCCCGGACCTCTCCTCGTCCTTGCGGAGCCGGGCCCTGCGGACGTCGTACTTCCCGCTGCCGGGTCCGGGCACGACGATCACCTCCTGCCGACCGGGTCCCCGGGGCCCTCGCGGGCGGACGCTCAGCCCTCCGTGCACCGGCACAGCAGCCGGAACGCCGCGAACAGCGCCACCGGCCACACGGCGGCGAACGCCAGGATCACGCCCGGTTCGGAGGTGACGATGCCGGCCACCATCAGCGCGACCGACACCGCGAGCAGGGCGGTCACCGTCACCGTCCGCGGCCGGCGGCCGACCGGGCGGATCGGCACGCGGCGCCGCCGCGGCGGACCGAGCGTGCGCAGCCGCCGGGCGAGCCGGCGGTCGCGGCGCAGCCCGCGTTCGATCTGGTCGAGGATGCGCTGCTCGTGATCGGGGAGTCGGCCGGTGGTCACTGTCTCTCCTCACGGGGCGACCGGACGGACGAGCGGGTGCCCCGCGAGCCCGGGAGCCAACCGGCGGGATGCGGCGCCAGCGCCTCGACGAGCCGGTCGGCCCCGTCTGGCGCCGTGCCCGCCCGGAAGGCGGCCCGGATCCGCCGCGCGCTCCCGCGGCCGCCGGTCAGGCACCACCGCCACCAGTGCTCCAACTGCCGCGCGTCCAGCCGCTCGGCGGCCACCAGCGCGGGCCAGCCGCAGGCGCGGGCCTGCGCGGTCACCTTCGCGCCGCCCGCGACCGGGTCGACGGCCAGCGCCGGGGTGCCCGCCCGCAGCGCCAGCACCAGCCCGTGCAGCCGGTCGGTGACCACCAGGTCCAGCCGGGCCAGCACCGACTCCAGCTGCGCGGGCGTCGCGCTCAGCCGCCAGTCGTGCGCGTCGAGCCGGGTCTCCAGCTCCAGCCGGGCGCAGTCCTTGCCGGCCAGCCAGCGGGTCACCGCGGCGGCGACCTCGTCGTGCCGCCGCCGCGGCCCGTACTCGTGCTGCCCGCGGGTGAGGATCACCCCCACGACGGGGCGCGCGGGCAGGCCGGGGGCGCGGGCCGCCAGGTCCTGCGTCGGCTCGCCGCCCGCGGCGTCCCGGGCCAGGACCCGGTGGAAGCCGGTGACGGCCGGGGAGCCCGGGTCGATCACGGAGGTGCCGACGGCGACGCGCACACAGTGCGCGAACCGCCGGTGCAACTCCTCGACCTGCGGCCCGTGCACCGGCCCGCACACGAACACCAGGTGGGAGTAGGCTCCGGGGTCCACGTCCGCCAGGTGCGGTCCCCCCGCCCGGAATCCGGGGCTCCACACCACGTCGTAGCCGAGGCCGGCCCGCCGCAGCACCTCCTCCACCCGGTGCAGGGCCAGCACGTCCCCGGCGGTCGCCTCCCCGTGCAGGAAGCTGAACCACCCGGCCACCAGAATCCTCCGCCGTCCACGCACCGTGCGATCCGGGTGCCCGGCCGCCGCGCACGCAATCACCGGCGCGCGCCCCGCCCCGCGGGCGCGACGGCGCCCCCGGCCACAGCGCCTGGTTCCGCCGCGCCGGGTACTCGACGCGTCCACCGTTCACCCGTCCGAGCGGGCCACGCTGCGCCGGCCGTCCACCGGAGGACCGGCGGGCGGCCGGACCCGGTAGGACGGACCGGCAGGCAGGCCGTGTCCGGCAGAAAGGCGATCCGAACCGCATGAGCGACGCAGCCCCTTCGCACCCCGCCCCCGGTCCGCGCCCGCAGCCACGGAGATCCATGGCCGTGGGCGCGCTGATCGGCGCGGCCGTCATGGCCGCGGTCGACGAGATCGTCTTCCACCAGCTGCTGGGCTGGCACCACTTCTACGACCGCTCCACCACGAAGGCGGGCCTGCTCTCCGACGGGCTGCTGCACACCGCCGAACTGCTGGGCCTGGTCGCCGGGTTCTTCCTCCACGCCGACCTGCGCCGCCGCCGCGCCCTGGCCGCCGCCCACGCCCGGGCCGGGTTCGTCCTGGGCCTGGGCGGCTTCCAGCTCTTCGACGGCGTCGTGGACCACAAACTGCTGCGCGTGCACCAGATCCGCTACGGCGTGGACGTCACCCCCTACGACTGGGCGTGGAACCTCGCCGGGCTGGTCCTGCTGCTCGCCGGCTGCGCCCTGGCCGTCCGCGCGGCCCGCCGCACCCGCACCGGGCCGACGGCATGACACCGGCCCACGTCCACCCCGTACCGGCCGGTTTGGGCGCGGACCCCGGCGGCTGGGCCGCACCGGCCGCCGCCGCGGCGGCGGCCA
>NZ_BAAATK010000094.1:0-11262 GCF_039533365.1 Streptomyces glaucus
TCCGCACCCGCTGCTGGAAGGCGCAGGACAAGTGCGCCCAGGAGGTGCCGCTGCTCGCGGTCCCCGAGCGGTTCAAGGGCACCGACTCCCCGGCCGCCCACGAGTCGGCCTGCCACTTCGCCGAGGAGAAGGACGTGGTCCACGCGGCCTGACGTCCCCTCCGCCCCGCTCCGGTTCCCGGCACCCGCCTTCAGGTGCCGGGAACCGGCCTTTTCCGGGTCGCGTCAGGCGGACGCCGCAGCCCGCGCCCAGTGGCAGGCCACCTGCGCCTCACCGCTCCCGTCGAGGACGCCCGGGTCCTGGCCGTGGCAGGCGTCCGCGACCCCCGCCCGTTCCGCCTCGCCGCTCGCCAGGACGGGGCAGCGGGGCCGGAAGCGGCAGCCGCCGGGGATCCGGGAGGGGTCCGGGGGTTCGCCGGACAGCACCACCGGGTCGCCGGGGGCCTCCGGCAGCACCGACAGCAGGGCCCGGGTGTACGGATGGCGGGGCGCCGTCAGGACCTGCTCGACCGGGCCCGTCTCCACGATGCGGCCCAGGTACATCACCGCCACCCGGTCCGCGATGTTCCACGCCAGTCCCAGGTCGTGGGTGACCACCAGCGCGGCCAGGCCCAGTTCGTCGCGCAGCCGCAGCAGCAGGGCCAGGATCTCGCCGCGCACGGAGGCGTCCAGGGAGGCCACCGGCTCGTCGGCGACGAGGAGTTCGGGCTCCAGCGCCAGCGCGCCCGCGATGACGACGCGCTGGCGCTGGCCGCCGGACAGCTCGTGCGGATGGCGCAGGAAGAACCGCTCGGGCGGGCGCAGGCCCGCGCGGGCCAGGGCCCCGGCGACCGCCGCCCGCTCGTCGCCGCCGCGGCGGTGGATGCGCAGGCCCTCGGCCACCGCGTCGTACACCGTGTGCCGCGGGTTCAGCGAGCCGCTCGGGTCCTGGAGGACCAGCTGGGCCCGCCCGCGGTACGCCTTCAGGGCGCGCGAGGTGTACGTCAGCGGCCGCCCGGCGAAGCCGACGCCGCCCGCCGCCGGCCGCACCAGGCCCAGCAGCGCGCGGGCCAGTGTCGTCTTGCCGCAGCCCGACTCGCCGACCAGCGCCACGATCTCGCCGGGCCGGACGTCGAGGTCGACGCCGTCCACGGCCCGCACGGGCGGGCCGCCGTGCCGGCCGGGGTACGTCACGCGCAGCGCCCGTGCGCTGAGCAGCGGTGCGGGTGTCGTCATGAGGCGCTCCCAGGGTTCCCGCGGTCCTCGGCCGGCGCGGTGGCCGCCGCGTCCACGTGCACACAGGCCGCCCGCCGGTCCGGCGCCGCCCGGCGCAGCGGCTGGTCGTCCGTGCCGCAGCGCTCCAGCGCCACCGGGCAGCGCGGGTGGAACGCGCAGCCCGGCGGCACCGCGGACGGGTCCGGCGGGTCGCCCGGCAGGCCGCGCGGGGCGAACCGGGAGGCCGGGTCGCCGATGCGCGGGAAGGCCGCCGACAGGGCCCGGGCGTACGGGTGCCGGGCGTCCTCGTACACCGCCCGGGCCGGGCCCTCCTCGACCACCCGGCCCGCGTACATCACCGCCAGCCGGTCGCAGGTGTCGGCGAGGACCGCCAGATCGTGACTGATCATGATCAGCCCGAGGTCCTGTTCGGCGACCAGCCGCTCGATCAGCCGCAGGATCTGCGCCTGGACCATCACGTCCAGCGCGGTGGTCGGCTCGTCCGCGACGATCAGCCGCGGCGCGCAGGCCAGCGCCATCGCGATCATCACGCGCTGCCGCTGCCCGCCGGACAGCTGGTGCGGGTACGCCGACGCCCGCGCCGCCGGCAGCCCCACCTGCTCCAGCAGCTCGCCCGCCCGTCTGCGCGCCCCGGCGGGGGTCTCCCGGCGGTGCAGCAGGACCGGCTCGGCGATCTGGTCGCCGACGCGATGCACGGGGTTCAGGGAGTGCATCGCCCCCTGGAAGACGATCGAGGCCCCGGCCCAGCGGACCGCCCGCAGCCGGCCCCACCGCATCGTCAGCACGTCCTCGCCGTCCAGCAGGACCCGCCCGCCGGTCCGCGTCCCGGCCGGCAGCAGCCGCAGCAGGGCGAGCGCCAGCGTGGACTTGCCGCAGCCCGACTCGCCCGCGACGCCCAGCTTGCGGCCGGCCGCCAGGGACAGGTCCACGCCCCGTACCGCGGCCGCCCCGCCCGGATACGTCACCGTGAGGTTCTCCACCTCCAGCAGCGTCAACGGGCCACCCCCAGCCTCGGGTCGAGGGCCGACTCCACCGCCCGCCCGCACAGCGTGAACGCCAGCGCGACCGCCGCGACGGCGACGCCCGGCGGCACCAGGTACCACCAGTGGCCGGCGCTGACCGCGCCCGCCTCCCGCGCGTCCTGCAGCAGCCCGCCCCAGGAGACCACCGTCGGATCGCCGAGCCCGAGGAAGGCCAGCGTGGTCTCCGCCAGAACGGCGGCGGACACCATCAGCGTGGTCTGCGCCAGCACCAGCGGCATCACGTTGGGCAGCACATGCCGGGCCATGACGTGCCCGTGCCCGCCGCCCAGTGCCCGGGCGCGTTCGACGTACGGCCGCGCCTCCACCGCCAGCGTCTGCGCCCGCACCAGCCGGGCCGTGGTCGGCCACGTGGTGACGCCGATGGCCAGGATCACCGTCCCCAGCGAGCGGGACATGACCGTGGCGAGCGCGATGGCCAGCACCAGTGTCGGCATCACCAGGAACCAGTCGGTGACCCGCATCGCCACGGTCGCGTACGCCCCGCGGAAGTGCCCGGCGGTGATGCCGACCACCGCGCCGATCGTCACCGACAGCACCGCCGCGAGCAGCCCCACCAGCAGCGACACCCGTGACCCCCACACCACCAGCCCCAGCACGTCGCGCCCGAACCGGTCGGTTCCCAGGGGGAACTCCCCGCTCGGGCTCTGCAGCGGCCGGCCCGGCGCGTCGGTCACGCCGGTCACGTCGGAGCCGACCGTCAGCGGCGCGGTCAGCGCGACCAGCGCGAACAGGGCGAGCACGGCCAGTCCGGCCGGCCCGGCGCGGTGGGCGCGGTAGCGCCGCCAGAACCGTACGGCGGCCCGGCGGCGGCGCTGCCGGGCGAGCCGGCGCGGCGTCGGGTGCGCCGCGGCGCCGGCCGTCACCGGCCCACCCGGGGGTCGAGCAGCGGATAGACCAGGTCGGCCAGGGTGTTCATGAGGATCACCGCCGAGGCGAAGAAGAGGAACAGGCCCTGCACCAGGGGCAGGTCGGGCACGCTCAGCGCCTGGTAGAACAGGCCGCCGAGGCCGGGCCAGGAGAACACCGTCTCGACGAGGATCACGCCCGCGACCGTCCGGCCCAGGTTGACGAAGACCAGCGTCACGGTCGGCAGCAGCGCGTTCGGCACGGCGTGCCGGCGCCGCACCAGGTCGTCCCTGAGCCCTTTGGCGCGCGCGGTCGTCAGGTAGTCGCCGCCCATCTCGTCCAGCAGCGCCGACCGGGCGACCAGCAGCGTCTGCCCGTACTCGACCGCGACCAGCGTGAGCACCGGCAGGACCAGGTGGTGGGCGACGTCGAGGACGCGCGCGAGGCCCTCCTCGCCGCCGGACTCCATGCCGCCGGTCGGGAACAGCCCGGGGACCGGGCCGGCGCCGACCGAGAACACGATGATCAGCAGCAGGCCCAGCCAGAACGACGGCACGGAGTACAGGGTCAGCGCCAGACCGGTGTTCAGCCGGTCCCCGAGCCCGCCGTGCCGCCAGGCGGAGCGGGTGCCGAGGGCGACGCCGACCGCGGTGTACAGCACGAACGCGGTGCCGGTGAGCAGCAGGGTGTTCGGCAGCGCCTCGGCGATCTTCTCGGTGACCGGCGCCCGGAACTGGTAGGAGGTGCCGAGATCCCCGGTGAACGCCTTGCCGCAGTAGTCCGTGAACTGCCGCCACAGCGGCAGGTCGAGCCCGAACTCCCTGCGGTAGGCGGCCAGCTGCTCGGCCGACACCGGGCGCCCGCCGGTCATCGTCTTCACCGGGTCGCCCGGGATCAGCCGGAACAGGAAGAACCCGGTGACGAGGACGGCGACCAGGGAGACGGCCGCGCCGCCCGCCTTCCCGGCCCCGTAGCGCAGGTAGGCGGCGGCCGTGCGGGCCCGCGGCCCCCGGGCCGCGGGCGCGGCCCCGGCGGCCGGTGCGGGGGACGCGCCGGCGGTCATCCGCGGCCCCCGGTGTGCGGAGCTGACCGGTCCATCGGCTACTCGCGGTCCTCGGCGCCGGCCCGCCGCCGCGCCGCCAGGAGGACGCCGGCGCCCGCGAGCAGGACGACGCCCGCGACGATGCCGGTGATCACGGCCGCCGGGCCGGCCCCGCCCCCGGAGTCGCCGGAGTCGGCCGGGACCGCCGACCACCAGCTCCAGTAGCCGTCCTGGCCGTAGATGTTGCCGGCGGCCTTCGGCATCGTCTCGATGGAGGCGATCTGGTCGGTGCGGTAGGCCTCCACGGCGTTCGGGTAGGCCATGACGTTCATGTAGCCGAGGTCGTACAGTCGGGACTGGAGCTGCTTGACGAGGGCGGCCCGCTTGTCCGGGTCGTACTCGGCGAGCTGGCGGGCGTACAGCTCGTCGTAGGTCCGGTCGCAGATGAAGTTGTCGGTGGCGCCGGTGTCCTCGGGGGTGGCGGGCAGGGCCGCGCAGGTGTGGAGGGAGAGCACGAAGTCCGGGTCGGGGTTGACGGACCAGCCGTCGAAGGCGAGGTCGTAGGTGCCCGCGAGCCAGGGGTCGCTGACGTTGTCCAGGCAGTCGAGCCGCACGCCGATGCCGAGCTCGCCCCACCACTCCTTCAGGTACTGGCCGACCGCCTTGTCGTTGGGGTCGGTGGCGTGGCACAGGACGCGGTAGGTGAGGGGCTTGCCGTCCTTGCCGACGCGCTTGCCCGCGCCGTTCCGCCGGTATCCGGCCTCGTCCAGGAGCCGGGCCGCCGCGGCGGGGTCGTAGGTGAGCTCCTGGTCCTTCGACGGTTTCCAGAAGTACCGGGAGAAGCGCGGCGGGATGTACCCGGCGCCCTCGGCCGCGTGGCCCTGGAAGACCTTGTCGACGAGGGTCTCGCGGTCGACGGCCCGGAACAGTGCGTGCCGCACCCGCCGGTCGAGCAGCGAGGGGTGGCCGTCGCCGAACCGCTCCCCGTTCCGGGCCCGGGCGCCGGGGTTGACGGCGAGGGCGTGGAAGCGGCGGCCGGGCGCGTCGTTGACCTCGATGTTCTCCTGGCCCTTCAGGGAGTCGGCCTGGGCGGGCGTCAGGGAGGGCGAGCCGGCCACGAAGGAGACCTCGCCCTTGCGCAGGGCGGCCACCGCGGCGTCCTGGTCCTTGTAGTAGCGGAAGACCAGCTCGTCGAACTCGGGCGCCCCGCGCCAGAACCGGTCGTTGGCCTTCAGCCGCACGTAGCTGTCGGGCCGGTAGCCGGTGAGGACGAACGGGCCGCTGCCGACGGCGGGGAAGTGCTTGTCGTTGTGGAACGCCGAGAAGTCCCCGACCTTCTCCCACACGTGCTTGGGCACGATCGGCACGTCGAGGGCGGTCATCGTGGCCTGCGGCTTGTTCAGCCGGACGACCAGCTCGGTGGGGCTGGGGGCGGTCACCTTCGCGAAGTTGGCGACGAAGCTGCCGTTCGCGGTGGCCGCCGCCTCGTCGGTCATCATCGTGTTGAACGTCCAGGCCGCGTCCTCGGCGGTGATCCTGCGGCCGTCCGACCAGCGGGCGTCGGAGCGGATCGTGTAGGTCCAGGTGAGCTTGTCGGCGGACGTCTCCCAGCGGGTGGCCAGGCCCGGGACCGGGCGGGCGTCCTCGACGTCGTAGTCGGTCAGGTACTCGTACATCAGCCGGTTGATGCCGGTGCTGACCAGACGGGTCGCCAGGAACGGGCTCAGCGAGTCGACGCTCTGCGCGACCGCGACGGTGAGGACCTTCTTGTCGCCGTCGGCCCGGGCCGCCTGCCCGGGGGCCACGACGGCGGTGAGGGTCAGGGCGGCGATGCCCGCGGCGGCGGCGAGCCGGGGGGCCGCGCTTCCTGTGCCGTGCTGATCTGGTCTGCTCATGTGTTCCGACCTCGCGTCATCGTTCACACGGCGCCTGGGTTGATGAGTGTGTCTATCAGCGCCCCCGGCACGCGTCAACGGGGCCTCGTATCCCATGTGGCCTGCGAAAACAGTGGAGTTGACGAGGCGGAGGAACCAGTGGTCCAGACCGGTGAAGCGCCGCTGGTGGCGGGTTGGCGGCAGCGGCGGCCCGCTGTCCGGCCGGGTGCCGCCGGACGGGGGACGGACGCCCCGGACGGACGAGATGAATGAGTGATATGCGCCTTTTCAGTAAATAGTGGCGGTGAGGGACCGACGCCCCGGCGCATCACGGAGGAGGCACGCCATGCGTGGAGCCAGGCACGCCCGGTGGGCCGTGTGCGCGGTGGCGCTGGCCCTGACGGCGACGGCCTGCGGCGGCGACGGCGGCAGCGGGGACCCCGGCGGCGGAGTGCTCAGCTCCTCCTGGGGCGACCCGCCGAACCCCCTGGAGCCGGCCAACACCAACGAGGTCCAGGGCGGCAAGGTCCTCGACATGATCTTCCGGAACCTGAAGCGGTACGACCCGCGCACCGGCGAGGCCGAGAACATGCTCGCCGAGCGGATCGAGACGACCGACTCGCGGAACTTCACCATCACCGTCAAGGACGGCTGGACGTTCAGCAACGGCGAGAAGGTCACCGCCCGGTCCTTCGTGGACGCCTGGAACTACGGCGCGAACCTGCGGAACAACCAGCGCAACGCCTACTTCTTCGCCTACATCGACGGCTACGACGAGGTGCACCCGCGAGGCGGCGGCCGGCAGCGGGCCGAGACGCTCTCCGGGCTGAGGGTCACCGGCGAGCGCACCTTCACCGTCCGGCTCCGCCAGAAGTTCTCCGGCTTCCCCGACACCCTCGGCTACCCCGCCTTCGCCCCGCTGCCCCGGGCGTTCTTCGACGACCACGACGCCTGGCTGGAGAAACCGGTCGGCAACGGCCCGTACCTGGTCGAGTCCTACGTCAGGGGCTCCCGGATGTCCCTGCGCCGGTGGGCGGAGTACCCCGGGGACGACAAGGCCCGCAACGGCGGGGTCGACCTGAAGGTCTACACCGACAACAACACCGCCTACACGGACCTGATGGCGGGCAACCTCGACCTCGTCGACGACATCCCGGCCGCCCAGCTGAGGAACGTCCGCGGCGACCTGGGCGACCGCTACCTCAACACCCCGGCCGGCATCCTCCAGACGCTCGCCTTCCCGTTCTACGACCGCGCCTGGAACAGGAGCGGCATGGAGAAGGTCCGCAAGGGCCTGTCCATGGCGATCGACCGCCGCCGGATCACCGAGACGATCTTCCACCGGACCCGCACCCCGGCCACCGACTGGACCTCCCCCGTCCTCGGCGAGGCCGGCGGCTACCGCGAGGGCCTGTGCGGACGGGCCTGCACGTACCGGCCCGAGGAGGCCAGGCGGCTGATCGCGGAGGGCGGCGGGCTGCCGGGCGGCCGGATCAGGATCACGTACAACGCGGACACCGGCTCGCACCGGCAGTGGGTCGACGCGGTCTGCCACTCCGTCAACCACGTGCTCGGCGACGACCGGGCCTGCGTCGGCGACCCGGTCGGCACCTTCGCCGACTTCCGCGGCCGGATCGCCGGCCGGAAGATGCCCGGCCCGTTCCGCGCCGGCTGGCAGATGGACTATCCGCTGGTCCAGAACTTCCTGCAGCCGCTGTACTACACCGACGCCTCCTCCAACGACGGCAAGTGGTCGAACCGGAAGTTCGACGACCTCGTCGACCGGGCCAACGCCGAGACCGACACGGCCCGGGCCGTGGACCTCTTCCGGCGGGCCGAGGAGGTCGTCCGGGACGCCATGGCCGCCATCCCGCTCTGGTACCAGAACGGCAGCGCCGGCTACTCGGAGCGGCTGTCGGACGTGCGGCTCAACCCCTTCAGCGTCCCCGTCTACGACCAGATCAGAGTCGGCTGAGGCGGCCCCGTGGGAGGGTACGTCGTCCGCCGCCTGCTGCAGACGGTCCCGGTCTTCGCCGGGGCCACCCTGCTGATCTTCCTGATGGTGCACGTGATGGGCGACCCCGTCGCGGGCCTGTGCGGCGAGCGGGAGTGCGACCCGGCGACGGCCGCCCGGCTCCGGCGGGAGTTCGGCCTCGACCAGCCGGTCCGGCAGCAGTACCTGACCTACCTGGGCAACGTCTTCACCGGCGACTTCGGCACCGCCTTCAACGGCCGGCCGGTCGCCGAGCTGATGGCGACGGCGTTCCCCGTCACCGCCCGGCTGACGGCCGTGGCGGTCCTCTTCGAGGTCGTCGTCGGCGTCACGCTGGGCGTCGTCACCGGCCTGCGCCGCGGCCGGCCGGCCGACACCGCGGTGCTGCTGGCCACCCTGGTCGTCATCTCCGTCCCGACCTTCGTCACCGGGCTGCTGCTCCAGCTGCTGCTCGGCGTCGAGTGGGGCTGGATCAGACCGTCGGTGTCGCCCCGGGCCCCCTTCGGCGAACTGATCCTGCCCGGACTGGTCCTGGCCGCCGTCTCCCTGGCCTACGTGACCCGGCTGACCCGCACCTCGATCGCGGAGAACCTGCGCTCCGACCACGTCCGCACGGCGATCGCCAAGGGCCTGCCGCGCCACCGGGTCGTCACCCGGCACCTGCTGCGCAACTCCCTCATCCCCGTGGTCACCTTCATCGGCACGGACGTCGGCGCGCTGATGGGCGGCGCCATCGTCACCGAGCGGATCTTCAACATCCAGGGCGTCGGCTACCAGCTCTACCAGGGCATCCTGCGCCAGAACACCCAGACCGTCGTCGGCTTCGTCACCGTCCTGGTGCTGGTCTTCCTGGTCGCCAACCTGCTCGTCGACCTCCTGTACGCCGTGCTCGACCCGAGGATCCGCCATGCCTGAGCAGCCCTGTGATCCGCAGCGCACGGCCGCCGGGGCGGGCCGGGCCGGCCGGACGGACCGCACGGCGAGCGAGGCGACGATCCCGCGGAAGCTCCCCTCCGGGCCCGAGGCCCCTTCCGGCCCCAGGGCCCCCTCCGGCCCCAGGGCCCCCTCCGGCCCGCGGACTCCTCCCGGCCCGGGAGGCGCCACCGGCCCGGAGGGCGCGGGCCCCGCGGGCAGACCCCGCGGCCTGTGGTCCGACGCCTGGCACGACCTGCGCCGCGACCCCGTCTTCCTGCTCTCCGCCCTGGTGATCTGCTTCCTGGTCGTCATCTCGCTGCGGCCGTCGCTGATCGCCTCCGGCAACCCCCTCGCGTGCGACCTCGCCAAGGCCCAGCAGGGCCCCGGACCCGGCCACCCCTTCGGCTACGACGGCCAGGGCTGCGACGTCTACACGCGCACCGTGTACGGCGCCCGCACCTCGGTCACCGTCGGCGTCTGCGCCACGCTGGGCGTGGCGGTCCTGGGCGGCGCGCTGGGCGGGCTCGCCGGGTTCTTCGGCGGGGCGGGGGACGCGGTCCTGTCCCGGGTCACCGACGTGTTCTTCGCGATCCCGGTCGTCCTCGGCGGCCTGGTGCTGCTCTCCGTCGTCGCCGGCGACACCGTCTGGCCGGTGGTCGGGTTCATGGTGCTGCTCGGCTGGCCGCAGATCTCCCGGGTCGCCCGCGGCGCCGTCATCGCCGCCCGGCAGAACGACTACGTCCAGGCCGCCCGCGCCCTCGGCGCCTCGAACTCCCGGCTGCTGCTGCGGCACATCGCGCCCAACGCCGTCGCGCCGGTGATCGTCGTGGCGACCCTCGCGCTCGGCACGTACATCGCGCTGGAGGCGACCCTGTCGTACCTCGGCGTCGGGCTGCGACCGCCCCACGTCTCCTGGGGCATCGACATCTCCGCCGCCTCGCCCCACGTCCGCAACGCCCCGCACGCGCTGCTGTGGCCCTCCGGCGCGCTGGCGCTGACCGTCCTGGCGTTCATCATGCTCGGCGACGCCGTGCGCGACGCCCTCGACCCGAAGCTGAGGTGAGCCGCCGCCATGCTGCTCGACGTGCGCGACCTGCGCGTGGAGTTCCACACCCGGGACGGCGTCGCCCACGCCGTCAACGGCGTCACCTGCGGTGTGGACGCGGGCGAGACCCTGGCCGTGCTCGGCGAGTCCGGGTCCGGCAAATCGGTGACCGCGCAGGCCGTCATGGGCATCCTCGACACGCCGCCGGGGCGGATCACGGGCGGCGAGGTGCTGTTCCGGGGCCGGGACCTGCTGAGGCTGGGGGAGGGCGAGCGGCGCCGGGTCCGCGGCGCCGAACTGGCGATGATCTTCCAGGACGCGCTGTCGTCCCTGAACCCCGTCCTGACCGTCGGCGACCAGCTCGGCGAGATGTTCACCGTGCACCGCGGCATGTCGCGCAGGGACGCGCGGGCGAAGGCCGTCGAGCTGATGGACCGGGTGCGGATCCCGGCCGCCCGCCGGCGGGTCCGCGACTACCCGCACCAGTTCTCCGGCGGTATGCGCCAGCGCATCATGATCGCCATGGCGATGGCGCTGGAACCCGCCCTGATCATCGCCGACGAGCCGACCACCGCCCTCGACGTCACCGTCCAGGCCCAGGTGATGGACCTGCTGGCGGAGCTGCGGCGCGAGTACCGCACGGGCCTGATCCTGATCACCCACGACCTCGGCGTGGTCGCCGACGTCGCCGACCGGATCGCGGTGATGTACGCGGGCCGGATCGTGGAGTCCGCGCCGGTGCGCGACCTCTACCGGGCGCCCGCCCATCCGTACACCCGGGGCCTGCTGGACTCGATTCCGCGCCTGGACCGCAAGGGCCGCGAGCTGTACGCGATCAGGGGCCTGCCGCCCAGCCTCCTGGACATCCCCTCCGGCTGCCCCTTCCATCCCCGCTGCCCCCTGGCGAGGGACGTGTGCCGCACCGACGTGCCCCCGCTGTACGAGGTGGGCCGGGGGCGGGGGAGCGCCTGTCACTTCTGGCGGGAGTGCCTCCGTGGCTGAGCCGGTCCTCCAGGCCGACGGCCTGGTCAAGCACTATCCGCTCACCCGGGGCGTCCTGTCCGGGAGGCGGGCCGGCGCGGTCAGGGCCGTCGACGGGGTCTCCTTCGGCCTGCACCGGGGCGAGACGCTGGGCGTCGTCGGCGAGTCCGGCTGCGGCAAGTCCACGCTGGCCAGGCTGCTGGTCAGCCTGGAGCGGCCGACGGCCGGCTCGATCCGGTACCGGGGCGAGGACGTCACCCGGTTGTCCGGGCGGGCGTTGAAGGCGGTCCGCCGCAACATCCAGATGGT
>NZ_BAAATK010000095.1:0-11156 GCF_039533365.1 Streptomyces glaucus
CCGCGCGCCCGGAGCGCCGGGCGCCGGCCGGGCGGAGCGCGCGGACGGCGCGGTCGTGGAGCCGGACGGCGGCGCCCCGGCGGGCGCCGGCCCCGGCGGCGTGCCCCTCATCGAGACCCCTGGCGGCGGAGGCTGCGGTTCCCCGTCGTCCCACCCCCATCGAGCAGGAGAAGAGACCGATGATCTTCGGGCGTTCTGAGCGCGGCAAGCCCCCGGTCGAGCCCGTCACGCTCAAGATCCTGGTGGCCGGCGGCTTCGGCGTGGGCAAGACCACCCTCGTCGGCGCGGTCAGCGAGATCAGGCCGCTGCGCACCGAGGAGCTCCTCACGGAGGCCGGGCGCCCGGTCGACGACCTCCGCGGCGTGGAGGGCAAGCACACCACCACCGTGGCCATGGACTTCGGCCGCATCACGATCCGCGAGGGCCTGGTGCTGTACCTCTTCGGCACGCCCGGCCAGGAGCGGTTCTGGTTCATGTGGGACGAGCTCTCCTCGGGAGCGCTCGGTGCCGTCGTCCTCGCCGACACCCGGCGCCTGGAGGGCTGTTTCGCCGCCATCGACTACTTCGAGCGGCGCTCCATACCCTTCCTCGTCGGCGTCAACTGCTTCGACGGAGCCCCCCGTTACCCCGCGGAGGACGTACGCCGGGCCCTCGACCTCGATGCCGGCGTCCCGCTGGTGATGTGCGACGCGCGCGACCGCGAGTCCGTCAAGGAGGTCCTGATCGGCGTCGTGGAGCACGCGATGGCGTACACCGCCGACCGCCGCCAGGCCGTCGCCACCTGACGCACGCGCCCGGCCCGCACCCCGGCCCGCACCCCGGCCCGCACCCCGGCCGCGGCCGGGGACCGCGCGCCGGGTCGACGGCACGCCCGGCCCGCCGGGAAGGCCGACGGCGACGGCGGGCGGACGGCACGAGGCCCGCCCGGCGGGGCGCGGACCGCGCGCGATCGCTTCCCGGGCGGACCCCGCGCCTGATAGATGCACTGAGCATGACACGAATCTCCCGCGCGGTACGCGGACTGGTCACCGCGCTCGCCGCCCTGCTCGCCATGACCGCAGCCACCGCCCCCGCCCACGCGAGGACCGGCCCCGGGGCGCCGGAGGACTTCGTGGCCCTCAGGAGCGTGGACGCGACGATCCTTCAGGAGATGCGCTACTTCACCCGGCACAACTTCGTGGGCGAGCGCGTCGACGGCTACCGGCAGCCCCTGTGCCTCCTCACCCGCCCGGCCGCCGAAGCGCTGCACAGGGCCCAGACCAGGCTCCTGCGCCGGGGCTACACGCTCAAGGTGTACGACTGCTACCGGCCGCAGCGCGCCGTCGACCACTTCGTCCGCTGGGCACGGGACCTCGACGACCAGACGATGAAGGCCGAGTTCTACCCGGACGTCGACAAGTCCCGGCTGTTCGCGGACGGTTACATCGCGGAGAAGTCCGGTCACAGCCGCGGCTCGACGGTGGACCTCACGATCGTGCGGCTCCCGGCGGAACCGACCCGGCCGTACCGCCCCGGCGAACCCCTCGTCCCCTGCTTCGCCGCCCAGGGGGAACGCTTCCCCGACAACTCCGTCGACATGGGCACGGGCTTCGACTGCTTCGACCCCCTGTCGCACACCCTCGACCCGCGCGTCCAAGGCGAACAGCGCGCCAACCGGCTGCTGCTCAAGGACACCCTGGAGGACCTCGGCTTCGTGAACCTGGCCGAGGAGTGGTGGCACTACACCTACCGGCCCGAGCCCTACCCCGACACCTACTTCGACTTCCCGGTGTCCTCGGGGTCCCTCGCCGGCGGCCGCTGACCCGCCCGCCGCGCACGCCGCTTCCGCGGTCGGATACAGTCCGCCGCGTGTCCGAGACTCAGCACTCCGCCCCCGACGCGGCGCCGGGTTCGCACTGTTCCAGCTGCGGAGCGCCCTACGGCGAGGGCGTCTCCGGCTGGCCCCGCACCTGCCCGGCCTGCGGCGCCGTCGCCTACCGCAACCCGCTGCCGGTCGCGGTGGCCCTCCAGCCGGTGTACGACACCGGGGGGACCGCCCTGGTCGTCATCACCCGCACCGTGGCCCCCGCACGCGGGGGGACGGCCCTGCCCGGCGGCTACGTGGACGACCGGGAGGACTGGCGGCGGGCCGTCGTACGCGAGCTGAAGGAGGAGACGGGCATCGACGCGGCGAGCCGCGACGTCCGGCTCGCCGACGCGATGAGCTCGCCGGACGGGCACCTGCTGCTGTTCGGGCTGCTGCCGGAACGCCCGGCCGAGGCCCTGCCGCCGTCCGCCGCCACGGACGAGACGGACGGCTGGCACCTCCTGCGCCGGCCGGCGGAACTCGCCTTCCCCCTGCACACCCTGGCCGTGCGGGCCTGGTTCGAGGGCCGCTACACCTGACCCGGCGCCCGCCGGGCCCGCGCACGGGGGCCGCCTGCGAGCCCGGGAACGGGCTCAGCGCCCCCCGAGCCCGCGGACGCGCACCGGGTGAGGCGGCTCGCTCCCGCCCTCGCCCTCCCGCTCGACGACCACCCGCCGGCCCTGCCCGCGGGTGACGTAGCGCTCGATCCGCGGCCTGCCCCAGCCGTCACCCGCGTCGAGGACCACCACCCCGCCGCCGGTCCGCCCCGGAGAGGGCGCCCACACCTCCAGTTCGAGCCCGCCGTCCCGCCCGCGCACGGGAAGGACGGCCCCCGCGCGCGCGAACACCGGGATCCGCGCCGGGGGAGCGTCGACGACCACCTGCCCCGGCCCCTCGTACACCCGCTCCGTCGCCGTGTCGTACCAGCGTCCCCGCGGCAGCCGCACCGCACGCCGGTCCGTGCCCGGATCGAGCACCGGCGCCACCAGCAGGCAGTCGCCCAGCAGGAAGGCGTCCTCGCAGTCGCGCAGCGCCCGGTCCTCGGGCGCCGCCCACCACAGGGGCCGCACATAGGGAGCCCCCGTGCGCCGGGCCAGATGCGCCAGCGTGACGAAGTACGGCAGCAGCCGCCGCCGCTCGACGAGCGCCGCGCGCGCGTGCTCCAGCACCTCCTCCCCGAACTCCCAGGGCTCCCTGCGGCCCGCCCGCGGGCCCGCGTGCGTGCGGAACAGCGGCAGATAGGCCCCCAGCTGGAACCACCGCAGGTACAGCTCCGGCGACGGGCTCCCGTCGAACCCGCCCACGTCCGGTCCCGAGTACGGCACGCCGCACAGCCCCAGCCCCAGGACCAGCGACAGCGACGCGCGCAGCCCGGGCCAGCCCGTGGCCACGCCACCGGACCACGCCCCGCCGTAGCGCTGCAGGCCGGCCCACCCGGAGCGGGAGAAGACGAAGGGCCGCTCCTGCGGGGCCAGCTTCCGCAGCCCCTCGTACCCCGCCCTGGCCATGCACAGCGCGTACACGTTGTGCGCCTCCCGGTGGTCGCCGCCCCGCCCCTCCAGGGCGTGCCGGGCGGACCGCGGGAGCGTCGGCTCCCCGAAGGCGGCGAAGGAGGTGGGTTCGTTCATGTCGTGCCAGAACCCCGAGAACCCCTGCGCGAGCCGCTCCGCGTACAGCCCGCCCCACCACTCGCGCACGCCCGCGTGCGTGAAGTCCGGGAACACCGCCTCCCCGGGCCGCACGACCCCCCGGACGACCCGTCCCCCGGCGTCCCGCACGAACGCGTCCGCGGCGCTGCCGCTGTCGTACACGGCGTCGCCGGGCGCGGCCCCGACCGCCGGGCCGACGACCGAGACCAGGCGGATCCCGTCCCGCCGCAGCTCCTCGGCGAGCACGGGCAGCTTGGGGAACCGGTCCTGGTCCACGGTGAACACCCGGTGGGCGTCGTAGTGGTCGACGTCCAGGTGGACGGCGTCGAGCGGCAGGTCGCGCTCCTGGTACCCGGCGACGATCCGCCGCAGCTCCTCCTCGCTGCCGAAGCCCCACCGCGCGTGGTGGTGCCCGAGCGCCCACGCCGGCGGCAGCGCGGGCGCCCCCGTCAGCGAGGCCCAGGTGCGCAGCACGCGCGCGGGGGTGCCCACCATCACCCAGCAGCGCAGCGGGCCGCCGTCCATCCGCAGCACGCTCGTACCGGGCCGGTCGTGCCCGGAACCGGCGCCCTCCTCGCCCTCCCGCAGCGTCACCGCACCGTCCCACGGGTTGTCGTGGAACAGCAGGTGCGTGCCCGCGTCGGCCACCACCAGCTGCACCGGCATCGTGAGGTGCAGCGGGTCGTCGCCGGGGCCGAAGGCGCGGCCCGGGTCGGTGTTCCACAGCCGGTAGGTGCCGTCCCGCAGCCGGGGCCCCGAGGCGCGCCCGCCCAGCCCGAAGAACCGCGCGTCCGCGGCCACCTCCGACCGCTGCATCCAGCGCGCCGGACCGCCGCCGACCGGCTCCCACCACCGGGGCGGCCGGTCCCGCCGCAGCACCACACCGCCGGGCGTGCGCACCTCGATCCCGCCGTCCCGCGAGACGACGACCGTCACACGTTCGGCCACGACCCGCCAGCCGCCGTTCTTGTCCGGCTCCAGCACCACACGGCGGTCCGGCTCGGGACAGCGGCCCGCCAGCGCGTACGACGGCTCCGGGCCGGCCCCGTCCCAGCCCCAGAAGACCGCCCCGTTCACGGCGACGACGATCCGCAGCTCCGAACGGTCGAACCGGACGGTGCCGCCGCCCACCCCGGACTCGACCTCCCGTATGGACCCCGGCACCCGCGCGCGCTCGGCGCCCCGACGCGGCAGCCCCGCCGCGTCGGCACGCCTCCTGCGCCACGCGGCCCGTACGGTGCGCAACCCCTGGGCCGCCCCCGCCGAACCGACCGTTTTCACCGAACGCACCAGGTCACGACCGTCCATGCTGCTCAGCCTGCCATCGACCGCCCCGCACGAGGGCGGCGTTCAACTCCCGTTCACCCATGTCCGGACCACATCTTCACGACACGGACCATGTGGGGCGAACCCTGGTGCGGGGGTCGATCACATGGCATCGTCCGTGTCAGCCGCGTCACGCGCACACCCCAGCCCGTGCGCGGAGGACGCACACGACGCGCACAGTCCGGGAGCCGCCCCATGCCGACCGTGAACCCGCAGCCGCTGTGGCAGCCAGATCCGCAGCGTATCGCCCAGGCACGGATCACCAAGTTCCAGTCCTGGGCCGCCGAGCACCACGGGGCCCCCGCCGAAGGCGGCTACGCGGCCCTGCACCGCTGGTCCGTCGACCGGCTGGACACCTTCTGGAAAGCCGTCACGGAATGGTTCGACGTACGGTTCGCCACCCCCGGCACGCGCGTGCTGGGCGACCGCTCGATGCCCGGCGCCCAGTGGTTCCCCGGAGCCACCCTGAACTACGCCGAGCACGCCCTGCGCGCCGCCGCCACCCGCGCGGACGAACCGGCCCTGCTGTGCGTCGACGAGACCCACGAACCGCGCCCCGTCACCTGGGCCGAGCTGCGCCGCCAGGTCGGCTCCCTCGCCGCCGGGCTGCGCGCCCTCGGCGTACGCCCCGGGGACCGCGTCAGCGGCTACCTGCCGAACATCCCCGAGGCCGTGGTCGCCCTGCTCGCCACGGCCGCCGTCGGCGGCGTCTGGACCTCCTGCGCCCCCGACTTCGGCGCCCGCAGCGTCCTGGACCGCTTCCAGCAGGTGGAACCGGTCGTCCTGGTCACCGTCGACGGCTACCGCTACGGCGGCAGGGAGCACGACCGCCGGGAGACCGTCGCCGAGCTGCGCCGCGCACTGCCCACCCTGCGCGCCGTCGTGCACGTCCCCCTCCTGGGCACCGAGGCTCCCGAAGGCGCCCTGGAGTGGTCGTCCCTGACGTCCTCGGACACCGATCCCGTCTTCGAGCAGGTGCCCTTCGACCATCCCCTGTGGGTGCTGTACTCCTCCGGCACGACCGGCCTGCCCAAGGCCATCGTGCAGTCCCAGGGCGGCATCCTGGTCGAGCACCTCAAGCAACTGGGCCTGCACTGCGACCTCGGCCCCGGGGACCGCTTCTTCTGGTACACGTCGACCGGCTGGATGATGTGGAACTTCCTCGTCTCCGGCCTGCTCACCGGCACCACGGTCGTCCTGTACGACGGCAGCCCCGGCCACCCGGACACGGGCGCCCAGTGGCGCGTCGCCGAACGCACCGGCGCCACCTTCTTCGGCACCTCGGCCGCCTACGTCATGGCCTGCCGCAAGGCGGGCGTGCACCCCGGCCGCGACCACGACCTCTCCGCCGTGCGGTGCGTCGCCACCACGGGCTCGCCCCTGCCGCCCGACGGCTTCCGCTGGCTGCACGACGAGTTCGCGAAGAGCGGGGCGAGCCGGTGGATCGCCTCCGTCAGCGGCGGCACGGACGTGTGCTCCTGCTTCGCGGGAGCCGTGCCGACCCTGCCCGTGTACACCGGCGAGCTCCAGGCGCCCTGTCTGGGCACCGACCTGCAGTCCTGGGACCCGAGCGGCCGGCCGCTGGTGGACGAGGTCGGCGAGCTCGTCGTCACCAACCCCATGCCGTCGATGCCGATCCGCTTCTGGAACGACCCCGACGGCAGCCGCTACCGCGACAGCTACTTCGCCACCTACCCCGGCGTGTGGCGGCACGGCGACTGGATCACCGTCACCTCCCGCGGCTCCGTCGTCGTCCACGGCCGCTCCGACTCCACGCTCAACCGCCAGGGCGTCCGCATGGGATCGGCCGACATCTACGAGGCCGTCGAACGCCTCCCCGAGATCAGGGAATCGCTCGTCGTCGGCGTCGAGCAGCCGGACGGCGGCTACTGGATGCCCCTGTTCGTGCACCTGGCCCCCGGAGCGACCCTCGACGACGCCCTCCTGGACCGCATCAAGCGGACCATCCGCGAACAGCTCTCCCCGCGCCACGTCCCCGACGAGGTCATCGAGGTACCGGGCGTCCCGCACACCCTCACCGGCAAGCGCATCGAGGTCCCGGTCAAACGCCTCCTCCAGGGCACCCCGGTGGAGAAGGCGGTCAACCCGGGCTCCATCGACGACCTCGGCCTGCTGCGCTTCTACGCGGAGCTGGCCCGCAGGCGCGGCTGAGCCGGAGGCCGGCCGCCGGACCCGGCCGGCCCCGGACCCCACCGGACACGACGGCGAGGTCCGGGGCCCGCCGCCCGCCTCCGGCCCGGCACGGCTGTCGCCCCCGCCGACCGGGTGACCCGGGGCGGTGCCACCGGACCCCAGGGGTGCCGTCACAGGCGCTGATCAGGGTCCGAGCACCGTCCGGCCGGACGCGAGCCCCGGCCACCCCCCACGCGTCCGCCCCGCTCCCCGAGTCCCGGCCCCGCCGCGTCCGCCGGGCACGGGCGACCGCCGCACGCGAGCCGGCGCCGGCCGGCGGGCCGTGCACCGCCCCTCGCAGCGGACGGCCGGCCCGAGGCGGCAGCGGCCGCCCGCCCCGGCGAGCGAGCGCCGTCGGACCGCCGGCCGCCGCGGCCCACCGCAGGCGGAGCCCCGGTACCTGCCGACCCTTCCCGCACACGCACCCACCGCGCCGACGGTCCCGCCGTCCGGCCCGCCTTCGCCACCGTCACCGCCCTGAGCTGCGCCGTTCAAGGCCGCCTGGTACGTGATCGCCTCGCGCGACCCCCGTTGTCAGTGCCGCCGGTTACTGTGAGTGAGCATTGATCGACCGTGCACAGGGGGAAACATGGCGCACACCGACCACCAGACCATGCGACGCGTCCTGCGCCGCGAAGTCGCCGGCACCATCGGCGTGCTGACCGACGAGCACGACTTCCGCGCCATGCGGCGCTACCGCAGCTTCGCCTTCGACGACCACACGACCTACCTCGAACAGGTCGAGGCCCTGCTCAGGTCCCGTGCCTCCCGGGGCGACCACACCACGGTGGCCCTTTTCGACCCGGAGGAGTACGCCGAGTTCTGCGCGGAGACCGGCCTCGACCCCGACCTCTCGTCGAGCCGCGCCCGGTTCACGGCCGAACTCGCCGCCACGGGCGCCACCCTTCCCTACGACGGCCGGCCCCTCGCCGATCTCCTCCCCACCCTCATCGACGAGGCCGTCCGGCACGCGACCTGGGAATACGCGGCCACCCTCCTCGCTCGCCTCGGCCCCTGCGCCTCCTGCGGCGAGGACATCGGCCACGCCGCCTTCACCCGGGCCTCCGACCTCCTCGCCCGCATCCTCGACACCGCCCCGCCGGGCCACCGGCACCTGGTCTGCAGCGTCTCGGGAACCCCGGAAGCCCTCGTCGCCGTCCTCCACGCCGACGACGATCCCGACGGCGCCACGCAACTGGACGAGGCCGAGGCCCTGGAGTTCACCACCGTCCTCGCCCTCGGCCTCGCCGCGCACAGCCCCGGCGGACTCGTCATGCGGACCACCGCCCCCGGCCTTCCCGACCGGGTCTACGGCTGGCGCCTGCGCGGATACGGCCTCGAACCCCTCACCGCCGGGGAGGTCTTCGACGCCTACTGCACCGACGTCGAGTCCGGGGACCTGATCTCCCCGGAGTCGAACGTCGACTACTGCGAGCCACCGGACCTCGGAGAGGGGGATCCGCAGTCGGGCCACCGGCACTGAACCCCGGCGGAAGAACGCGGGAAGGGGCGCCCCACCCGTGGGTGGGGCGCCCCTTCCCGCACGGAGGCGCCCGTCCGGCGGCACCCCGGAGCTACTCCCCGGACAGCACCGCCCGGGCCGCGTTGCGCGCCTCCTCGGCACTGTCCGCCGCCCGCGCGGCCGCAGCGGCCCGCTCGCACTGCGCCAGCGTGTACTTCGCCAGCGCCGCCCGGACGTAAGGGATCGACGCCGCGCCCATGGAGAGGGAGGTGACCCCGAGCCCGGTCAGCACACACGCGAGCAACGGGTCCGACGCGGCCTCACCGCAGACCCCGCAGCTCTTGCCCTCGGCCCTGGCCGCCTCGGCGGACAGCGCCACCAGGTCGAGCAGCGCGGGCTGCCACGGATCCTGCAGGCGGGACACCGCACCCACCTGACGGTCGGCGGCGAAGGTGTACTGCGCGAGGTCGTTCGTCCCCAGCGACAGGAACTCGACCTCCTGCAGGATCGAGCGCGCCCGCAGCGCGGCCGAGGGGATCTCGACCATGGCGCCGAACTTCGCCCGCAGCCCCGCCGCCCGGCACGCCTCCGCGAAGGCCTTGGCGTCGGCGCGGTCCGCCACCATCGGAGCCATGACCTCCAGGTGGACCGGCAGCCCCTCCGCGGCCCTCGCCAGCGCCGTCAGCTGGGTGCGCAGCACCTCGGGGTGGTCCAGCAGCGTCCGCAGACCGCGCACGCCCAGCGCCGGGTTCGGCTCGTCGGCCGGCGTCAGGAAGTCCAGCGGCTTGTCCGCGCCCGCGTCCAGCACGCGCACGACCACCCGGCCCTCCGGGAACGCCTCGAGAACCTGCCGGTAGGCCGCGACCTGCTTCTCCTCGGACGGCGCGTTCCTGTTGTCGTCGAGGAAGAGGAACTCGGTACGGAAGAGACCGACGCCCTCCGCCCCGGCCTCGACCGCGGCTGCCACATCCGCGGGACCACCGATGTTCGCGAGCAGCGGCACCTTGTGCCCGTCGGCGGTGGCGCCCGGCCCGGTCGAGGCGGCCAGCGCCGCCTTGCGCTCGGCCGCCGCGGCTTCGAGCTGCGCCTTCTTCTCCTCGCTCGGATTCACGAAGATCTCTCCGGTGCTGCCGTCGACGGCGATGACCGTTCCCTCGGCAAGCTCACCGGCGCCCGGCAGCGCCACGACGGCCGGCACACCGAGCGCCCGCGCCAGGATCGCGCTGTGGCTGGTCGGACCGCCCTCCTCGGTGACGAAGCCGAGAACCAGAGCCGGGTCCAGCAACGCCGTGTCGGCAGGCGCGAGGTCACGCGCCACAAGCACGTACGGCTCGTCGCTGTCCGGGACACCCGGCATGGGCACCCCCAGGAGACGGGCGACGATACGGTTCCGTACGTCGTCGAGGTCGGCCACGCGACCGGCCAGGTACTCCCCGGCCGCGGCCAGCAGCTCGCGATAGGCGGCGAACGCGTCGTACACCGCGCGCTCGGCCGTACTGCCGACGGCGATGCGCCGCTCCACGTCCGTCATCAGCTCGGGATCCTGGGCCATCATGGCCTGCGCCTCGAGCACCGCCTGGGCCTCGCCACCCGCCAGATTGCCGCGCGCGATCAGGTCGGCCGCCACGGCTTCCACGGCCTTGCGGGCGCGACCCTGTTCACGCTCCGCCTCCTGCGCCGGGATCTGCTTGGCAGGCGGTTCCAGCACCGCCGTCCCCATGTGCCGAACCTCGCCGATCGCCACACCGTGGCTGACGCCGACGCCTCGCAGCGTTGTCTCCATCTCACCCGTCTCCGATAGTGCGGCGGGTCCCGCCGCGGTGGTCCATCTACTCGCCGTCTTGACGACGGCACCGACGTCACTGCCAGAGGAAGAGGCTGTCGCCGGCCTTCACATCGCCGCTGTCGCGGAGATCGGAGAGGGCGTCGGCCGTGGCCTCGAGCGCCACGACCGGGCAGACCGGGGACTTGCCGGCGGCCTCCACGGCGGCCGGGTGCCAGCGCACGACGCCCTGTCCCCGCGTGACCGTGTCGCCCTTGCTCACCAGCAGCTCGAAGCCTTCACCGTTGAGCTGCACCGTGTCGATACCGAGGTGGGTGAGCACGCCGTGACCCTGCTCGTCGACGACGACGAAAGCGTGCGGGTGGAGGGAGACGACGACTCCGTCCACGGGCGCAACCGCCTCGGACGGCTCTCGCACGGGATCGATCGCCGTACCCGGGCCGACCATGGCCCCGGAGAAGACCGGGTCCGGCACCGCTGCCAGCCCGATGGCGCGTCCTGCGAGCGGGGACGTCACGGTGGTCATGGGAAGCCTCCCAGGAGTGGGGATCTACAAGGGCCGTCACCGCCTGTCCCGGACGGCGAGCTGGCCAGCAGCGTATGTCATACGAAGTACCGGTTCCGTATGAGTGATCCCGATTCGTGGTCTAGACCACACCCCGCATCGATTTGCACCCACTCGGCGGTCCCGTGTACAGTCGTACTCCCGCTAGGGGCTGAGCGACGCAACCAGGCGTCCTTGCCTCACAGCGCTCAACTCATCAGATCCTATCTCCGGGTCACCTCCTGCATGCTCGCAGGACGGTGGTCGGAGCACCGGGGAAACGCTGGTAGAGTTGAGAACACCGAAGGGAAGCGCCCGGAGGAAAGCCCGAGAGGGTGAGTACGAAGGAAGCG
>NZ_BAAATK010000096.1:0-10961 GCF_039533365.1 Streptomyces glaucus
CGACGGCCCCCTCCACCGCTCGCGCCCCGGTGCGGTCACGGCCGTCCCGGGGCGCCCGCCCGGCCGGCTCCTCGAACGCGGCTGCGCACGCCCGGCGCCCGGGCCGCACGTGCCCGGCGGCCGACCAGCGTCCGGGGCGCCCGGCCCCGGCTAGGGGGCCTTCGCCGGCGCGGCGCTTTGCACCAGGCGTTCGCGCAGCGTGGCCGCGAACTCCTCGGCCCGGGCCAGCCGGGTGCGCAGGTCGGCCACCCGCTGCCGCGCGGCCTCCTCGTAGCCGCGCACCCGGCCCAGCAGCTCCTCCCGCTCCTCGGGCGGCAGTTCCTCGCCGGCGTCCAGGCGGTCGGTGGCCTCCAGCAGGGAGCGCATCTCGTCCAGGGTGAAGCCGAGCGGCTTCATGCGGCGGATGACCATCAGGCGGGCGACATCGGCCTCGGTGTAGAGACGGAAGCCGCCCTGCGAGCGCGCCGAGGGGACGACGAGGCCGGTCTCCTCGTAGTGCCGGATGGTGCGCAGGGACAGCTCGGTCCGCGCGGCGACCTCACCGATCTGCATGTGCTTGCTGTTCACGTCCCCGACCCGGCCCTCTCGCTGTCGACGGCGCTGCGTTCCGTCCAGTCCGCCGATCCCTACTCTAACGTTAGGGTAGAGTTGCCGTGGGGGAGGACGGACCTCCAGCGACGTCCCCCTCCGTGCGTGGTGCGGGCGTCCTGGCCCCACCGTTGCCGTGTCGGGGCCGACGCCGCCCCCGGCGATGAATCCGAGTGGTGCAGGAGAGACGCGTGCGCGAGTCCGTGGTGCCCGGCGCCGCCGCCTGTCCGCCGTGACTCCCCGCCCCTGACCAGAGCCCCGACGCGCACCCGCTCGCGCCCCTCGGCTCCGTCCTCGACCTCCGGCCCTTCAGCGGTCGGTCGTGGGACGCCGACCCGGCCTCCCACGCCGTCTTCCGCGCGCCCCGCCCTGCCCCCCGGGGCGTGCCCGAGCACGACAGGTAGCTGCTTCCTTGTCCTCTTCCGTACTGTCCCCCGCCACGCGGCTGCGCGCTCTCAGGCCCGACTGGCTGCGTGATCCGAAGGTGTGGCGCACCGAGGTCCTCGCCGGCCTCGTCGTCGCGCTCGCGCTGATCCCCGAGGCGATCTCGTTCTCGATCATCGCCGGGGTCGACCCGGCGATCGGGCTGTTCGCCTCCTTCACCATGGCCGTCACCATCGCCGTCGTCGGCGGACGGCGCGCGATGATCTCCGCCGCCACCGGCGCCGTGGCCCTCGTGATCGCACCGCTCAACCGCGAGCACGGCCTGGGCCACCTGGTCGCCGCGGTCATCCTCGCCGGGGTCTTCCAGGTCGTCCTGGGCGCGCTGGGGGTGGCGAAGCTGATGCGGTTCGTGCCGCGCTCGGTGATGGTCGGCTTCGTCAACTCGCTCGCCATCCTCATCTTCATGGCGCAGGTTCCCGAGATGACCGACGTGCCCTGGCCGGTGTACCCGCTGATCGCGGCCGGGCTGACGCTGATGGTGCTCTTCCCGAAGGTCACCACCGTGGTCCCGGCGCCGCTGGTGTCGATCGTCGTCCTCACCGTCGTCACGGTCGCGGCCGGGATCGCCGTGCCCACGGTCGGCGACAAGGGCGCCCTGCCCTCCTCGCTGCCGGTGCCGGGCCTGCCGGACGTGCCCTTCACCCTGGACACCCTGACGACGATCGCCCCCTACGCCTTCGCGATGGCCCTGGTCGGCCTGATGGAGTCGCTGATGACCGCGAAGCTGGTCGACGACATCACCGACACCCGCTCCTCCAAGACCCGCGAGTCGATCGGGCAGGGCATCGCCAACATCGTCACCGGCTTCTTCGGCGGCATGGGCGGCTGCGCCATGATCGGCCAGACCATGATCAACGTGAAGGTGTCCGGCGCCCGCACCCGCCTGTCGACCTTCCTCGCCGGGGCGTTCCTGATGGTGCTGTGCATCGTCTTCGGACCCGTGGTCTCCGACATCCCCATGGCCGCCCTGGTCGCCGTCATGGTCATGGTGTCGTTCGCGACCTTCGACTGGCACTCCGTCGCCCCCGGGACCCTCAGGAGGATGCCCGCCGGTGAGATCACCGTCATGGTGATCACCGTCGCGGTGGTCGTCGCCACCCACAACCTCGCCGTCGGCGTGGTGGCCGGCTCGATCACCGCCATGGTCGTCTTCGCCAAGCGGGTCGCCCGCCTCGCCGAGGTCACCGCCGTCCTCGACCCCGACGGCACCACCGTGGTCTACCGGGTCACCGGCGAGCTGTTCTTCGCCTCCTCCAACGACCTCGTCGGCCGGTTCGACTACGCCGGCGACCCCGCCAAGGTCGTCATCGACCTGTCCGCCGCCCACATCTGGGACGCCTCCTCCGTCGCCGCCCTGGACGCCATCGAGACCAAGTACGCCCAGCGCGGCAAGCAGGTCGAGATCACCGGCCTGAACGAACCCAGCGCCCGTCTGCACGGCCGCCTCAGCGGCGAGCTCGCGGCCGGCCACTGACCGGACCACCCCGCCCGGCCGCCCCGACCCCACCCGGGCCGGGAGCGCCCCCCGCCTCCCCCGGAGGAGGGCGAGGCGGGCGCGATCGCCCCGGCCCGGGCGCCGGCGGACCTTCGCCGGCGCGGGCGTCGCCGCCCGCGGCCGCCGGAACGGCCCCCGTGCCCGCGGCCGGCGCGCAGCGCCACGCCGCAGGAGTGAACGGAGCGCCGCTCCCCCCCCGGCGGCCACGGTGCGTCAACGGCGGGCGAGACGTCGCTCGCCGCCGGCGCCCGGTGCGTAGTCCAGTTCGTAGTGGGCGAAGACCTCCGGCTCCTTGGCGGCGGGCAGTTCACCGTCGACGTCGATCGCCGGGGCCTTCTTGACGACGTCCTTGCCGTGGACGACCTTCACATACCCCGGACCGACCGTCGCACCGGTGAGGGGGACGAACACCAGGCGGCGGCGGGTGGGCAGGCCGACGGTCACCGTGGCGAAGAAGGGCTGGTCGGTGACCGTGTCCACGTAGACCGACTCCAGTGCGCCGATCTTGTGACCGTCCGGGTCCACGACGTCGTGATCCCGCCACTCACGGATATCGCATGCCTCGAACATCATGAACCTCCAGGGGTGTTCCCGGCCGCGGCCCGCGGCGTCGTCGCCGCCCGCCCGCCGGCCGCGCGAGCGCCGGACGGGGGCGGCCGGCGGCGTCGCACGGTCCGCGTTCCCGTCGCCCCGTCCGATTCTCGTCGGCAAGGGGCCGGGCCCCGGCCCGCCGACGAGCGACGCCACCGCGTGTCGCGCCCGTCTTCCGGCGGCCGCTGCGCGAGGCGGCGGACGCGGCCGTCGACCTCGCGCAGGTGCGCGTGGACCGGGTGCGGGGAACCGTCCTTCCCTCGCGCAGAACTTCGGTGATCGCGCGACCCGGGGCGCGCCCGGCCGGCTCGACGCCGTCCCCGTGCCGCCCCGCCGTCCGCGGCTCGCCGACGGCAGGCCGCCTCTCCGGGCGAACGGCGTCACGCCGGCCGGTTCCCGGAAGGCTGCCGAGGCTTCCCCGCCGCTCGTCGCCGGTCGTCGCGTCGGCCACTGCCTCCACCCCTTCTCCCCGCGCGCTCCTCCCGCGCGCGGACGGCTCCTCCCACCCTGACGGAGAACCGGGCGGCCCGCACCCGGACGAGCGGACGGCCGGCCCGGCGCGCCCGGGACAGCCGCCGCCGCGGCCCCGGCCCGCTCCGCACGGCGCGTCCGGCGGTCCCCCGGCGCGGCCGTCCCCGCGCGACCTCGCCGAACGCGACGGCGGCCCGGGAACGAAGGTGCGGGCGCCGCCTTGTAACCTGCTCCCGTGTCGCGTTCCGGAGAATCAAGTGCGCTGGTCGGCGGGGAACATGTGCGGGAGGCCGTCGCCCGCTGCGTGGAGGCCCTCGCCGGCGTCCCGGCCGCCCGGTGGGACGCTCGCGCCGGCGACCTGGAGTGGACCTGCTGGGAGACCCTGGAACACCTCGCGGACGATCTGCTCACCTATGCGCTGCGCTTCGGACTCGCGCATCCGATGGGCGTCCCGCGCGTGCCGCTGCGCATCTCCCGCGACCGGCCCGAAGGACCGGCCAACGTCGTCTTCGGTGACCGGGCCGCGGGGCCCGAGGGGCTGCTGACCGTCGTCGAGGCCTGCGGCGGACTGCTCGCGACCGCCGTCGACAACGCCGCTCCCACCGTGCTGGCCCCGCATGTCTTCGGCGCCTCCGACCCGGAGGGGTTCGCCGCCATGGGCGTCGTCGAGACCCTCGTCCACACGTACGACATCACCCGGGGGATCCAGCGCGCGTGGGAGCCCCCGCAGGACCTGAGCCGGCGGGTTCTCGCCCGGCTGTTCCCGGACGTGCCCGTCACCGGCGACGCGTCGTCCACCCTGTTGTGGGCCACCGGCCGCGTCGAGATGCCCGGCCGTCCCCGCCGGACGGACTGGCGCTGGTACGGAGCGCCGCGCCGGCCCGGTGACCCCCTGCCCGGCGGAGCGGGCTCGCCGCGGGAGTCCGCGCCGCACGGCGGCTGATCCCGCGCGCGCGGGCGGCGAGCGGCGCGGGGCGGGGAACCTTTGCCCCTCCCGCCGGCGAAGCCCCCGGTGGAAGCCGGCCGCGGCGCGGCCGGCCCGGAGGCGGCCGCCGGAAAACGGGTTGTCCGGCCGGCGCGGGTGCGCTGAGGTGGTGCGGAAAGATCGACAACGTTGCGAGGTCCCATGTACGTCACCGTCCCCACCACGTCAGGCCGGATACGCGGACGCCGGAGAGGCGGGGTCACGGTGTTCGCGGGCGTCCCTTACGCGTCCCCGCCGTTCGGCCCGCGACGTCTGCGGCCCCCCGAGCCACCGGAGCCGTGGCAGGGCGTGCGCGACGCGTTCGTGCCCGGCCCGGCCGCGCCCCAGCCCGGCTACCTTCCCGTGATGGCCGGACTGCTGGGGGAGGCGCCGCCGTCGGGCGAGGACTGTCTGAGCGTCAACGTGTGGACGCCGGCCCCGGGCCGCACCGGTGGCCGGCTGCCGGTGATGGTCTGGATCCACGGCGGCGCGTTCCGCAACGGGGCCGGCTCCCTGCCCGTCTACGACGGCACGCGGCTCGCCGCCGACGGCGTCGTGTGCGTCACCCTCAACTACCGGCTCGGCGCGGAGGGCTTCCTCCTGCTGCCCGACGGCACGTCCAACCTCGGCCTCCTCGACCAGATCGCCGCGCTGGAATGGGTCCGCGACAACATCGCCGGCTTCGGCGGCGACCCGGACAACGTCACCGTCTTCGGCCAGTCCGCCGGCGCCATCGGCATCACCGCGCTCATGACGATGCCGCGGGCCCGGGGGCTGTTCCGCCGTGCGATCACGCAGAGCGGCGCCGGTCACCACAGCCACCCCGAGGACGTCGCCCGGCGCGTCACCGAGCGGCTGGCCGCCCTCGCCGGCGCGGAACCGACGCGCGACGGGCTGGCCGCCGTACCGCCCGAGCGGCTCGTCGCCGCCGACCGCGCCCTCGGCCGGGAGATCGCGCAGGCCGCCGATCCCGGGCAGTGGGGCGAGTCGGCGGGCGGCGGCACCACCGTGCTGCCCGTCGTGGACGGCGCCACCCTCCCCGAACGCCCGATCGACGCGCTCGCCGGCGGAGCCGGCCGGGACGTCGATCTGCTCACCGGCACGACCACCGAGGAGTTCCGTCTCTTCCTCGTCCCGCTGGGGATCGCCCCCCGCGTCACGGACGAGGTGCTCCACGGCTTCCTGGCCGGACTCGGGCTCGACCCCGTCCGGGCCCGCGCCGTCTACGCCGCCGCGCACCCCCGTGCCACCCCCGGCGACCTGCTGTCCGCCGCCATGAGCGACCACGCCTACCGGATTCCCGCCCTCCGGGTGGCCGAGGCCCGTGCCGCGCAGGGGGCGGAGACCTTCGTGTACGAGTTCGCACGGCCCTCGCCCGCCCTGGACGGCGCCCTCGGCGCCTGCCACATGGCGGAGATCGGCTTCGTCTTCGGCAACCTCTCCGGACCGCTCACCGGCCCCGACGCCCCGCAGGACCTCTCCGACCGGATGCGCGGGGCGTGGACCTCCTTCGCGCGGACCGGCCGCCCCGGCGGCACCGGCGCCCCCGGCGACCCGCTGCCGTCCTGGCCGGCCTACGGCGGACGGCGGTCCGTCCTGCGGCTGGGCGACGGCGCCCCCGCCGTGCACGAGGACCCGGGGGCCGGCACGCGGAAGCTCTGGGAGCGTCTTCGCCAACCCCTGCCCCGCGGCCCCCGCCCGGCGGACGCCCGCCGTTGACACCGCCGGCGGCCTTTCGCCGGGGAGCGCGCCCGGCACCGCCCGCACGGCTTCGGGGCCCGGCGTCGTCCGCGGCCCGGCTCCCGCTCCAGGACCCGGAGGAGCGACCCGGCCAGGGCCCGGTGCCCACCGCGGCGGCGGCCCGGCGCGCGCCGCAGCGGACACCGGGCCGGCCGCCCACCGGCGTGCGGCGGGAGGGCGCGGAGGAACGCTCCGGCGGGGGCGCCCCGCGTCGCCGAGGCCCGCACGGCGGCCCGGACGGTGAACGGGTGGAACAGGCCGGGGAAGCCGCAGTTCCGGGCGCCGGCGCGGCACTAGTCGATGATCTGGTTGAAGAACACGACCGCCATGGCGCCCGCACCGCCGCCGACGCTGACCGCGAGGGGCCAGACGTTGCCGGCCAGGACCGCCAGGACGGCGGCGCCGACGCCGACCAGCGCCGCCAGCAGAAACACCACGGCGGCGCGCTGGCTGAGCAGCGGCGTGTTCCCCTCGCCCCGCGTGCGGTTCTCCTGTCCCACCTCGGTGCTCCTCGCGTGGACGACGGTCAGTGGCGTACGAGGCCGCCGGGCCGGGGGGCGAGCACGGTCCGCCCGTCCGGGCCCGTCAGCTCGTAGGGGTCCTGGGCGGGCCGGACGAGCGTGAAGTCGACCCGGCCGTCCCCGTCGACCCGGACGCCGTACACGGCCGGTTCCGGCAGGCTGTTGTAGTGGAACGGCGTGGAGAAATAGTAGGCGCCGGTGTCCGGGAGCACGACGAGGTCGCCCGGCTCCAGCAGCGGCAGCGCCCGGTCCCGCGCCAGCAGGTCGCCGGCGAAGCAGGCGGGGCCGGCGATGTCCTGCCGGACGGGGCTGCCGTGCTTCGCCCCGCCGTCCGGGGCGTGCGCGGTGATCCGCAGCGGCCAGGCCTCGGGGGCGAACACCGTCCGGGTGGCGACCTGGACACCGGCGTGGGTGAGGGCGATCGGCCGGCCGCCCGCGGTCTTGGTGTACTCGACGTAGGCGGCGGTGAAGCCGTTCTTGGCCAGGACCGCCCGCCCGAACTCGGTGACGATCCCGTACCTGCCGGAGAACAGGTCGGGCGCGTGTGCGCGAAGCAGGTCGACGTAGGTGCCGAAACCGGGGGTGACCTCGTCGTCGGCGAAGTTGACGGGCAGGCCGCCGCCGATGTCGATCCCGGTCACCTGGCGCCGCCCCAGGACGCGGTTGACCTCGTCCGCGAAGGCGACGGCCTCCGCGACCCCCCGGGCCATGAGGTCCAGCGGGCACCCTTGCGACCCGGCGTGCGTGTGCACCCAGGTCAGCCAGGGGCGGTCGCGGAACGCCCGCAGCACCTCCCGGCGGCTGTCCGGATCCGACAGGGGGATGCCGAACTTCGAGGTCCGCGTGGCGGTGCTCATCGCCGCGATCGTTCCCCCGCCCACCTGGGGGTTGACGCGCACGCCGATCCGCGAGGCGGGGTCGCGTCCGGCGAGGATCGAGTCGATCCGGTCCAGTTCCTGGAAGTTGTCCGCGTTGATCGCGACGCCCAGTTCGAGGGCCCATTCCAGTTCCGCGCGGGTCTTGGCCGGCGAGTCGAAGACGATCCTCTCCGGCGGGAAGCCCGCCGCGAGCGCCCGGGCCAGCTCGCCGCCCGTCGCCACCTCGCAGCCCATGCCGTGCTCCCTCAGCTCCGCCAGCACGGGGACCAGGCTGTTCGCCTTCGCCGCGAAGGCGTGCAGGACGGAGAGCGAGCCCGGGAACGCCGCGCGCAGGGCGCCCACCGTCCGGGCGACGCCGTCGAGGTCGACGAACCCGGCCAGCAGGGACCGTCCGGGGTCCAGCAGCCCCTGCCGTACGGCTGCTCGCAGGATGTGTTCACGCCGTTCGGTGGCGTCGGTGAGGTCGGTCACGGGTGTTCCTCCACGGTCGGTGCGCCGGACGCCCGGTGAACCCGGGCGGAGTCCCAGGCTGCCCGCCCCCCTCCGGGGACGTCTTCGTGGAGACCTCAAAGGCGCGGCCGCGGGGACCGCCGGCCGCGGGCAGTGCCCGGGGCGGGGCGCACCGCCGTTGTGCGGGGCCACGAAGAACGGGCCGTGGCATGGTGCCGACGGCCGAACGCGCCGGAGCGCGGGCCGCTCGCCGGCCGGTCCGGCGGCGCCGGTCAGCGACCGGCGCCGCGGTCGCGCAACCGCAGCTGGATCTGGGCGAGCAGCCGGGCGTCGGGGCTGCCGAGGTCGATTCCCGAGACCTGGACGATGCGGCGGATCCGGTACCGCAGGCTGTTGGGGTGCACGCACAGGGCGCGGGAGGCGGCGGTCACGTCCCCGAAGTGGTCGAGGTACACCCGCAGCGTCTCCAGCAGGCAGCTCCCGCTGTGCTCCGCGTCGAACGCCGCCAGCCGCGCCACGGGGGTCCCCTGCGGCAGGTGCACCTCCCGCAACGCGTCCATGACCCGCATGAGGCCGATCGTCTCCGCGACGTCCTCGGTCCGGGCGACGAGGCGTGGTCCCCCGGCCGCCGTCAGCGCGTCGAGGGCCAGCTCGGCCGACCGGCGGGACCCGGGCAGGTCCGCCAGGCCCGCGACCACGTCGCCCAGGCCGACCCGCACCGTCGTGCCCAGCGCGGCCGGCAACCGCTCCGCCAGCGACGTCCCCAGCTCCGCCACCTGGGCGTCGGCCCGCCGCGGGTCGTGGTCCAGCGCGCCCAGCACCACCAGCACCGTCCCGCCGGCCCACACGACGACGGCCCGGCGGCCGTGCGCGGAGCAGTGCAGCGCGAGCAGGCCGTGCAGCCGTGACGCCGCGTCGTCCGCCTGGTCGATCCCGGCGTGCACGGCGAGGACGGCGCTGTTCCCGGTCTCCGGCAGCGAGGCGCGCTCGGCCAGCACCCCGGCGGAGCCGCGTCCTTCCAGCACCGCACGCGCCGCGTCCTCCACGAGCCGGGTGTCCGCGCCGCGCGTACGGTGGTGCAGCAGGTGGGGGGCGGCCGCCCGGGTCGCCGCGCGCAGGGCCTCGGAGGCGTTCGGGGCGAGGGAGCGCCCCGCGACCGCCGCCACCCAGATGGAGCCCAGCACCTCGCCGCCCGCCCGCACGGCCCCCACCAGACGCTCGGGGTCCGCCCCGTGCGCCGGCCGGTACAGCACGTCGCCCGTTCCCCACAGCGCCCGGAAGAACCCGGCCTCCCGCATCGCGGCGACGCGCCACGGCGGGACGCGGCGGCCGAGGATGGTCAGCCGGCGCAGTTCGTCGACGTCCTCCTCGGTGTCGGTGGAGGAGTAGGCGAGCACCCGGGACTCCATGTCCTCGATCGTCACCGCGCCCCCCACCAGGGCGGCCACCGCGTCGGCCAGCCCGTTGAGGTCGCCGAGGGCCACGGCCTGCGTGGACAGGCCGGGCGGAAGCCCCGCCGAGGCCAGCCCCGCCCGCAGTACGCCCACCAACTGGCCCCAGGTGCACCAGGACGTGCGGAACAGCACCGCCGTACCGGCCTCCTCGGCCGCCCTGCGCAGGGCGGGACCCGGTTCCCCCGCGGTGACCGGGCCGAAGACCACCCCGGCGGCGCCCTCCTCGCCCGCCCGCCGCAGAACGTCCACGGCGTGGGCCGACCGCGCGTCGACCCCGACCGCGAGGAGGAGCTCCCGCGGCCGGAAGCCGGGCTCCAGCGGGTCCAGCAGGGTGACGCCGGTGACGGGCGCCCCGAGGCCGCCCGGCGCCATGTGCAGCTCCAGCGACCCCGCGCCCACCACCGACAGCAGGCCCTCCAGCGTCACCTGCGACGCCGCCGCGGCCCCCCACTCCGCTAACGCGTCCGCCCCCATAGCGATCCCCCCATGTCCGCGCGGCCCGGCCGCGGTCGAATGCCCCGCGCGGCCGCCCGCCCGGCCGCGTCCGAGAACCGTACGACACCACAGGAGGGCTCGGTCCTCAACGGCGCACGGCCGCACGGGCGGGCGCGGGCGGCCGGTTCGCCGTCGGTCCGGGGCACCGGCGGTCGCGTCCCCGGCGCGGGGCCGCCGCCACCGCGCGGCGCGGCCGGGGCCGCGGTGTCCCCGGGCGGACGGACCGCGACGGCTCGGGGTTCGCCGGGACGGGCTCTTCGGCCGGGAAGGGAACCGTGCCGCGGCCCGGCGGGATTGCGCAGACGTCCCCGGAGGTACTCGTGCGTCCCGGTGCCGGGCGGCTCGGCAGCGTGGCCGCGGCCGGCCCGGCACCGGGACGCACGGCGCGGGTCCCGGCACGTCCGCCGGGACGCACGCCCGTCACCGCCCGGGGGCGCCCCACCGCGGCGGGCCGCCGGGTTCCGCTTCGATCAGGTCCGATCAGGGGAGAGGCCATGACCGGCCACGACGACCGCAGGCCCGCGCACCGGTCCGGCATGCGCGCCGAGCACGACGACCAGCTCACCCACGCCGACGCCGGCTGGCCGCGGCGCACCGAGGAGCCGGGCGGGGACCCGTCCGAGGGGGCCGCCGACGCCGTGGAGGAGGAGGCCGCCGTGCGCAGGGCCGTCGACGACGACACGAGCACCGCCGCCTTCGCCGGACAGGACGCGGAGGACCGCGGCCCGCTCGCGCCCGAATTCCAGGAGCCCGCGGACAGCGACGAGTGAGGCCCGGCCGGCGGCCCCGTCCGCCGGCCGCCGTGCCGCGGCCCCCCGGGGGCCGGCGGCCGCGCGTCTTCGGGCAGCGCGGCGGCGGCCGCGCGGGCCG
>NZ_BAAATK010000097.1:0-10511 GCF_039533365.1 Streptomyces glaucus
GCGGGGGCGGCCGGCGGCGGGGCGGGCGGCGCCGCGGGGACGGCGGGGGCCGCGGGGGTGCCCGCCGCCGGGCGGGCTCCGGGCCGGTGCTCCGGCCGCGCCCGCGGTTCCGGCTCCGGTCCGGCCGGTGCCGGCGGTTCCGGCTCCGGTTCCGGTCCGGCCGGCGCCAGCAGTTTCAGCAGCCGTTCCCGGTGCTCGGTGACGAAGTAGTCCGCGACGCCCGCGAGGTCGACGTACTCGAAGAAGAGCGTCTTGGGCAGCGACCCGAAGTCGTCCTCCAGCCGGCTGGTGAGGTCGACGATGGCGATGGAGTCGATGCCGTAGTGCTCCAGCTTCTCCTCCACCTGGACGGTGTCGGGGTCCTGCCGCATGACCTCGCCGAAGACGCGCCGCAGGTAGTCGTGCGTGAGGGCGCGCAGTTCCCGCTCGCCGGTCTCGCGCCTGCCGCCGGAGCGCGGCACGGCCCGCTCCTCGTGCGCGCCCGGGACGCCCGCGTAGCGGCGCAGCTTCTCCGGTTCCCCGAAGAGCACCGCGCGCCGTACGGGCCCGTCGGTGCGCAGGGCGCGCTCCAGCGCGTCGAGGCCGGCCTCGGTGGGGAGCGGGACGACGCCGTTGCGCTTGCGCAGGTAGGCGAGGCTGGCGGCGTCGACCCGCATGCCGCCCTCGGCCCACAGCGGCCACTCCACGACGCGCAGGGCCCGCTCCGGGCCGGTCCGGGTGACGGCGTAGGAGGCGAGGTAGGCGTTGGCGGCGGCGTAGTCGGCCTGCGCGGCGTTGCCGAACGCGCCGGCCACGGAGCCGAACAGCATCAGGAAGTCCGGCCGGGCGTCGCGGGTCGCGGCGTCGATGTGGGCGGTGCCGTCGAGCTTGGGCGCGAGGACGGCCGCGGTGCGCTCCGGCGGCTTGGCCACGAGGTAGCCGTCGTCGAGGACGCCCGCCGCGTGGAAGACGCCGTCGAGGCGTCCGTACCGGTCGCGGATCGCGGCGACCGCCTCGCGCACGCTGCCGGCGTCGGTGACGTCCGCCGGGCGGTAGACGGCCTCACCGGGCAGGCCGGCGAGCCGGTCGCGCAGCCGGTCGACGGCTTCGCCGTGCTCCCTGCGCCCGCTGAGCACGACGGTCGCGCCGTACCGGCGGACCAGGCGTTCGGCGAGCAGGGTGCCCAGGCCGCCGGCGCCGCCGGTGATCCAGTACACGCCGCCCGCGCGCAGCAGGCTGTCACCGCCGGTGGCCGGGGCGGGCAGTTCCACGGTCACGCAGCGGGTACGGCGGTCCTGCCGGTCCCAGGCGGTCTCCTCGCCGTCGTCGGCGGCGGCCTCGGCGCGGACGACGCGCTCGAACCGGGCGCTGTCGTGCGGGTCGAGGCCGTCGACGAGGACGAGCCTGCCGCGCAGCGACGGGTCCTCCTGGCGGGCGGTCTTCAGCACGGCGGCCAGCGGGGCGTGGACCGGGGAGTCCGGGGCGCCGGGTGCGACGACGAGGACCCGCCGGGTGGAGTCGCGGTCGCCGAGCAGCCGGCGCAGGTGCGCACAGCAGGCGTCGAACGCGGCCTTCGCGGCGGCGGCCTCGGCGTGCGGCCCGCCCTCTCCGGCCGGCCGGGCGGCCGGGAGGGGCAGGATGTCCGCGCCCAGGCGGGCGGCGGCGGCGGGGACGTGCGCCTCGTCGAGGGCGGCGTTGAGGACGACGACCGCGGCGGGCCGCCCGGACGCCCCGGCGGGGGCCGGGGCGTCCCGCCAGGCGCGGGTGACCTCGATGAGCCGGCCCTCGGGGGCGGGCTGCGGAGGCACGGGGTCCTCCCGGCCGGCGCCGGGCGCGGCGGGCGCGGGCGCCTCCTGCGGGGCAGGCGCCTCGGGCGCGGCGGGCGCGGGCGCCTCCTGCGGGGCAGGCGCCTCGGGTGCGGCGGCGGGCGCCTCCTGCGGGGCGTGCTCGGCGGCGGACGCCTCGGGTGCGGCGGCGGTCAGCGGGCGGGCCGCGTAGCCGCGCATCCGCACGCACAGCCGGCCGTTGTCGTCGTAGAGGTCCACGTCGAGCTTGGGCACCTCCGTGCGGCGTTCGCCGCCGGGCCTCAGCAGGGCCCACATCACGGACGTGGTGGGCGCGTGGGCCTCCAGGGCGTCCAGGGCGAACGGCACCTGCGGGGCGTCCGGCCGCCGCCAGCCGGCGCCGTCGGCGTCCGCGCCCACCGCGAGGGCGGCCTGCAGCGCGGAGTCGAGGATCGCCGGTTGCAGCGCCGGGCCGTCGGCCGCGCCGGCCGGCAGGACCAGCCGGGCCAGGACGCCGTCCGGGCCGCCGTACACGGCGTCCAGGCCCCGCAGCGCGGTGCCGTGCGCGATGCCGGCGGCCCGCAGGGCGGCGTAGCCCGCGGCGACGTCGACGGGACGGGTGTGCCGGCCGCGCAGCGCCTTGAGGTCGGTCGTCTCCTCGGTGAGCGGGCGCCATTCGACGCGGCCCCGCGCGCAGGGCGAACCCGAGGCGTCGAGGACCGTGTAGTCGTGGCCGTCGCCGCGCGGCACCAGGCGCAGTTCGGCGGCCAGCCGGGGGCCGTCGACGCGCAGCGGGCGGATCCACACGGCGTTGCGCACGCAGGGGCGGGCGCCGGCCGGGTGGTCGCCGGGGGCGGCGGTGTGCCGGGCGGCGGCGGTGACGAGCTCCAGGACCATGACGCCCGGCACGATGCGCGCCCCGCCCACGAGGTGGTCGCGGACGAAGTCGTGCCCGGCGTCGAACAGCAGCGGGAAGCGCCACCGGCCGTCCTCCCGGCGGCCCTCGCCGAGCGGCGGGGTCGGCCGCGCGGCCGGGGCCGCGGTGCGCTCCGGCGCGGGGGTGGTGGGCCGGAACCAGTGCGGCGTGCGGGCGAAGGCGTAGCCCGGCAGGTGGATGCGCCGGCCGCCGCCGGGCCACTGGGACCAGTCGACGGGCAGTCCGTCGGCCCACGCCGCCGCGAACTTCGCCAGGCGGCCCTCCTCGATCCAGCGCGCGCCGAGCGTCGCCAGGTCCTCGGTGTCCAACGCGCCGAGCTGCGGATTCCCGCCGTCGGCCCGGCCGCGCAGGCAGCCGTCGGGCAGGTCCTCGCCGGCGGCGAAGCGCTCCAGCTGCCCGGCCCAGGCGGTGACGTCGGAGGCCCGGAAGACGACGCGCTCCCGCATGGGCACCCGGCCTTCGCGCAGGGTGTGCGCGATGTCCGCGAGGTCCGGCACGGCGTCCTCGGCGAGCCGGGCGCGCGCCCAGCGGGCGAGCCCGGCGCAGGTCTCCCGCAGGCGCTCCTCGTCGCGCGCGGACACCGGCAGCCACTGCTCGCGCGGGCCCGCCTCGCCGTCCCGGTCCGCGGGTTCCGCGCCCCGGGCGGCCTCGTCGTCCCCGGGTCCGGGGGCCTCCAGGAGCACATGGGCGTTGGTGCCGCCGAAGCCGAACGAGCTGACGCCCGCGCGCAGCGGGACGGCGGGGTCGCCGGTGTCCCAGTCGGTGAGGCGGTCCACGATGTGGAAGGGGGTGCCGTCGAGCTTGATCAGCGGGTTGAGCCGGTGGAAGCCGACGGTCCCGGGCAGCTTGCGGTGGCGCATGGCGGCGATCACCTTGAGGACGCCGGCGACTCCGGCGGCGCCCTCCAGGTGGCCGATGTTGGACTTCACGGAGCCGATGCCGCAGCGGTGCCCGGTCTCGGCCGGGGCGCCGGAGCCGGTCGCCTTTTCGCCGTCGCTGCCGCCGTCGCTGCCGTCGCCGTCGCCGCGCAGCTCGGCGAAGGCCTGCTTCAGGCCGCGCACCTCGATCGGGTCGCCGATCCGGGTGCCCGGGCCGTGCGCCTCGATGTAGGTCACCGTCTCCGGCGCCACCCCGGCGCGCCGGTAGACGCCGGCGATCAGCTCGGCCTGCGCGGCCGGGTTGGTCACCGTCAGCGAGCTGGTGCGGCCGCCGTGGTTGCTGCCGACGCCCTTGATGAGCGCGTGCACCGGGTCGCCGTCGCGTGCGGCGTCCCCGGCGCGCCGCAGCAGCAGCACGCCGCCGCCCTCGCCGCGGACGTAGCCGCCGGCGTCGGCGTCGAAGGCGCGGCAGCGGCCGTCGCGGGAGAGCATGCCGGCCTTGCTGAAGGCGATGAAGTGGCGCGGCGACCAGCACAGGTTGACGCCGCCGGCGAGGGCGTAGTCGCAGTCCCCGGCGCGCAGCGCCTGCACGGCCTGCTGCACGGCGACCAGGGAGCTGGCGCAGGCGGTGTCGTTGACGACGCTCGGGCCGCGGAAGTCGAAGTGGTGGGAGACCCGGTTGGCGATGATCGCGTAGGCGACGCCCGTGGGGTAGTAGGCGTCGATCTCCGCGACTTCCTGCTCGATCAGCTCGGCGTAGTCCCAGTGGCAGACGCCCATGAACACGCCGGTGCGCGAGCCGGCGAGCCGGTCGGCGCGGTAGCCGGCGTCCTCCAGGGCGTGCCAGCTCAGTTCCAGGGCCATGCGCTGCTGCGGGTCCATGGACTGCACTTCGCGCGGCGACAGGTGGAAGAACTCGGCGTCGAAGCAGTCGATGTCGTCGACGAAGCCGCCCCAGACGCTGTTGGTCTTGTTGAACTCGCGGCGCGGGTCGCCCGCGTGGTCCTCCTTCCGCCACCGTCTGGCCGGTACCTCGCTGATCAGCGAGCGGCCCTCGGCGAGGTGGGTCCAGAACTCGTCCATGGTGCGCGACTGCGGCAGCCGCAGGGCGGCGCCGACGACGGCGACGTCCCGGTCGCCGCCGGCGACGGGGGCCGTGTGTGCCTGGGGCATGGGGGCGTTCTCCGTATCAGACCGACACGGCGCTGCTGCTGCGCCGGTCCACGACGTGCAGGGCCAGGTTCTTGGGCGCGCGTTCGGCTCCGGCGCGCCGGACGAACCAGTGGTGCAGCCAGACCAGGGAGGACAGCAGGACGAACGCCTGGTTCTCCTTGGTGCCGACGCGCTCGGGCGGGGTGTCGAACACGCGGTTGACGAAGGCGGTGACGAAGCGGGGTTCGAGCACGCCGATGTCGTCGAGGGTGTCGGCGTCGAGGAGCAGGTCCCGGTAGTCCGGCCGGGAGCGCACGAACGCGGCACTGTCCGGGGCGCGGTAGGGGAACTTGCCCTTCTCCAGGACGCGGCGCGGAAGGACGTCCTCGTAGGCGCGTTTGAGCAGGTACTTCTCGTCGTAGCCGTCGTCGAAGCGCAGGTTGACCGAGGCGGCCAGGCGGACCACGGCGGGGTCGAGGAACGGGCAGCGGTTCTCCACGCCGTGCGCGAGCGTCATGCGTTCGCCCTGCGTGGAGAGCAGGTAGCCCGCGAGCAGGGTGCGGAACTCCAGCCACTGGGCCTTCTGGACGGGGGTCAGCCGGTCGTAGCCGGGTTCCTCGGCGACCAGGCGCCGGGCGGCGGCGAAGGGGTCGCCGGGGTTCTTCAGCAGGCGCGTGGCGAAACGGCCGTTCTGGAACCGCATCTGGTGGGAGAACAGGCCGGGCAGGCGCTCCTCGGTGAACTGCTGGTAGAGGCCCAGCATGCGGCGGTGGCCGTCCTCGCCGTTAAAGTGCCGCAGGTAGGGGTAGAGGCGGGCCATGCGGCGCAGCCGCGTCTCGTCGTCGAGTTCGTGCCAGGCGGCCAGGAGCCGGGTGTCCTTGAAGATGCCGTAGCCGAGGAACGCCTCGTCGGCGCCCTCGCCGCTCAGCACGACCTTGATGCCCTGCCGGCGGACCTCCTCGGCCAGCAGGTACATCGGGACGAACGCGGTGCGGAAGACGGGGACCTCGGCGTGCCGTACGGCTTCGGGGAACGCCTCGACGACATCGGCGTCGGACACCTGCACGGCGGTGTGCCGGGTGCCGAGGTGGGCGGCGAGTTCGTCCTGTTCGGCGGACTCGTCGAACTCGGGGTCGTCGAAGCGGACGGAGAACGTGCGCAGCGGCCGGCCGGTGCGCCGGGCGGCGAGGTGGGCGACGATCGAGGAGTCGAGGCCGCCGGAGGCGTAGACGCCGACCTCGACGTCGCTGCGCAGCCGTACGTCGACGGCGCGTGCCAGCTCCTCGCGGATGCGTTCCAGGGCCTCCTCCTCGGTGGCGGGGGCCGGTCCCGCGGTGAGGTCGAGGCCGGTCCAGCGGCCGCGCTCGGCGCGGTCGCCGTCGAGGCGGAGGTAGGAGCCCATCGGGATCTGCTCGATGCCCCGGTAGCCGCTCTGGTCGGGCAGCGGCGTCCAGGTGGCGAAGATCGACGCGAGCTGCTCGGGGTCGAAGGCGAACGTGAAGCCGGGGTAGGCGAGGAACGCCTTCATCTCGGAGGCGAACAGCCAGGCGCCCTGGTGGCGGGCCACGTACAGCGGGCGCTTGCCGAACCGGTCGCGCACCAGGTGCAGTTCGCCGGTGACGGCGTCGTGCAGGGCGAAGGCGAACGCGCCGTTGAAGCGGAGCAGGCAGTCCCTGCCCCAGGCGATCCAGGCGTTGAGGACGACTTCGGTGTCCGACTCGGTGCGGAACGCGAAGCCGAGCGCGGTCAGTTCCTCGCGCAGTTCGACGTAGTTGTACAGCTCGCCGTTGTAGCAGAGCCAGTGACGGCCGTCCGCGCTGCCGACGGGCTGGGACCCGCTGGCGAGGCCGATGATGCCGAGCCGGACCGTGCCCATGGCCAGGTGGTCGCCGAGGAAGCAGCCGGCCTCGTCGGGACCGCGGTGCTCGATCTGGGCGAGCATGCCGCGCATCACGTCGCCGTAGGACGGGGCCGGCAGCCGGCTGCCGTAGAACCCTGCGATCCCGCACATGAGGCCGTCACCTGCTCCCGGTGCTCTGCCGCGGCGCGGAGCCGACGAAGTCGCGGATGCCGGAGAAGGAGACCACGACGCCGTTCAGCAGGTCCTCCTCGCCGAACTTCACCCCGTAGGTCTCCTCGATGTGCGCCATCAGCTCGATGTAACCGAAGGAGTCGAGGATCCCGGCCTTGAACAGGTCGGTGTCCTCGGTGATGTCCTCGTCGAAGGTGAAGAGGAAGCGCTCCTCCATGTACCGCTTCAGCTCGTCCATGATCGGCCTCTCTCGCTCCCTGGGAATGAAGGTGTACATATGGGTGGTTTCCGGGCACGTCTCGGCATGCCCTCGCCCGGGCGCGGCTCCGCGGGGGCGGCGTGCCGGACGGTGTGCGGCGGGGTCAGACGGCGGACGGCAGCGGGTCCGCCGCGCCGTCGGCGCGCAGCGCGCCGACGGCGATCCGCGCGAGCTCGGCCCAGTGGTCCCGGATGAAGAAGTGGTCGCCCGGGAGGCGGTGCGCGGTCAGGGGACGGGTGGTCTCCCGCTGCCACGCGCCGATGTCCTGCTCGGTGAACCACTCGTCGTACCCGGTCAGCACGGTGACCGGGACGTCGAGCGGCGGCTCGGTGCGGTGCGTGTACGAACCCAGCGCCTCGAAGTCGGCGCGCAGGATCCGCTCGTAGAACGCCATGAGGTCCTGGTGGTCGAACAGTTCCGCGGGAAGGCCGCCCAGCTGCTTCAGATGGTCCCAGAAGGCGTCGGTGGGCAGCCGCCAGGTGTCCCGCTCGCGGCTCGGCAGCGCCGGCCCGCACTCGCCGGAGACGATCAGATGACGCGGCGCGGGCAGCCGCTCGGCGCGCAGCCTGCGGCACAGCAGGAACGCCAGGCGGGCGCCCAGGCTGTGCCCGTAGAGCGCGTACGGCGCGTCGAGACGGTCGCGCAGCTGGCGCAGGAGGTCGTCGACGATGCTGTCGGTGTCGCGCAGCAGCGGCTCGGACAGGCGCCGGCCGCGTCCGGGGCGTTCGAGGGTGACGACCTCGACGTCCGGGCACTGCTCGGCGAGTCCGGCGTAGGCGCGCTCGTCGCCGCCCGCGTAGGCGACGCAGAACAGGCGCGGCCGGGTCACCGGGGCGCCCGCGGCCGGCGGCCGGTGCGCTGCGGGAGCCCCGGCGGCGGTCCCGGGCGCCACCGGGCGGGCGGCCGCTCCGCCGGTCCCCGTCCGGGGCGGGGCGATCTGCCCCAGCATGCGGGTGAGCACACCGCTGCCGCCGGCCTCGCGGCAGGATGCGGGGGAGGTGTGCCGCAGCAGGAGGCGGACGCTGTCCACCCACCGCACGGGTCCCGAGATCTGGTCGCTCAGCAGCCGGGCGATCCCGCCGTCGGTGTACGGCCGAGCCGTGACGTTGGCGATCACGGTGGCACGCAGCGGCGCGAACCTGAAGCCCTGGAGGAACGCCCGGAACTCGGCGCGGGCCGGCTCCATGTACCGGGAGTGGAACGCGGCCGACACGCGCAGGCGGGAGGTGCGCACCCGGCGGTCCTCCAGCAGGCCCTCGGCGCGGGCGATGTCCTCGACCGGGCCGGACAGCACGGTCTGGGCCGGGGTGTTGAGGTTGGCGATGTCGAGTCCCCGCAGTCCCTCGTCGGCGAGGAAGCGCGCGAGGTCGGGCTCCGGCATGCCGACGACGGCCAGCATGCCGCCGTGTTCGGCCCCGGCCATCAGCTCGCCCCGCTTGATGACGAGTTTGAGACCGGTCTCGAAGTCGTAGGCGCCCGCCGCGAGCAGCGCGTTGTACTCCCCGAGACTGTGTCCCAGCAGGTAGGCGCCCTCCGGTTCGCCGTCCTCCAGCGAGGCCAGGTAGGAGAGCGCGTTGACGACGTAGAGCGCGGGCTGGGTGTACCGCGTGTCGTCGAGCCTGCCGTCGGGGTCCTCCAGGCACAGCCGTGGCAGGTCGTAGCCGAGGACGTCCGTGGCGAGCGACGTCAGCGCGGGGAAGCGGTCGAACAGCCCGGCGCCCATGCCCCGGCGCTGTGACCCCTGTCCGGGGAACAGCACCGCGGGGGCGGGTCCTCCGGTGGCGCGGGTCCGGTTCACTTCTGCTTCACCGGCCGCTGCGGAGCCGCGGATCCAGCCGATGAGGACGAGGATCTGCCAGGAGCCGGGACACCGGCTCCCCGTGCGTGTCCATCGTTCCTGAAGCAGCAGAATTCGCAACTCGGCGCGGCCGTCACTTCCGTCAGCCTTTCACGTGGGGGGAGGGGAGATCAGCAGCGTTTCCACGACGCTAATGAGGGATCGGCTAAGGAATCCCCTAGTCCGGCGTTCCCGGGCTTGCCGCGGGCCGTTCGCCGGCCGGGCGACGACCGGCGGTACGAGCTGCTCCCCGGGGTTCCGGGGCGCGACTCGACGCGAGCAGGGCGCGCGGGTCTCGCGGTCGCGCGGGTCTCGCCGGGGGCGCGGGCCGGCCGGGCGGCGGTCCGCGGGCGGAACGTGCCGGCCACGGTGTCCCCGGGCCCGGGCCGCATCCGGGTGTGGCGTGGAACACTGCGGCTTTCCTTGGAAAGAGGCCCTGGGACCCGGCCCGGCGTTGTGCCGACGGGCCGGACGGTGTCATAAAACTGACCACCGGACACCTGACGAGCCGCGCCGCCTCGGTGATCGAGGACGCCGCACCGCGACCAAGGAGTGTTCCCCATGTCCCTGACCAGTGCACGGTCGTCCGCCGGTGCACGGTCCGCGTCCCGCGAGGCCCGCCGGTGGTGAGCCCCGCCCCGGGCCTCGCCCGCCAAGAGCGTCACCGTCCCCCGCGCCGGCACCGCCGGTCCCCCTCGCCGTCGGGTGCGCCGTGCGCCCGCTGATGCGCCGGCTGCTGCCGGAGACGGTGGCGGTCGGCGAGGTACGCGGCGATCTGACGGAACCCCCGCTGTTTCCCGAAGAGGAGGCGGTGGTGGAGAAGGCGGTGGACAAGCGCCGCCGGGAGTTCGCGACCGGACGGCGGTGCGCGCGGCGCGCGCTGGCCGAACTCGGTCATCCCCCCGTGCCGTTGCTGCCGGTCGGCCGCGGCGCGCCCGGTTGGCCCGCCGGGGTCGTCGGCGCGATCTCGCACTGTCCCGGCTACCGGGTGGCGGCCGTCGCGCGCGCCACCGACCTGGCGGCGCTGGGCGTCGACGCCGAACCGGCCGAACCGCCCCCGGACGGCGTCCTGGAGGCCGTGTCGCTGCCGGCGGAGCGCGCGGACCTCGCGCGGCTCGCCCGGGAGCACCCCGCCGTCCCGTGGGGCCGGCTGCTGTTCAGCGCCAAGGAGTCGGTCTACAAGGCCTGGTCGCCGCACGCCGGCCGGATGCTGGGGTTCGAGGAGGCACGGCTGCGGCTGGCAGTGGAGCCGGACGCGGCCGGGCCGGGGATCCGCGGCACGTTCACGGCGCGGCTGCTGGTGCCGCTGCCGCCCGCGGTCGCGGCGGTGACCGGTCCGGCCGGCGAGTTCGCGGGCCGCTGGCTGGTGGACGACGGCCTGGTGCTGACCGCCGTCCTGGCCCCCGCGCGCAGCGCGGGCACCGCCCCCGCGTCCTCCGCGGCCTTCGGCCGGGCCCGGCGATAGCGACCCGCGGCCTCCGCCGCCCCGCCCTCCCGGAGCGCCGCGTGCGGACGCCACACGACGACGGCCCCCGCCCGGCACCCCGTCGCACGCTCCCCCACGACCACTCCCCGCTCAGGAGATCACCATGACGACACGCCTGTTCACCTCGGAGTCCGTGACCGAAGGTCACCCCGACAAGATCGCTGACC
>NZ_BAAATK010000098.1:0-10498 GCF_039533365.1 Streptomyces glaucus
GCCGGCCCGGCCGTCGGCGGCCGCCAGCAGTCCGGGCAGGAAGTGGTCCCGGGCCACCCACCCGCATCCGGCGATCGCCCACCGGCACACGGCGCCGGCCCGCCCGCCCGCCGCGTTCACCACCGCTCCGGGAGGTCCAGGAGCACCCGGCGGCGGGCCAGGCCGGCCACCCGCGGCGTGACCCGCCCGGCCCGGCCGTCGGCGAGCAGGGCGGGGGAGAGGGCGACGCGCTCGGGCAGGTAGGCGCGGGCGCCGGGCCCGTACTCGTCCCGCCAGCGCTCCCCCGGCCAGCGCAGCAGACCGCCGTGGTAGAGCGGGTTGGGGCGCAGGGGCCGGCCGGGGACGGGCCGGTCGGGGGACCGGGGGCCGTACCCGGGCGGCGGTGGCGGGGCGCCGACCAGGGCCAGGGCCTCGCAGCCGGCCAGTTCCCCGGGCGGGCGCGGCCGGGGAGGGGCCCCCGCCAGCAGGGCGCGGGTCAGGTCGGCGTCGTCGTAGCAGACGGCTCCCGGCAGCAGCGCGCACCATCCGGCCGGGTCCAGCGGCAGGCCGGCGACCGGCCCGGGGAGGAGGGCGTTGTGGCAGTGGCCCAGGACGACACCGCCGCCGGCGGCGTACGCCACCGCGCGGCGCACCACCTCCTCCTTGCGGGGCAGGAAGTACAGCGCGTCGTGGCAGGCCACGTAGGCGGGACGGCCCGGGGGGAGCAGCGGCCAGGGCGCGGTGACGTCGGCGCACACCAGCCGCGCCCGGGGGGCGACGAAGCGCCGGGCCAGCCACAGCTTGGCGAAGACCACGTCGATCCCGGTCAGGTCCCGGTGCCCGCGCAGGTGCAGTTCCCGCAGCAGGTGCCCGGCGCCGCACGCCAGCTCCAGCACCGGCCAGCCGGCGGGGGAGTGCCGGGCGGTCAGGGCGAGCACGGCCAGCCAGGTCGGATCGCTCCACCGGTGCAGGAAGTACGTCCCGACCCTGCCCATGCCCAGCAGCGTCACCGCTTCGCGCAGGGTGGCCGCCCCCAGCGCGGCACGCAGCGCGCCCGGGGAGGGGACCGGGCCGTCCCACCAGTCGTCGGTGTCGGCGAGCAGGACCAGCGCGGCACCGTCCGGATCGCCTTCCCCGATCCGGCGCACCGCCCGCTCGCGCAGCTCCTCCCGCCCGGTGCGCAGCCAGGGGATGCCCGCCACGACGGGCCAGCGCCGCTCGCCGTCGGACAGCAGCCCGGGGCCGCAGGACCGCAGCGGGGCCCCGTTGCCGGGGCTGACCAGACCGGCCGCGGCCGGTGCCGCGCCTTCGGCCGTCGCGCGGCCCGCCGGGCCCTTCACGCCGTCTCCGCCGCGTCCAGGACGGCCCGGTGGAAACCGGACACCGCGCAGGGATGCACCAGGTCCAGGTCCTCCAGCGCCTGCTCGGCGGTGAAGGCGGCGGCCCGCGCGTGATGGCGGACCTGCAGGACGCGGTCGAGGACGTCGGCGGCGTGGAAGGCCCGGGCGGCCGGGGTGCCGGTCCCCTCGCGCGAGGCGAGCAGCGGCTCCACGCGCGCCGCGAGCGCCCCGGGCAGGACGGCGAGCTGCTGCCGCGTCAACCGGGCGAGGACCGCGGGCAGATGCTCGCCGAGCAGTTCCTCCCCGGCGAAGCCCGCGTCGGGCAGCACCGCGTTGTGCAGGTGGTGGGCCAGACCGAGCAGGAAGACGTCGCCGGGAGCGGCACCGAACGCCTCGGCCAGCAACACCCCGTAGACCGCCACCGCCCAGCAGTGGTCGCCGTGGCTCTCGGGCGGCTCGACCATCAGCCGCGGTCGTCCCGGGCGGGTGGCGCCGGCCCGGGGCTGGGCGCACAGCACCGCCGCGAACCCGGGGGCCGGGCCCTCGTACGGGTCCGCCACCACGTCCGGCAGCGCCTCGCGCAGCAGACCGGACGTCACCGGGCCCACCCGGTCCGCGTGCCGGCCGATCGAACGTTCCAGCACGGCCACCGCCTCGTCGGCCGTCAGCCCGCACCGCCGCAGCACCGGGCCGTCGATTCCCGCCAGGCGCGCCCCGGCCACGGCGGCCGCGCACGCGCGCACGGCGATCCGGCCGGGGTCACCGCCCCGCACCAGCTCCGCCCACGACCGGCAGAAGGCGCGCTCGGCCACCGAGGCGCCGCTGCCGGCCGTGCGCACCCTCTTGAGGTCGCCGATCTCGCGCAGCAGCGGAACGGCCGCTCGCAGGGCCCCGCGCGGCACCTCCCCGTCCCGCGCGGCGGGGCGGGGAGCGGCCCGGGTCACGACCGCCCGCTCGTCGCGGTCCGGCCCCCGCCGTCCAGCCAGTCCAGCAGCGCCTGCTCCTGCCGGTGCAGGGCGTGCTCCGGGGCGCTCCCGTCGGCGGTCATCGGGGCCTTGAAGAAGAACCCGAACTGCTCCTGCACCCCGCGCTCCCCGCGGCGCCGCGCCTCGGCCAGCAGCCGGATCAGCTCCAGCACCAGCGGAGCGGCCAGGATGGAGTCCCGGCACAGAAAGTCGATCTTCATCTGCATCCGGCGGCCGAGGAAGCCGACGAGGTCGACGTTGTCCCAGGCCTCCTTCTCGTCACCGCGCGGCCGGTAGAACTCGATGCGCACCCGGTGGTCCTCCACCGGGTAGCCGAGCAGCGCGTCCAGCACCGACTCCTTGGTGGCCGTCTTGCTGGCCAGGGAGTCGGGATCCTCCAGCGCCCGGCCGTCACGGTTGCCCAGCAGGTTGGTGGAGTACCAGCCCTCCACCCGCAGCGCCCGGGAGCGCAGCGCGGGGGCGAGCACCGTCTTGAGCATGGTCTGCCCGGTCTTGCCGTCCTTGCCGGCGACCGGCACGCCCTGCCGCTCGGCCAGGCGTGTCAGCGCGGGCACGTCGGCCGCGCGACTGGGGGTGAAGTTCAGGTACGGCATGCCCTCCCGCAGGGCCGCGTAGGCGTAGAGCATGGCGGGGGTGAGCGCCTCCTCACCGGTGTCCAGCGCCGCCTCGAACGCCTCGGGCGAGGCGAGAGCGGGCGACGCCGGGTCGGGCAGGCGCTCGGTCGAGGCGAGGTTGACCACGACCACCTCGTCCAGGCCCTGTTCGTCCCGGAAGCGCCGCAGGTCCGCCCGGATGCGTTCGGTGCGCTCGCGCGGGCTGCCGAACGGCACGACATGGGCGCCGGTCACCGCGCGGCAGTAGGCCGGGTCCGCCACCGCCGGCCACGGCCGCACCTGCTGGAGCCGGGGAGCGGCGGCCTCGATCTGGGCCGGTTCCAGGACGCGGTGCAGGTGAGCGGCCTTGGCCAGGTCGTCGGCCGACACGTCCCAGCCGCCGAACACCAGCCGCTCGTAGGGCACCAGATCCGTGCGCGACGCCAGCGGGAGCCCGTCCTGACCGCAGATGCCGAGCCTGAGCAGCTCCACCCCGGCCACGACGGTGGTGGCGACCGCCCCGCCCAGGCCCACGACGGCGGCCCCCACCCGATCCGTCGGAGCGTCCGGGTTCTCGCGCCGGGGGGATCGTCCCTCGGTCGGTCCGTGCATCACTCTCTCCGTTCGACTCGCCCACGGGACGCGACCGGGCACCGATCGGGGGGCCGACGGGCACGGCCGGCGGTCCTGCGCGGTCCGCAGAAGCCTCTCCGCCGCGGCGGTCGTCATCGCGGCGACACCCCCAGTCTCCGCGCGCCTGCGCATCGATGCATCTGCAGGGGAAAGCCACGGCTGCGGCGTCTCACCCCCCGCCGGCGGCGGGGGGAGCGCCGAACTGCGCAGGGCGCGCACGCCCCGCCGCGCGGCCGCCGGCCGGGCGGGGCGGCCGAACGGGTGAAATCCCCGGACCCCGGGCGGCCGGCGCTTCCGCTCGTCCGGATGCGGCAACAGCGTCCGGAATCCCGCCGCCGAGGCTGTCCCGCTCCCTACCGCTCCTCCCGCGCCGCGGCACGGATCCCCGAAGCGGCCCGCGCAGTGGGCCGTGCGCTCCGGCTGGGCGCTCCGGCCGGGCGTTCCGGCTACCGCCAGCGCGGATTGCGACTCGGCGGAAAGGGGCCGAACAGGCCGTCGTACTCGCCGGTCCCGTCGAGGAAGACATCGGCAGGACCGGCGCTCCGCACAGCCATGTGGAGATGCTCCACCAGGACCGGCACCGGCTTGATCTCCAGACCGAGCGTCCCGGCCGCCCGGGATTGCGCGGAAACCATTTCCGGATCGCTCGTGAGCATGTCGCGCTGAAGGAAGGACGCAGCTGCTCGCATGGAAGTCAAGTCACCGTCGTCGGAGTATTTCAGGCAGTCCCGCCAGTAGGGCAGGCCGACCACGAGGCCGAGGGCCTCGGAGAAGTCCCTGGCGATGACCCCGGCTTCACCTTCGCCGCTTGCGTACCACACCGGGCGAGCAGGCCCCTCACCGCACAGATAGAACTTTCCGCCCGTGAAATCTCCGGCGACCGCTTCGAGGGGGAGTCCTGACATGAGCCGAGGAGCGTCCACGTGATCGGCGCGCCGGACATCGAATTCAAAAGAATCCGAAAGGAGTTCCGTGAGAGCCTGGTCGTCACGTATACGCCGGAGCGGGTCGGCAGACCGGGACATGCCGCAACGGTAGCAGGCGGCGGACCGACCAGGAGCAGGTGGCGGGGGACGCCCGCGGCGTGGATGGATTCCAGCGCCGCAGGCGTCCGCCGGAGTCAGATCATGCCTGTTCTCAGGTAACGGACCGGCAGTCTTCGAATCCCCGTGCTGAAATATCCGGAATCTCCGTGCTGCAACTGCCCGATTCCGCGCAGGTCCAGATGTCACGGACAAGAACGGCGCGGAACGGAAGACCGGCCTCAAGCCGCTTCGTCCTGCGCCCTCGGCTCTTGTACGTCCTCGTCGGAGCGTGGTCGGAATCCTTCGTCACGATGGCACCGCCCTCGTCCCTGGCGAGAAAGCCGAGGCCGTCTCGAGGCATGTGGTGGGCCTCCGGACCGTCACCGGGCCGACCGGGACCGAGGTCCCCGAAACGGCCCGCGTCGTTCTCGGCGACGGTCCTGCACGTGGCGTCGTGCATGAGAATCGGTGCGGACCCCGCCGACACGTAGCACGAGCGGGAGGCAGCGGGGACCACGTGGCAGCAGAGCGAGCACGTGTCCACCACTGCGCAGGGCGGAGCGATCGACCCGACCGACCTCACCCGCACCTCCACCACGCTCCTCCGCAAGGCCGGCCTCCGCCGCATCCGCTTCCACGGCCTTCGCCACTCAACCGCCACCCTCCTCCTGGAACAGGGCGTTGGACTCGTCGTGAGCAAGGAACTCCTCGGCCACGCCCACATCGGCGTCACTGCCACCGTCTATGCCCACGTCCGGCCCCGCCTCCAGCGAGACGCCATCGCCGCCCTCGCCCCCACCCTCGCCGAAGCCGTACGAGCGGCGTCGACGAAGGCGTACGTGATCCTGGACGGGACGCTCCCGCCCATCGACCGAATCGCCGCCGACCGCCCGTTCTGCTCGGGCAAACATAAGAAGCACGGCATGAACGTGCAGGTCATAGTCGATCCGAAGGGGCGTCCGGTGTGGGCTTCACCAGCCCTGGTCGGCGCCGTCCACGACGTCCGGGCCGCGCGCGAGCACGGCATCACCGAGGAACTCGCCGCGGCCGGCATCACCTGCTGGGCAGACAAGGGCTACCAGGGCGCAGGCGGCACGGTCCGTCTCCCTTACCGCGGCCGATGGGACAGCCTCTCCACCGGCCGGCAGGCCGTCAACCGGTCCCACGCAAAGATCCGCGCACTGGTCGAGCAGGCCATCGCCATCCTCAAGTCCTGGCGCCTCCTCCGCGAACTCCGCTGCTCGACGACCCGGATCACGAGCCTCGTCCAAGCCGTCCCGGTCCTCCAGCTCGCAGCGACAGATGGAGATCAACCCGCAGCACTCACCAGGTCCGTCAACTCGGCCTCGGTCGTTCCAGCCCGCAGACGGACGTCGAAGGTGTAACCCTCGTCGCAGAACACCAGGTCGAGGTCCGTCGGTGCCAGCCTGCGGAAGACGATCGCCAACCAGATCGCGTCTTCCTCCCGGACGTCCATGTACAGGCAGGTACCGTCCTCGTGCAGATAGGCCTCACCTGGGCCGTTCTCCGTCTTGAACTGCCATATGAGGCTGCGCGCTTCGCTGCGGTGCGTCGAGTCGATCTCGACCTCGGACCACCGGGCACGGATCGCGTCGGTCAGCACATCCCGATCGATGCGCCATCCGCCCGCATCACCCTCGACCACCGCCAAGAACGTCATAGCCAGGGTCTATCAGATGTCCGTGACATGGCGCTGATCGGCTGTCGCCTGAAGTCGGAATGGGCTCAGGACGTGTGGACATCGGTGATCGTGAGATTGTGAACTGTCTCCTCGTGCGCCGTCCACGCCTCGACCACACTGATCCGGCACCAGGTGCCCGAGGACGTCCGGACCCACCGCCCCGGCATCAGCTCACCCGCGTCGACCCACTTCCGCAAGGGAGATATCCGTAAGGGGTGGCCGGCCGTGGCGGTGACCGTAGTGGTCCTGGCTTTGGCGGCGGAGGAGCCGTCGCTGACTTTCAGGGTGATACGGACCAGGTCCTTGCTGCCCTTGCCCACGATCGTCGCCGCAGCCGTCTGCACGGAGGTCTTCCCGGTTCCAGGTGCGTCGGAGAATTTTTGCCGATGCCGATGCCGATGCCGATGCCGATGCCGATGCCGATGCCGATGGCGATGGCGATGGCGATGCGGGCGGCGTGCTCGACGAGGTTCCTGTTTCACTGATCACCGGCCGGACGGTCCGTCTCGTGAAAGCGCGGGGCTGGCCGGTGCCGCCCGTCCGATCGGCGAGCGGGCCGGAGGGCTGCACGCCTCCTGCCCGCTGCTCCACCAAGGGAGCGGGGAAGTGGGCTAGGCATGGGCGGCCATCGCCGGGGCAGGTGTCGCCCCGAACCGGATCACTGCTCGGAATCCCGGTCCGCAAGCCGGGCGTGCTCCACGGAGTGACCGTGCTGGAACAAGCCCGACGCGCGGGGAAGGACGCTACGGGTCCGCGATGCCCGACGGGGCGGCAGCGGTCAGGGCTCATGGCCGCGCCGGGAACACCCGGCCTCCGCGCGAGGCGCTGGTGCCGGGCCGGTACGGCGCGCACGGACACTCGTCCGCCCCGGCCGCGGCCGCCGACGGCCCGGAGGCGCGCACATGGGGGGACCGATGGTTCCCCCAACTGGAACTGGAAAGTGCCTCCGGCCGGCGGGAGCAAGGATCTGGACGATCCTCGTTCTCGCCGGCCGGAGGCACTTCCTGCCGGGCTGACCGCCGCCGGACGGTCCGCCTCGTGAAAACGCGAGGCTAGCGCGCGGTACCGGTCGATTCCTTGTCGTCGAGCCGGAGTTCGGGGGTGGGACGGCGGAAGCCCTTGGTGATGACGGCGAGATAGACGATGCCGATGGCGATCCAGCCGAGTCCCAGCCTGGTCGCGGTGGCGCCGAGTTGGGTGATCAGGTAGACGTCGACGGCGGCGCCGGCCAGGGGCAGGAGCACGAAGCCGAACAGCGGGGGGCGGCCGCCGGAGCGCCGTTGCCGTACGGCGTGGGCGATGACGCAGACGTTCACCAGGGTGAAGCCCAGGAAGGCGCCGAAGTTGATGAACGAGGTGGCGTCGGCCAGGGTCAGGTTGGTCGCCAGGAGCGCGACCGCGGCCACGATGAGCACGTTCGGCACCGGGGTGAGCAGTTTGCTGTGCAGGCGTCCGAAGACGGGGCGGGGAAGGACGTTGTCGCGGCCCATGACGAACATCAGACGGCTGGTGCTGGCCTGGATGGCCACGCAGGAGGCGAAACCGCCGAGCATGGTGATGATGTTCGCGACGTCGGCGAAGTCCTGGCCGCCGACGAGCGCGGAGACGGCGTAGCCGGCGGAGGACTCGTCGGCGAAGGCGCCCCCGGGGTGGGCCCACTGCATCACGAAGGAGAGCGCCACGAAGATCACGCCTCCCGCGAGCACGGTGAGGACGATGCCGCGCGGGATGGTGCGCTGCGGGTCCTGGGCCTCTTCGCTGAGCGTGCTGACGGCGTCGAAGCCGAGAAAGGCGTAGGCGGCGATGGCGGCGGCCGCGGTGACGGCGGAGATGCTGGTGGTGCTGTTCCAGACGGCGTGTCCGGCCGATGCGGCTCCGCCGTGGCCGAGGCCGTAGTGGACGCACAGCACGAGAAGCACCAGCAGGCAGCCGGTGACGGCGATCAGCAGGGTCTTGTTGACCTTGTCGGCCACCGTGAGGCCTATGACGTTGACGGCGGTGGCCAGCACGATGTTGATCACCAGCCAGAGCCACTGCGGCACCGAGGGGTACTGCGCGTGCAGGTAGATCGACTGCACCAGGAAGGCCACCATGGGCAGGAACAGATAGTCCAGGAGCATGGCCCAGCCGGCCAGGAAGCCGAACCGCGAGTCGAGCATGCGCCGCGCGTAGGTGTAGACGGATCCCGAGGACGGGACGAGCCGGGCCATCTTGGCGTAGCTGAGGCCGGTCAGCAGCATCGCGCCGGTGGCGACGACGTAGGCGGTGGGGGCGGCGCCCTTGCTGGTTGCGGCGATGACGCCGAAGGTCGAGGTGACGACGGCCGGGGCCATGTAGGCGAGGCCGAACAGGACGATGGAGAGGAGGCCGAGGTCGCCTCTCATCCGGGTGGGCTGATCGGTCATGGTGTGCTCTTCACCGGTGAGGGGGCGGAGCCGGGGCCGGTGCGGCCGCTCCAGGTGGCGGGGTCGATGCGGCCCTGGTAGAGGGGCAGGGCGAGCGGAGTGTCGTCGGGCCGGAACTGCTGCCAGGGGCGGTTCAGCGCCGCCGTGCCGAACTGCCGGACGGTGCTCACCTCGTCGAGGTCGATGACCTCGGTGAGGGTCGTGTCGCCGTCGGCCGGAGCCTGCGAGCGGACATGGCCGGAGGGGTCGACCAGCAGGCTGCGCCCGGTGCCCACGGGGGCGGCGCAGTTGACGCTGGCGGTGAACACCTGGTTGACGATGGAGTTGGCGCGGGCGAGGACGATCTCCTGGGCCCGGTCGCTGGTCCCGGTCTGCACGAAGTTGAGCACCAGCTCGGCACCCATCCAGGCGAGGTGGCGCGTCGTCTCGGGGAACCAGGCGTCGTAGCAGACCGAGAGGCCGATGCGGCCGACGCCGGGCATCTCGAAGACGGTGAACTCGGCGCCGGGGGCCGTGGTCTCGTAGGGCCGCCAGGGGAAGATCTTGCGGTAGGCGGCGACTCGTTCGCCGCGCGGGGAGTACACCACGGCGGTGTTGTGGATGCGGCCGTCGGTGCCGCGTTCGTGGACGCTGCCCGGGGCCAGCCACACGCCGAGGTCGGCGGCGATCCGCGCGAGCGCGGTGTCACGGGGACCGTCCAGCGGCTCGGCGGTGGCCTCCGGAAGGTCGTCGGGAGACAGCCGGGAGCCGCTCGGCTCGCCGCACAGGTGCAGTTCGGGGTAGACGACCAGCGGCTGCGCGGGCAGCCCCTGGACGCGCCGGGCGACGTCGGCGGCGAAACCGTCCAGGTCGTCGGCGGGGCGCCGGGCGGCTTGCGCGAGGACAAGGGGAAGAGGACGCGACATGGAGCACCAGGTGTGTGGGTCGGAACGCATTAGTTAAACGAAATTTAATTAACGAATTGGTGGGGGTCAATGGGCGGACGCCGGGAAAAACGCGTGTGCGAACATGTGGACCATGCCACGACCGAGAAACCAGGCGGAACGGCGTGCCCAGCTGATCGACGCGGCCGCGCGGGCCGTCGTCAGCATCGGGGCGACGGCGGTCAAGCTGCGGGACGTGGCCGAGGAAGCGGGAGTCACCCCGGCCTCCGTGCTCTACTACTACTCCGACCTGCAAGAACTCTTCTCGGCGGTCTTCGAGCACGGTGCCGCGACCTACTTCGTCCTCCGCAAGGAGGCGATCGCGGCGGCCGAGGGGCCGGTGGAGCAGCTGCAGGCGTGCATCCGCAGCGGGGTGCCCTGGCCGGGCAAGGGCGAGGAGAGCACCCGGCTGTTGTTCGAACTCTTCCCCGTCGCGCTGCGGAACGAAGCGGTCGCCCAGGCGCACCGGCTCTTCTTCGACCGGCAGACCGAGCTGTACCGCCGGATCCTCGCACACGGCCAGGACGGCGGGGAGTTCACCCTCACCGGGGATCCCCGGGCACTGGGCCGGTCCTTCGTCGCGCTGGAGGACGGTTACGCGATGGACCTGCTGGTGGGCGCCGCGACAGCGGCGGAGATCGAGTCACGGCTGTTCGCCCACGCCCGCACGGTGACCGGCAACCCGGCCTTCGGATAGCCGCGGGGGCGCGTGGCGCGGAGAACTCCAGCAGTGCCCGCACCGCGGGATGCGGCAGCCGCGCCGCATCCCGCGGTGCGGGCACTGCCACGGTGTGACGCCGGTTCACGGCACCTGCTGCCGACGCGGCAGCCGCGGGCAGGCGTCCCTTGGTGCGGCCCGGCGACGCCGCACGCCCACATCGGCATGGCCAGGGGCCAGCCCGGCGCTGTGCC
>NZ_BAAATK010000099.1:0-9085 GCF_039533365.1 Streptomyces glaucus
CCTGGCCTTCCTGCGGGAGTACGAGGACGACCTGGTGCTGTGCGTGAACAACTTCGCCCGGTTCTCCCAGCCCACCGAGCTGGACCTGCGCGAGTTCAGCGGGCGCCACCCGGTCGAGCTGTTCGGCGGGGTCCGCTTCCCGGCCATCGGCGAACTGCCGTACCTGCTCACCCTGGGGGGCCACGGCTTCTACTGGTTCCGGCTCACCCGAGTCGCATCCCGCATCGGCCGACGACTGTGAGCGTGCGCCGACGAAAGGAGGCGTCACCATGACGAAGACCGCGTTCCTGCGCCCCAGAAGTGCCCTCCTCGCCGAGCCCCTGGAGTCGCTCGGCGGTCTGCTGCGGGAGTGGCTGCCGCGGCAGCGCTGGTTCGCCGGCAAGGACCGGCCCGTCACCGACCTCGGTGTGCTGTCCATGACCGAGCTGTCCCCGGACTGTCTGCACCTGCTGGTCCACGCCGCCCACGGCACCGTGCCCGTCCCCGACGGCGCTCCCCCGGCCGGTGACTGCTACCAGCTGCTGCTCGCCGTGCGCAGGCATCCGGCGCCGCGCCTCGGCCGGGCGATGATCGGCAGGGTGCAGGAGGGCCCGCTGACCGGCCTGACGGTCTACGACGCCCTGTACGACCCCCGGTCGGCCCATGTGCTCCTGGACCGGCTGCGGCACCCCGGCGCGGCGGGCCCGCTGCGCTTCGAGTGCGACCCGGCGCAGCCGGTGCCCGCCGGTCTGGCGCCGCGCCTGCTGGACGCGGAGCAGTCCAACTCCTCACTGGTGTACGGCGACGCGTACATCCTGAAGGTCTTCCGGCGCATCCAGCCCGGCGTCAACCCCGACCTGGAGGTGCCGGGCGCGCTGGTCCGGCAGGGCTGCCGCCGGGTGCCCGCGCCCGTGGCGTGGTACCGGACGACGCATCCGCTCCAGGCGACGCTCGGCGTGCTGCAGCCGTTCCTGCCCGGCGCCTCCGACGGCTGGACCCTGGCCCTGCACGCCCTCGCGACCGGTGACGACTTCACCACCGAGGCCCATGAGCTGGGGCGCGCCACGGCGGAGGTGCACCTCGCGCTGGCCTCGGCCTTCCCCCCCGCCGCGCCCGGCGAGAACGGCCGGACCGCGGCGGCGATGACCGAGCGGCTGAACGTCGCCGCGCACTGCGTGCCGGCGCTCAGGCCGTACGTGCCCGGCCTGCGGACCGCCTTCGCCGCGCTCGCCACCTGCGACGCCGGGCCGCCCGCCCAGCGCATCCACGGCGACCTGCACCTGGGACAGGTGCTGCGGGCGGGGCGGGAGTGGTTCGTCATCGACTTCGAGGGCGAGCCGTCCCGCCCGCTCGCCGAGCGGGTGAGCCCGCACTCCCCGGTACGGGACATCGCCGGCATGCTGCGCTCCTTCGACTACGCCGCCCGGCAGCGCCGCCCCTGGCGCCCGCAGTGGGCGCGCCGCTGCCGGGAGGCCTACTGCGCGGGCTACGCCGCCCACGCCGGCTGGGACCCGCGCAAGAAGCACGGCCTGCTGCGCGCCTACGAGACGGACCGGGCCGTGTACGAGGTGCTGTACGAAGCCCGGCACCGCCCCGACTGGCTTCCCGTGCCCATGGCGGCGATCGAACGACTCGCCGTGAGAGGAGACTGACACCGTGGCTCTGCGTGACACCTCGCTCCCCGAGCCGGCCGGCCCGGTCCCGCCCGCCTGCGGACCGCCCGGGGCCGCCCCCGCGCCGGCCCCGTCCGACCGGGAGCGCCTGCTGGCGGGCGCCCACCACGACCCGCACGCGCTGCTCGGCGCCCACCCGGTGCCCGACGGCATCGCCTTCCGGGCGCTGCGCCCCTTCGCCCGTGCGGTGAGCGTGGTCGTCGACGGCGCGCGCCACGGCCTCGTCCCCGAGGGAGACGGCCTGTTCTCCGGCGTCCTGCCGCTCACGGAGATCCCCCCGTACACCCTGGTGGTGACGTACGGGGACACCGAGTACGAGGTGCACGACCCCTACCGCTTCCGGCCCGCCCTCGGGGAGTTCGACCTGCACCTGATCCGCGAGGGCCGGCACGAGCAGCTGTGGCGGGCGCTCGGCGCGCACCCGATGACCCACCAGGGCGTGACCGGCACCCGCTTCACCGTGTGGGCGCCGAACGCGCAGGGCGTCCGGGTCGCCGGGGACTTCTGCCACTGGGACGGGACGGCGTTCCCGATGCGCTCCCTCGGCGCCTCCGGGGTGTGGGAGCTGTTCCTGCCCGGCGTCGGGGAGGGCGAGCTGTACAAGTTCGAGATCACCTCCCGGTACGGCCACCGGTTCCTCAAGGCCGACCCGATGGCGCGCCGCGCCCAGGAGCCGCCCGACACCGCGTCCGTGGTGACGGCGTCGCACTACGAGTGGGGGGACGCGCAGTGGATGCGGACGCGGGCCGGGACGCCCGTGCACCAGGCCCCGTTCTCGGTGTACGAGGTGCACCTGCCGTCCTGGCGCCCGGGGCTGACGTACCGCCGGCTGGCCGAGGAGCTGCCCGCGTACGTCAAGGACCTGGGGTTCACCCACGTCGAGCTGATGCCGGTCGCCGAGCACCCCTTCGGTCCGTCCTGGGGCTACCAGGTGACGTCGTACTACGCGCCGACCGCGCGGCTGGGCACCCCCGACGACTTCCGGTACCTGGTCGACGCCCTCCACCGGGCCGGCATCGGCGTGATCATGGACTGGGTGCCCGCGCACTTCCCGAAGGACGACTGGGCGCTGGCCCGGTTCGACGGGGACCCGCTGTACGAGCCGGGGGACTCCCGGCGCGCCGAGCACCCGGACTGGGGGACGTACACGTTCGACTTCGCCCGCACCGAGGTGCGCAACTTCCTGGTGGCGAACGCCGTGTACTGGTGCGAGGAGTTCCACATCGACGGGCTGCGCGTGGACGCCGTCGCCTCGATGCTCTACCTCGACTACTCGCGGGAGCCCGGCGGGTGGGAACCCAACGCGTACGGCGGCCGGGAGGACCTGGCGGCGGTGGCGTTCCTGCAGGAGATGAACGCGACCGTCTACCGGCGCTGCCCCGGCGTGGTGACGATCGCGGAGGAGTCCACCGCCTGGGACGGGGTGACCCGGCCCACCGACGGCGGCGGTCTCGGCTTCGGCCTGAAGTGGAACATGGGCTGGATGCACGACTCGCTGCAGTACATCGCCCGCGAGCCGGTCCACCGCAAGTACCACCACCACGAGATGACCTTCTCGATGGTGTACGCCTACAGCGAGAACTACGTGCTGCCCGTCTCCCACGACGAGGTCGTGCACGGCAAGGGCTCGCTGGTGTCGAAGATGCCGGGCGACTGGTGGCAGCGGCGCGCGAACGTGCGCGCCTACCTGGGCTACATGTGGGCGCACCCCGGCAAGCAGCTGCTGTTCATGGGGCAGGAGTTCGCGCAGGGCGCCGAGTGGTCCGAGAAGCACGGACCCGAGTGGTGGCTGCTCGACGACGATCACCCCTTTGCCGGTGACCACCGCGGGGTGCGGGACCTGGTCCGCGACCTCAACGCCGTCTACCGCGCCACCCCCGCCCTGTGGCAGCGCGACACCGACCCGGCCGGCTTCCGGTGGGTCGTCGTGGACGCCGCCGACGACAACGTCTTCGCGTTCCTGCGGTTCGGCGCGGACGGCACCCCCCTGCTGGCGGTGTCGCACTTCTCCCCCGTGGTCCGCCACGACTACCGCCTGGCCGTCCCCGAGGACGTCGTCGCCTGGCGGGAGGTCCTCAACACCGACGCCGCCCGCTACGGCGGCAGCGACGTGACCCGTCCCGACCCGATCGGACCGGAGGACGGCTGCGTACGGCTCACCCTGCCGCCGCTGGCCACGGTGTGGCTGACGCCGTCCGCGCGGTGAGACCCGGCACGGCCAGGTGTCCGGCCGGGCTTTGCGGGCAGTCGGGGTCGTACGAGCGGGAACCGCTCGTCGTCACCGCGGCAGGCCACAGAAAGGCGGACATGGACGTGCGCACCGTCGGAGTGGAGGAGGAACTCCTTCTGGTCGATCCCGAGAGCGGCGAACCGCGGGCACTGTCCGCCGCGGTGCTCGCCCGCGCCGCGCAGGACGACGCCGAGCAGGACGTCTTCGAGAAGGAACTCCACGACCAGATGCTGGAGTTCGCCACGCACCCCCAGTCGGACATGGGGGCGCTGCGGGCGGAGATCGCCCGCTGCCGCAAGGAGGCGGCCCGGCACGCCGAGGGGATCGGCTGCACCGTCGCCGCGCTCGCCACGTCCCCGCTGCCCGTCAGCCCCTCCGTCGGCATGAACCGCCGCTACCAGTGGATGGCCGACCAGTACGGCATCGCCACCCGCGAGCAGATGGTCATGGGCTGCCACGTCCATGTGTCGGTCGACTCCGACGAGGAGGGCGTCGCGGTGATCGACCGGATCCGGCCCTGGCTGTCGGTGCTGGCCGCGATCAGCGCGAACTCCCCGTTCTGGCAGGGCAAGGACTCCGGGTACCACAGCTACCGCAGCCGGGTGTGGCAGCGCTGGCCGTCGGCGGGCCCGACGGAGATCTTCGGCTCGGCCGAGCGGTACCACCGCCGGGTCGCGGACATGGTCGCCACCGGCGCCCTGCTCGACCACGGGATGATCTACTTCGACGCGCGCCTGTCCCAGCGGTACCCGACGGTGGAGATCCGGGTCGCGGACGTCTGCCTGCACGCGCACACCGCCGCCCTCGTCGCCACCCTGGCCCGCGGGCTGGTGGAGACCGCCGCCCGCGAGTGGCGGGCGGGAGCGGAGCCGGCCGACCACAGCGTGAGCCTGCTGCGGCTGGCCGGCTGGCGGGCCGCCCGGTCCGGCCTGGCCGAGGAGCTGCTCCATCCGGCGACCATGCGGCGCATGCCCGCCCGGACCGTCCTGCGGGCCCTGCTGGAGCATGTCGAGGAGGCGCTGGCCGACACCGGTGACCTCGACCGGGTCCGCGAGGCCTGCGCCGAGCTGCTGCGGCACGGCACCGGTGCGCAGGTGCAGCGCGCGCTGCTGGAGCGCACCGGCAGCCTGCGGGACGTCGTCACGGAGTGCGTGCGCCTCACGCAGGCCTGAGACCTCCCGCTGGCCACCGGCGTGCGCACGGGCCCGTGCGCACGCCGCCTTTCCCCGTGCTCACACCATCAGGACGATGGCGTAGGCCAGGAAGAACGCCGCGATGAGCACGGTGAGGACGATGATCAGGGTCAGGGGCGCCTTGGCCCAGCCCTTGGGCGGGTTGTGCGTCTCGCGCGGGCCCGCCTCGGGCATGCTGCTCTCCGCCGGCGGGGTCTCGCCCGGCGGTACGCCGCCTCCCGGTTCGAGGCCGGAGGCGCGTTCGGGTTCGGGATCGGGGTTCACGTAACTCATGCCGTCCGGGTCCCCCGAACAGGCCGAGATCATCAAGCCGGTTCCACTTCTGCGGTACGGGCCCCCGGGCGCTCCCGCCTCGGCTACATTCGGGCACCGCCGATGACGGCGCTCGCCGGCGGCGTCACCCCGTACCCGTCAGGAGCAGCGCATGCGCGACCTCGCCCTCGCTCCCCCGGCTGCCTCTCCCCTGACCGGCGGACTCGCCGACAGCGTCTTCGAGACGGCGGCCCGCACCCCCGCCCTGCCGGTGCTCGCCCGCCGCGCGGACGCCGCCGCCCCCGTCTGGGAGGAGGTGACGGCCGCGGAGTTCCGCGACGAGGTGGTCGGCCTCGCCAAAGGGCTGGTCGCCTCCGGGATCGCGCCGGGCCACCGCGTGGCCGTCATGGCGCGCACCCGGTACGAGTGGACGGTGCTCGGCTACGCGCTGTGGACGGTGGGCGCCGAGGTGGTGCCGGTCTGTCCGACGTCGTCGCGCGAGCAGGTGGAGTGGATCCTCCGGGACGCCGGCTGCGTGGCCGCGGCGGTGGAGGACGAGCAGGGCGTGATGACCGTCGGCTCGGTGTGCACCTCGCTGCCGGGGCTGCGCCACGTGTGGCAGCTGGACGCGGGAGCGCTGGAGGAGCTGGTGCGGCGCGGAAGGTCGGTCCCGCTCGCCGCGGTCGACTCGATGCGCCGCATCGTGCTCCCGGACTCCACCGCGGTGATCGCCTACACCTCCGGCACCTCGGGCCGTGCCCTGGGGTGCGTCCTGAGCCACCGCGGCCTGGCCGCCCCCTGCGACACGCTGCTCGCGGGCTGGGGGCACACGGCGGCGCCGCCGGGAGAGCAGGGCCGTGTCCTGGCCTTCCTGCCCTTCTCCCACGTGTACGGACTGATGATCCAGGGCCTGTGCGTGCGCGGCGGTCTGCTGCTGGGGCACGAGCCCGACATGAGCGAGGCGGCCCTGTCGTCGGCGCTGCGCTCCTTCCGGCCCACGTACCTCTACGCCGTCCCCTCGGTCCTCGAGAAGATCTACAAGAACTTCCTGCGCACGGCGCAGGCGGCGGGCCGCGGCGCGCTGTTCGAACGGGCGGCCGACACGGCGCGGGAGTTCGCCGCGGCAGCGGAGCGGCAGCGGCTGGGCCGGGGCCCGGGCCCCGGCTTCGAGCTGCGGCTGCAGCACGCCCTGTACGAGCGGACGGTCTACCGCGGGCTGCGGGCCGCGCTGGGCGGCCGGGTGCGCCGCGCGACTTCCGGCGGCTCGCCGCTCAGCCGGGACCTGTCCCTCTTCTACGAGGGCATCGGCGTCTACGTGCACGACGGCTACGGGCTGACGGAGACCAGCGGCGGGGTGACCATGCAGCCGCTGGGCCGGGAGAAGTCGGGGACCGTCGGCAAGCCCCTGCCGGGCACGCGGGTCCGGCTGGCGGAGGACGGCGAGATCCTGGTGCGCGGGCCGTCGGTGTTCCAGGGCTACGCGGGCGACGAGGCCGCCACCCGGGCCGTGCTGCGCGACGGCTGGCTGGCCACCGGGGACCTCGGCCGGCTGGACGACGAGGGGTACCTGACGATCACCGGCCGCAAGAAGGACGTCATCATCACCAGCGGCGGCAAGAGCGTCGCCCCGGCCGCGCTGGAGCAGCGGCTGCGGATGCACCCCCTGATCCACCAGGCGGTGGTGGTGGGCGACAACCGGCCCTGCGTGGGCGCCCTGATCACGCTGGACCCGGAGTTCCTGGCGCACTGGCGGGCGGCCCTGTCGCTGCAGGGCGACGAGCCGGTGCGCCGGGCCCGCGAGGAGAACGCGCTGCGGGAGGAGGTCGGCCGGGCCGTGGCCGCGGCGAACAGCGCCGTCTCCCGCTCGGAGTCCATCCGGGTGTTCCGGATCCTGCCGGAGCCGTTCGGTGTGGCCGACGGGCTGCTGACGCCGTCGATGAAACTGCGCCGGGACGAGATCGTGCGGCACTGTGCGGCGGAGATCGACGCCATGTACGAGGCGCGCTCGGGTGCGCGCCGGCCGCGTACCCCGGACGAGCAGGCGCTTTGGGACGACCCGGACGACGTGTTCCGGTGAGGCTCCGCGCGGCCGAGGGCGCGCACGGTCCCGCGCATGCCGAGGGCGTACGCCGCGTCGGCGTACGCCCTCGAACCGTGCGAGAGGCCGGTGCGCGCTGTGCGCGGCGGCGGGTCAGCCGCCCACGTACCAGGTGAAGCCGCCGTTGGCCGCGCTGATCGCGAGCAGCACCCCGAAGATGACCAGGTCGATGATGCCGAGCACCACACCCGCCTTGGCCATTCCCGCCCCGCCCTTGGCCGGTGCCTGGCGCATGGCGACGGCGCCCAGCACGATCGCGAGCGGCCCGAGAATCACATTGAAGAGGAACACTCCGATGATTCCGCAGATCAGGCTGGCAATGGCCAGACCGTTCGTGCGCGAGCTGGGGGATGCGGCAGAGGAACTGCCGTAACTCGTCATCAGGATCTCCCGGTGTCGGGGAATTTGGACTGTCGCACAACCGGGTGCCCGCCCAATGCGCCACGCATTCCGAGGAATTCCGGCAATACCGAAATGCCGAATTCCGTTTACGGCCGGGGGCCGGGCGGGAATGTCCGCCCCCCGGGACAACCGGCTGTGCGGGGACCGCCACGCAGCGTCGCCGGGACCGGGCGCCGGGAATCGCGGACCCGGTGTCGGAGGAGAAGGCGCGTAGGCTCCGCCAGCACGGGAACTAGCACACGGAGGCACGTAGGAGAAGGACGACAGCCCTGCTGAGGCGGGCCGGGAAGGCGCGATGGCAACCGAGCCACGTTGGGACAAGAAACTGTCTTCCGAGGAGATCATGAGCCGCACGGCCGGCTTCGCCGGTGAACTGCACAACGTGACAAGCGCGCGCTTGGTCGCGGAGGAGTTCCTGTACGACCTCGCACGTGTGTCACCGCCGTCGGCACCCGAGCACTGGGACGACATCCTGCTCGTGGTGACCGAACTGGCCGCCAACGCCGTGCAGTACGCCCCGGGTCCGTTCGAGCTGCGCCTGCGCCGCACCTTCGACGGGGTGCACGTGGTGATGCACGACACCAGCACCACGCCGCCCGCGCCGCGCCCCTTCCATCCGAGTCGCGGCGGCGGCGGCATCGGCTGGCACCTGATCCACACGCTGTGCGATCAGGTCAGTGTCGTCACCGACGAGCGCGGCAAGGACATCCACGTCTTCCTGCCCTGGTGAGCGGGTTCCGCGCGCTCCCCCGTCACGGCCGGCCTGCCCGGCGCGGCGGCGCCTCGCGCATCGGCACCAGCACGCTGACCGTCTTGCCGCCCTCGGGGCGGCGGGTGATGACGATGTCCCGGGCCAGGCGGATGATGAGCGGCCAGCCGTAGCCGTTGCCGTGGTGCCCGACGGGCAGCGGACCGGGCCCGTAGGCGGCCTCGGGGACGATCTCGCTGTTGTCGTGCACCGCGATCCGTACGCCCCCCGCGGTGGTCCGGGCCTCGAAGCCGGCCAGTCCCTCGCCGTGCCGGATCGCGTTGGTGACCAGCTCCGAGACCACGAGCAGCAGGTCGATGACGTCCTCGTCACGCGGGGTACGGCCCGCCGCGGCCCACTCCTCGCGCACCACGGACTCCGCGTACGCGCGGGCCGCCGCGGCGCTGGTCACGCCGCCCGGCGCGGCACCGGACGGCGGGGTGCCGGCGCCGGCCGCGGGGTCCGTCCCGCGCCTGCCCGCGCGCTCCGCCCGGCCGGCGCCGGCCCGGA
>NZ_BAAATK010000100.1:0-8990 GCF_039533365.1 Streptomyces glaucus
CTGGCGCGCGCCGCCGCGCGCGCGGGACTGCCGGAGAGCCTGTTCCGGCCGGCCGCCGCGATGGCCGCCGCGGTCGCCGAGACCCTCGCCGGCCGGGCGAGGCTGCTGTGCCCGGAACCGTTCGCGCGGCGGCACGGGGCCGTGTGGGCGCCGCTGGCCGACACGTCGCTGCACCGGGGGTACGACCCGGCCGCCGCACCACGCCGGCCGGGCGTGCGGGACGTGCCGGACTGGCTGGCCGCCCTGCTGGCGGCCGCGGTCGGCGCCGAAGCGGCCGGGCCGGCCGGCCCGCGGCCCGCGGCCACGGGCCGGGACGCCGCGTCACGACTGGCGGCGCGCGCATGAGCGCCGCCCCGGCGCGCCGCCCGGCGTACGTCGCCGACCACGGCGCCCTCCTCGACGTCGCCGAGGCGATCGCCGCGGACTGGACGGCCCTGGGCGTCCGCGGCTCGTTCCTCGCCCGCAACATCGACACCGGCGAACAGCTCGGCTTCGACGCCGACGAGGCGGTGCCCCTCGCCTCGGTGGTCAAGGTCCCGCTCGCCCTGGTCGTACTGGACGAGATCGCGGCCGGGGAGCTCGACCCGGCGCGCCCGGTGACGGTCGACCCGGCCACGAGCAGTGTGGGACCCACCGGACTGGCCGCCTTCCGGTACCCGGCCACCGTGGCCGTCGCCGACCTCGCCCACCTCATGCTCACGGTGAGCGACAACGCCGCCGGGGACGCCCTGTTCGACCTCGTCCCGCCGGCGGACGTCGAGGCCCGTCTGGACGCGTGGGGGTGCACGGGCATACGGGTGCGGCACCGGTTCGACCACATGTACCGGTGCGCCGCCGGCGCCGCCGGCAACGACTTCTCCCTCGCCCAGGAGCTGGCCATCCGGGACGACCGCTCGGGGCGGCACACCATCGAGACGCTGGACCCGGCGCACGCCAACACGGGGACCGCCACCGCGCTGGTCGGCCTCCTGCAACGGGTGTGGCGCGACGACATCGCGCGGCCCGCCGCGACCGCGCAGCTGCGCCGGCTGATGGGAATGCAGGTCTTCACCCACCGGCTGGCGAGCGAACTGCGCGCCGACACCCTCAAGGTGAGCGGCAAGACGGGGACCTTCCTCCACCTGCGGCACGAGATCGGCGTGGTGGAGGCCGAGTCCGGCGACCGGGTGGCCGTGGCCGCGCTCACCCGCGCCGACCGCCGGGCCGGCCTGGCCCCGGACATCGACCTCGCCATCGGCGTCGGCGCCCGGCAGGCCTTCGAGGCGCTGCGCCGCTGAACCCGCCCCGCCCCGCCGCCCGGCCCCGTGCGGCGGGGACCGGGCTCCCCACGGGCCGTGCGGTGTGCCGCGCGGACGCCGGGCCGCGCCCGGTCCGGGAGCAGGCGGCGACGGGTCCGCCCGCTCGCGGCGCGCGGGCCGGTCCGCGGACCCCGCTCCACCGGTCGCTGCACGATTGCCGGTGCGAAGCCCCCCGCGGCGCACCTTTTACGGCGTCGGACCCCGTCAAACAAGACAATCGTGTGCGATTTGGAACGGTGCCGCGTCATGCCCGACCATGAGCTGCGTCCGGCGACCCCGGACGTCAGTTCGATGAGAGGCGCACCACCCCATGCACGTCCCCGGAACCGCCCCCCAGCCGGCTCCGGCCCCGCAGGCGACCCCCGCGGCCCCCGCCCCCACCACCCCCACCGACGACACCGCCGGCAGCACCGGCCGGCACGCCCGCCGCTTCGGGCTGCCCGTCGCCACCGCCCTGGTCATGGGCAACGTCATCGGCGGCGGCATCTTCCTCCTGCCGGCCTCCGTCGCCCCCTACGGCACGGTCAGCCTGGTGGCCTTCGGCGTCCTCACGGTCGGCGCCCTGGCCCTCGCCCTGGTCTTCGGCCGGCTCGCCGAGCGCCACCCGCGCACCGGCGGACCCTACGTCTACGCCCGCGAGGCCTTCGGCGACTTCGCCGGCTTCCTCGCCGCCTGGGCGTACTGGATCACCACCTGGGTGTCGAACGCGGCGCTCGCCGTCGCGGCCGTCGGCTACCTCGACGTGCTGATCCCGGTGAACGACCACCGGTGGACCGCCTGCCTGGCCGCTCTCGTCCTGCAGTGGCTGCCCGCGCTCGCCAACTTCGCCGGCACCCGCTACGTGGGCGCCGTCCAGCTCGTCTCCACCGTGCTGAAGTTCGTGCCGCTGCTGCTCGTCGCCGTCGGCGGGCTGTTCTTCTTCGACGCGGACAACCTCGGCCCCTTCGACGCCACCGGCACCGGCACGATCGGCGCGGTCTCCGCCTCCGCCGCGATCCTGCTCTTCTCCTACCTCGGGGTGGAGTCCGCCGCCGTCAGCGCGGGCGAGGTCCGCGACGCCCGGCGCACCGTGGGACGCGCCACGGTCATCGGCACCCTGGGCGCCGCACTCGTGTACCTGCTGGGCACGCTGTCCGTCTTCGGCACCGTCGCCCACGACCGCCTCGTGACCTCCACCGCGCCCTTCTCGGACGCCGTCGACGCCATGTTCGGCGGCACCTGGGGCGGCTGGGCCGTCGCGCTCGCCGCGCTGGTGTCGATGACCGGCTGCCTCAACGGCTGGACCCTGCTCAGCGCCCAGACCCCCTACGCCGCGGCGCGCGACGGCCTGTTCCCCGCCGCCTTCGCCCGCCGGCGGCGCGGGGTCCCGACCACCGGGGTCGCCGTCACCGTCGTCCTCGCCTCGCTGCTGACCGTCTACAACTACACGGCGAGTTCGGCGAAGGTCTTCGACGTCCTGGTCCTCGTCACCACGTTCACCGCGACCGTGCCGTACCTGCTGGCCACCGCCGCCCAGCTGCACCACCTGGTCTCGGGCCGGCACGACCTGGTCGACCGCCCGCGGCTGGTGCGCGACGCCGTGATCGCCGTGATCGCGGCCGCCTTCTCGATGTGGCTCGTCGCGGGCGCCGGATACGCGGCCGTCTACCAGGGCGTGCTGTTCCTGTTCGCCGGGATCGTGGTGTACGCCGTGCTGGCGGCGCGGCGCGGCAGGACACCGTGACGGGACCCGGGACGGGCCGCGCGTCCGGCGCCGTACGCCGGCGGCACGGCGTGCCGCAGGGCTGAATCGCGCGCGGCCGGGGAGACGGTATGCCGGGGCCCGCGACCGGCCGGTGCCCCGGCGGGCGCGCCCGCCGTCGGCCCGACGCGCGAGGAGAGACGCGGACCATGGGAACGGTCGTACACGTTCCGCAGACCCGGGACATGATCGGGGACGAGCTCTCCGGTGACGAGGCCTTCACCGCGCTGCGGCACTACGGGGGCGTCCGGCTGCTGCTCGACGCGTTCTCGCGGTTCCGCTACGCGGACGGCTTCACCAACGCGCGCGCCCTCGGCTTCCAGATCGTGCTGGGGCTGGTCCCGTTCACGATCGCCCTCGTCGGCGTCGCCACGGCCGCGCACACCGAGAGCGTCGGGCGGATCATCGAGCTGACCCTGGGCCGGATCGTGCCGGGCGCCAGCTCGGACGTGGTCGAGGAGGCGCTGCGCGGCACCCGCCGCACCGCCCACTCCGACGTCTGGAGCACGATCGCGCTCTGGCTCGGCCTCGCCTTCTCCGTCCTCAACCTGGCCTCGGCCATGGCCCAGGTGGAACGGGGCGCCAACCGGATCTACGGCATCGAACGCGACCGGCCCTTCCCGCTGAAGTACGGCCGGGCCCTGCTGCTCGCCTTCGCCGCGGGCGTCCCCATGGTCCTCGGCTTCCTCGTCCTCGTGGCGGGCGAGGCCGTCGGAGCCTCGACCGCCCAGGCCTTCGGCTGGTCCCGGGTGCCGGGCTGGTGGGGCGCCCTGGAGATCCCGGTGGGCACGGCCCTCGCCTGGGTCGCCTCCGCCGTCATCTTCCGCTGGTCGCCGCGCCGGGACCAGCCCGGTTACACCTGGCTCGCGTTCGGCTCCGCCGTCCACCTGGTGCTGTGGGTCTGCGCGACCTGGCTGCTGACGCTCTACGTCGCCAGGAGCGGTTCCTTCGGCGCCGTGTACGGGCCGCTCACCGCGTTCGTCGCCCTCCTGCTGTGGGCCAACCTGACGGGCATCGCGCTGTTCCTGGGCATCGCGTTCGCCGCGCAGCTGGAGGCGGCACGGGCCGGCCTGACCTCCGCCGTGCGGCCGGACCCGGGGTCCGGCCCCTGACCGCGGGCCCCGCGCCCGGCCTCCGCGTCACCCGCGCCCGGCCGTGTCGTCCGCGGCCGGGCCGGACCCGGTGCCGTCCGCCCCCGCGGCCCTCGCCCGCCGCACGGCGGCGAGGGCCGCCAGCACCGCCCCCACCCCGAGCACCGCCAGCCCGCGCCCCCACACCCGGCCCTCGATCTGCGTGGCGAGCAGGACGCACGAAGCGGCCCCCAGCACGGGCAGCACGGTGGGCGCCCGGAAGTGACCGGCGGCGCCGCCATCGCGGCGCAGCACCAGCACGGCCACGTTGACCAGCAGGAAGACCACGAGCAGCAGCAGGACCAGTGTGGACGCCAGCGTGGCGACGCCGCCGGTGAGCGCCAGGAGCATCGCCGCCGCGGTCGTGACCGCGATCGCCGCCCAGGGCGTGCGGCGGGCGGGCAGCACCTTGGCCAGGGCGGCGGGCAGCAGCCCGTCCCGGGCCATGCCGAAGGCGAGCCGCGAGGACATGATGCCGGTGAGCAGCGCGCCGTTGGCGACGGCGACGAGCGCGACGGCGCCGAACAGGCGGGGCGGCACCCCGCCCGCCTCCTCGACGACCTCCAGCAGCGGCCCGCTGGAGGCCGCCAGCCGCTCGGTCGGTACGGCCGCGGACGCGGCGACGCCCACCAGCACGTAGACGGCCCCGGCGGTGACGAGCGCCCCGAACAGGGCGCGCGGGTAGGAGCGCCGCGGGTCGCGGGTCTCCTCCGCCACGTTCACGGACGTCTCGAAGCCGACGAACGAGTAGTACGCCAGGACCGAGCCGCTCAGGACGGCGGCCATCGCGCCCTTCTCGGGGGTGCCGAGCCGGGTGAGCCGGCCGGGGTCGCCGTCGCCGCGCAGCAGCAGCCACGCGCCGAGCACGACGATGACGGCGAGCCCGGCGACCTCGACGACCGTGGCGAGGACGTTGGCCCGGGTCGACTCCCTGATGCCCCTGGCGTTGACCAGCGCGAGCAGCAGCAGGAAGCCCACGGCGACGGGCGCCACGGGCAGGGTGACGAAGACCGACAGGTAGTCGCCGGCGAAACCGCGGGCCAGCGCGGCGACGGAGACGACGCCGGCCGCGAGCATGCAGAACCCCGCGACGAACCCGGCGAACGGGCCGAACGCGCGGGTGGCGTAGTGGGCGGCGCCGCCCGCCCGCGGATACTTCGTCGCCAGTTCGGCGTAGGAGGCCGCGGTCAGCAGCGCCAGCAGCAGCGCGACGAGCAGGGGCACCCAGACCGCTCCGCCCGCGTCGGCGGCGATCTGGCCCACCAGGACGTACACCCCGGCGCCCAGGACGTCGCCCAGGACGAAGAAGTAGAGCAGCGGCGTGGTGAGGGCCCGCTTCAGGGCCGGGCCGGACGCGGTGGACGCCGGTTGTTCCTTGACGGTCGACATGCCGCCTCATGTCCCCCGTGCGGCGCGAAACACGCCCCCCACCGGCCCCGGGGAGGTACACCTCTCACCGCGGCCCCGGCTCACCGCCTGCGGACACCCGCCGGGCCCGGCCGGGACCCGGGCGGACGGCCGGCGGCGGAGCGGGGCAAAAGGGGCCGCACGGGCGTCCGCGGCCGTCCGCGGGCATGTCCGCCCCCCGCCGGGGCACCCGCCGTCGTCCGACCGCTCCCGCGACCGGACGCATCCGGACGCGCCGCCCGCACGGCGGGGACCGGGTGACGCGCACGGGGCGAGCCGGGGGACGACGGACAGGTAGCGGAGACGGACATGGGCGACGACGGGACGACACGGACCCCGCGCACGGCGGACGGGAACCTGACGTGCCTGGTGACCGGCGCGAGCGGATACATCGGCGGCCGGCTGGTCCCGGAACTGCTCGCCGCCGGCCACCGGGTGCGCTGCCTGGCACGCACCCCCGGCAAGCTGCGCGACCATCCCTGGGCCGGCCGCGTGGAGATCGTGGCCGGCGACGTCACCGATCCCGCGTCGGTCGCCCGGGCCATGCGCGGCGCCGACGTGGCCTACTACCTCGTGCACGCGCTGGGCACCGGCCCCGGCTTCGAGGAGACCGACCGCCGGGCGGCGCACGTCTTCGCCGAGCAGGCCCGCCGGACCGGTGTCGGCCGGATCGTGTACCTGGGCGGGCTGGCCCCGGCCGCGGTGCCCGAGACGGACCTGTCGCCGCACCTGCGCTCCCGCGCCGAGGTCGGCCGTGTCCTGCTCGGCTCCGGCGTGCCGACCACGGTGCTGCGCGCCGCCGTCATCATCGGATCGGGCTCGGCGTCCTTCGAGATGCTGCGCTACCTCACCGAGCGCCTGCCGGTCATGGTGACGCCGCGCTGGGTGCACACCCGCATCCAGCCGATCGCGGTCCGCGACGTCCTGCGGATCCTGGCCGGCTGCGCCCGGATGTCCGCCGAGGTGAACCGGGCCTTCGACATCGGCGGACCGGAGGTGCTCACCTACCTGGAGATGATGCGGCGCTACGCCGCCGTGGCCGGGCTGCCTCCCCGGATCATCCTGCCCGTGCCCGTCCTCACCCCCCGCCTGTCCAGCCTCTGGATCGGCCTGGTGACGCCGGTTCCCCGCCGGATCGCCCGGCCCCTGACGGAGTCCCTGCGGCACGAGGTGGTCTGCCGGGACGGCGACATCGAACGGTACGTGCCCAGCCCGCCCGGCCACCCCGTCGGCTTCGACCGGGCCGTGTCCCTGGCGCTGCAACGCGTCCGGGACGCCCAGGTCACCACCCGCTGGTCCTCCGCCTCCGTGCCGGGCGCCCCCAGCGACCCGCTGCCCACCGACCCCGACTGGGCCGGCGGCAGCCTCTACACCGACGTGCGGGAGGTGACCGCCGAGGTGGCGCCCGACGCCCTGTGGGACGTCGTCGAGGGCATCGGCGGCGAGAACGGCTGGTACTCCTTCCCCCTCGCCTGGGCGGTACGCGGCCGGCTGGACCGCCTGGCGGGCGGCGTGGGGCTGCGGCGCGGCCGCCGCGACGCCCGCCGGCTCAGGGCGGGTGACTCGCTGGACTTCTGGCGGGTGGAGGAGATCGAACGGGGGCGGCTGCTGCGGCTGCGGGCGGAGATGCGCCTGCCGGGCCTGGCCTGGCTGGAGATGCGCGTGGACGACGACGGGAAGGGAACCGTCCGCTACCGGCAGCGGGCCCTGTTCCACCCGCGCGGACTGCTGGGCCACCTGTACTGGTGGGGCATCTCCCCCTTCCACGCGGTCGTCTTCGGCGGGATGGCGCGCAACATCGTCCGCGCCGCCGCCGGCGCGCACGGCGCGCACGCGAGCGGCCCGCGGTGACCCCCGCCCCGCCCCGCCCGGTCCCGGGACACGGCCCGCCCGCCCTCACCCGCGGTGGCCCGCCCGCGCCGCGGCCCACCGCAGGACCGCCCCGCGCCCCCGGTCCGGCACCGTCCACAGGGCGTGGCCGCGCACCCCCCACCGCCGCAGCAGCGCGTTGGCGGCGAGGAAACCACTGGTCGCCGCCCGCTCCATCAGCGCCACCGGCAGACCGGTGCGCACCACGTCACCGGCCACGACCAGGCCCGGCGTGGGGGTGTGCACCGTGGGCCGGTCACCGTATCCGCCCACCGGGAACAGGGGGCAGTCGGCCCGCCACTCGTGGCGGGCGTCGACCACCCGCGCCCGCCCGGTCTCCGGGTACACCCGGTGCAGCTGGGCGAGCAGGTCCCGCTGCCGGGCCTCGCGGCCGGTGTCGTCGGGCAGGGCGTAGGCGTGCAGCTCCACCACCGACCCGCCCGTGCGGGCCGACCAGCGGGCGGCCTCGCCCTCCCAGCGTTCCAGCACGCTGACGTTGTCCAGCGCCCCGTATCCGCTGGTGCCGAGGAAGCCGGGGCGGTCGCGCCGCACGGGACGGTCCAGCCACAGCCGGGACACCAGGAACGGCGGGGCGGTGCGCAGCCGCGCGACGCGGGCGCGCCAGCCGGCGTCGCCCAGGCCGGGGGAGCGGGCCACCAGGGAGCGCAGCCCCGCCGGGTCGAGGGCCAGCACGACGGCGTCGTACCGCTCCCGCGCGTCCCGCGCGGCCACGGTGAGGGCGCCCCCGGGCAGCGGGGTGACGCTCTCGACCGGGGCCGCGGTCCGCAGCCGGGCGCCGAGCCGGCGCAGGCGGTCCGCGAGCGGGTCCCACAGGGCCGCCGGGAAGGGCTCGGCGGGCACGTCGAACAGCAGGCCCTCGGCCGAGCCGAGGAAGTAGACGTGGAACATCAGGGCCATCTCGGCGGCCGACAGCTGCCGCGGGTCGGCGAAGAAGCTCCGGGAGAACACCTCGAACGCCAGGTGCCGCGCCGCCCGGGGAAAGCCGATCGCTTCGAGGAGGTCGTGGGCGCTGACGTGGTCGAGCCGGTCGTACACCTGCGGGACCCGCACGTCGAGCAGGGGCAGCGCGGCCCGGGGGCTCATCCGCGGCAGGTCGCGCAGCCCGAAGGAGGGACTCAGCGCGACGAACCCGAGCGCGCTCCACGGCGGGGTGCGCGGCACGCGCCGGAAGCTGTCGTACGCGCCGCCGCCGTGCCGCAGGGGGTAGTCGGGCAGGCCGGTCAGGCGCGCCAGGCGCGGATCGGTGCGGCGCAGCAGGGCGCGCAGGTTGTAGTACTGCCGGAAGAAGGCGTGGAAACCGCGGCTCATCGTCACCGGGGTGCCGTCGGACAGCCGGGTGGGCCACCCGGCCAGGCGCCCGCCGAGCACCGCGTCGCGCTCGTACAGCGTGACGCGCACCCCGCGCTCGGCCAGGGCCGTGGCGGCGGTCAGCCCGGCGACGCCGCCGCCGACGACCGCGGCGCAGGCGTCGCCCCCGGCGCGGTCCGCGCCGGGCGGCGCGGGCAGCAGCCGTGCCCGCCGGTC
>NZ_BAAATK010000101.1:0-8650 GCF_039533365.1 Streptomyces glaucus
CGGGCGGGGCGCGCGGTCCGCAGGGTCCGTCCGCGGGGCCGTCCAGGTCCTTCGAGCAGGGTGCGCCCGCCACGCCCCCGCAGGGGGGCCGCCCGGCCCCGGCGGGCGCGGGCGCCGGCTCCGGCCAGGCGCCGGGCGCCCCGCAGGGGCTGCAGGCCGCGCACCCCGGCGGGCCGCAGGACCAGGAGGCCTTCGGCCCCGGCCGCAACGCCGCCAGGCGGGGCCGTCGTGCGCAGCGGGCCGAGCAGCCGCAGCTGCCGCCGCGCGGCGGGGCGCGGGCCGAGCTGCCGGGCGGCGGGCCGCAGCCCCGCACGCCCGGCTGGAGCGACGGCGACGCGCAGCCGGCGGTGGAGCGCGCCGCGCTGGACGTCCCGCGCGGCCACGAGGAGCCGGACGTCGCGCAGACGGCCCGGATGCCGCGTGTCGACGACCGGCAGGGCCCCGGTTCCACCGCGGAGATACCGGCGATCGCGCGCGGCGACGAGCACCAGGGTCCCGGCGCCGCCCTCGACTTCCCCCGCCCGGACGCCGATCCGCACGGCACGGGCCAGTACGCCCGGCCCGGCGCGAACGGCCGCCCGTCCGCGGACCGGTTCGACCGTCCCGGCACGAACTCCGCGCAGGGCACCGGCCAGTTCGTGCGCCCGGACGTCTTCGGCACGTCGGCCGGGCCGGGTGGTCCGGCCACGCCGCCGGCCCCGCCGGCCACCGACCAGTTCGCCGCCCCGCAGGCGTACGACAACAGTTCCACGGGCCGGCACGCCCTGCCGGACCGGCCGGGCCCCGCCCGGGCCGACGGCGACTTCGGCGTTCCGCGTCCGCCGGCCCCGCAGCAGCGCCCCGTCCGCCAGGAACCGGAGGCCCTGCCTCCGGCGACCGGCTCCGGCGACGGGGGGACGCCGCTGTACGACACGCTGGAGACCAACTGGTTCCGCGGCGACCGGCAGGAGCAGCAGGCGGACACCGCCTCCGCTCCCGCCCCGCAGCAGCCGCAGGCCCCCTCCAGCCCGCAGCGTCCCGCCGCCACCGCCTGGCGCAACTCGCCGAACGACGAACTCGTCCGGCAGGCAGAACGCGTCCGGCAGCCGGCCGCGGGCGGAATCACCACCTCCGGCCTGCCGCGCCGGGTGCCCCGGGCCAACCTCGTCCCGGGCACGGCTCAGCAGCAACCGCATCAGAGCGGTCCGCAGGTCTCCCGCGCGCCCGACGACGTGCGCGGCCGGCTGACCAATCTTCGTCGGGGTATCGCACAGGGCCGTCAGGCGGGAGCCGGCCAGACCGGCGGCTTCCCGCGGCCCACTCACCAGCAGGAGCGTTAGTTGAGCCCGATGAGCCAGGCGGCACAGAACCTGAACTGGTTGATCACCAGTTTCGTGGACAACACCCCGGGGGTGTCCCACACCGTCGTCGTGTCCGCGGACGGACTCCTTCTGGCGATGTCCGAGGGCTTTCCGCGCGACCGCGCCGACCAGCTCGCGGCCGTCGCCTCGGGGCTGACCTCGCTGACCGCCGGGGCGTCCCGGATCTTCGAGGGCGGCACCGTGGCGCAGACGGTCGTCGAGATGGAACGCGGTTTCCTCTTCCTCATGTCCATCTCCGACGGCTCGTCCCTGGCCGTGCTCGCGCACCCCGAATGCGACATCGGTCTGGTCGGTTACGAGATGGCGCTCCTGGTGGACCGCGCGGGCGCGGTGCTCACCCCCGACCTGCGCGCCGAGCTCCAGGGAAGTCTGCTTCACTGACCGGTTCCGGCACCACCCGTCTCACCAAATCACCGTCCGGCCGCCACAATCCCCCCACCGGCCCCGTCAGACGGCTTGACTGACCGACTTGCTGTCCCGCCCGGAGGACCCATGACCCCGCCCACCGCCTCTCATGATCCGTACGCGGAGCCGTACGAGGACGAGGGCGACCAGCCGCTGGTACGGCCGTACGCGATGACCGGCGGCCGGACGCGGCCCCGGTACCAGCTGGCCATCGAGGCACTGATCAGCACGACGGCCGACCCGGCCGTGCTCATGGGACTCCTTCCGGAGCACCAGCGCATCTGCCACCTGTGCCGCGAGGTCAAGTCGGTCGCCGAGGTGTCCGCGCTCCTGAACCTGCCGCTGGGCGTGGCCCGGATCCTCGTCGCGGACCTGGCGGAGGCCGGTCTCGTCGCGATCCACCAGCCGGGCGGCGACGAGACGACCGGCGCGCCGGACGTGACACTGCTCGAAAGGGTGCTCAGTGGACTTCGCAAGCTCTGACGGAGGCCGGGCGACCACCTCCGCGAAGATCGTGGTGGCGGGCGGCTTCGGCGTGGGCAAGACCACGTTCGTCGGCGCCGTCTCGGAGATCAACCCGCTGCGCACGGAGGCCGTCATGACGTCTGCTTCGGCGGGCATCGACGACCTCACCCACACCGGGGACAAGACCACCACCACGGTGGCCATGGACTTCGGCCGCATCACCCTCGACCAGGACCTGATCCTGTACCTGTTCGGCACACCGGGCCAGGACCGCTTCTGGTTCATGTGGGACGACCTGGTGCGCGGCGCCATCGGCGCGGTGGTCCTGGTCGACACCCGCCGCCTCGCCGACTGCTTCCCCGCCGTCGACTACTTCGAGAACAGCGGCCTGCCCTTCGTCATCGCCCTCAACGGCTTCGACGGCCAGCAGCCCTACACCCCGGACGAGGTGCGCGAAGCCCTCCAGATCGGCCCGGACACCCCGATCGTCACCACCGACGCCCGCCACCGCGCGGACGCCAAGTCGACCCTGATCACGCTCGTGGAGCACGCCCTGATGGCACGCCTGCGCTAGCGGCAAGTCGACAGCACGGCACGGCAGTTGCCGGGCCCGCCGCGGCGGTGCGGAGCCGGCTGTGTCCTTTGACACGGCCGGCTCCGGTGTTCATAACGTTTCGGCAGAGAATCGGCCGACGCGGCCACGCGTCGCGATCATCTGATGCCGCTGCGCGCACAAAAGCCCCGCCTTTTGACGGAGCTCGCTCTTTATGACCGTTTTATCTGGGGCTTCCGTCACTTGCCATCCCCGCGTTCCCATGTTTGGAAGAGCGCAGGCCGTCGTGCTGGAATGCCTGAACTGCCCCATAGTCAAAGACGTACTCAGCAGTACTGCGTACTCGATGGCGTACCGGGCTCTGAGACACTGCGGCACAACGTAGGTGCCGACCGCCGAGAGGTTGTTGGTCGAGTGAGGCGAAGCAAGAACAGTCCCGAGCCGTCGGCCCGGGGCAACTTCACCCCGCCGCCGCGCACAGCGGCGCCCGCCCCCGTGCCCGGTCCGGAGCCGACGGTCGCGCCCGCCCGCAGCGGCGGCCGGCTCTCCCCGCGCAACTGGCGGGTGACCACCCGGCTCAACGCGATCCTGCTCATACCCGTGCTGGTCGGTCTCGTCATGGGCGGCTTCCAGGTGAAGAGCTCGATCGACACCTGGCAGGAGGCCGAGGACGCGGAGAGCACCGCCCACCTGGTGCGGGCCTCGCTGGCCTACGCCAACGCCCTCTACAACGAGCGCGACGTCAGCGCCGCCCCCCTGCTGCGGGGCGCGGGCCAGGACGACGAGAGCGTCGCCGAGGCCCGCAAGGCCACCGACGAGGCCGCCGACGCCTTCGACGCGGCGGCGCAGGACATGCCGGCGAAGGCCGGTCTGGAGCGCCGCCTGAAGCAGTTCCGCGAGCAGGAGCCCAAGCTCCAGACGCTGCGCGCCGGCGCCTACACCAACAAGCTGACCGGCGTGAAGACCGAGGAGGGCTACGTCCAGGTCGCCCACCCCCTGATGGAGTTCGCCAACGAGCTCGGTCTGGGCACCGGCAACATCACCAGCTACGGCCGGACCGTCTACGCCATCTCCCTGACCAAGTCGGCGCTGTCGCTGCAGCGTTCCATCGGCATGCACATGCTGGTCAAGCCGGGTCCCGACCCCGCCCACCTCGCCAGCCAGCGCGTCGCCCTGTCCTCCTACGCCTACCTGGAGGGCATCGCCCGCGAGGAGTACCTCGGCGGCGGCACCGAGGAGGACGCGGCCAAGCTGGAGCAGGCCGAGAAGCAGATCAAGGCCGACGGCGCGGCGATGGCCAAGAAGGCCAGGTCCGAGAACCCGGACTACGTGGCGCCGCCCGCCAACCCGACCACGATGGTCTCCGAGCTGGCCCAGCTGCCCACCACGGACCGCAGCGCCCGCGCCGCGCTGGCCCAGCAGGGCATCACCCCGGAGAACTGGTGGGCGGTCAACACCCTCAAGTTCGACGCGTACCGCGAGATCGAGTCGGACATGACCGGCGCGGCGGTGGACGAGGCCGCCCGGATCGCCGACGACGCCCAGCGCGACGCCCTGGTCACCGGCGCGGCCGTCGTGATCGCCCTGCTCGCCGCGTTCATCCTGGCCGGCATGGTGGCCCGCCAGATGAGCCGCTCGATGCGCCAGCTGCGCAACGCCGCCTTCGGCATCGCCGAGCAGCGCCTGCCGATGCTGGTCGACCAGCTCTCCCGCACCGACCCCGGCCGGGTCGACACCCGGGTCGCGCCGATCCCGATCAGCACCACCGACGAGATCGGCGAGGTCGCCCGCGCCTTCGACCAGGTCCACCGCGAGGCCGTCCGGCTCGCCGCCGAGCAGGCGCTGCTGCGGGGCAACATCAACGCGATCTTCACCAACCTCTCGCGCCGCAACCAGTCCCTGATCGAGGGCCAGCTGACCCTCATCACCGACCTGGAGAACAACGAGGCCGACCCGGACCAGCTGGAGAACCTCTTCAAGCTGGACCACCTGGCGACCCGTATGCGCCGCAACGGCGAGAACCTCCTGGTCCTCGCCGGCGAGGAGCCCGGCCGCCGCTGGGACCAGCCGGTGCCGCTGATCGACGTGCTGCGCGCCGCCTCCTCCGAGGTGGAGCAGTACGAGCGCATCGAGCTGCAGGGCGTCCCGGAGGCCGAGATCCACGGCCGGGCCGTGACCGACCTCGTGCACCTGCTGGCCGAGCTGCTGGAGAACGCCACCACGTTCTCCTCCCCGCAGACCAAGGTCCGCGTCACCGCGACCCGGCTGCCCGACGGCCGCGTGATGATCGAGATCCACGACAAGGGCATCGGCCTGACCGCCGAGGACTTCGCGGACATCAACCACAGGCTGGCCAACCCGCCGACCGTGGACGCCGCGATCTCGCAGCGCATGGGCCTGTTCGTGGTCGGCCGGCTGGCCGACCGGCACGGCATCCGCGTCCAGCTGCGCCCCTCGGGCGAGCAGGCCGGCACCACCTCGCTGGTCATGCTGCCGGACGCGATCACGCACGGCGGTGGCGGCGAACAGCTCCAGGAGCGCGACGAGTTCACCGTCTCGCAGATCATCCCGGAGCAGAACTTCCCGGGCGAGACCTCCCACCAGCAGCAGCCCCTGCGCACGGCCGCGGAGCTCGGCTTCGACGACAGCCGCTACGCCGACGTCCCCGACGACATACGCGAGCTGGACCCGGTCGGCCGCTCCCTGATGCGCGAGGAGCGCCGTGCGGCCCTGGAGGCCCAGGCGCAGGGCCAGCAGGCGGCCCAGGCGTCGCAGGACGTCCAGGAGGCCGCGGAGGCGTCCGCGTTCACCGACCAGTTCACCGGCCAGTTCGCCGCGCAGCACGGGACCCAGGGCTACGACACCGGCCAGACCCCCTACCCGGAGCAGCCCGCCGCGTACGAGCAGCAGCAGGCGTACGAGCAGCAGCAGGCGTACGAGGAGCAGCAGCAGGCGTACGGGAACCAGCAGCAGGCCGGGTACGACGAGCAGTACTACGCGCCGAACGGCGCGCTGCCGCAGGGCGAGGGCTTCCCGGCCAACGGCGGCTACCCCGAGCCCTCCTACGCGGAGCCGGTCCAGGAGCAGCACCCGGCGGCGGGCACGGCCGCGCAGGGGACGTTCCCCGCCTTCGAGCAGCGGCGTCACCAGGACGACTGGCCGCAGCAGGGCGGCTACCGGAACGACTACCCGTCCCAGTACGCTTCGGATGCCCCCGAAGCGGAATCCGCGCAGGCCGCTGACGTGGGCGAGGCGGACCGCGTAGGCTTCGACCGTCCGGGACCGGCCCCTTCCGCCGGCCACGAGCTGACCGACGCCGGGCTCCCCCGCCGCGGTTCCCCCGCGGACGGCGCGCACGGCACGGGCGGCGCGCGGCACGCGCACCAGGAGCCGCCGGCCTCCGCGCCGGAGAGCAACGGCGACAGCAGCTGGCGCTCGGCGAACGACGAGCGCTGGCAGCAGGCCGCGCAGCTCCGGAAACCCAAGGCGGGCGGGGTGACCTCCTCCGGCCTGCCGCGGCGGGTGCCCAAGGCCAACCTGATCGAGGGTTCCGCCGAGAGCACCCCTCAGGGGGGCCCACAGGTCTCCCGCGCCCCGGAGGACGTCCGGGGCAGGCTGAGCAACCTGCGGCGCGGCGTCCAGCGCGGCCGCAACGCAGGCAGTGAAACGAACGGCCAGGGCTTCGGTCCTGACAGCACCTACGACCAGGAGCGTTAGTGTGAGCCCGATGAGCCAGGCGGCACAGAACCTGAACTGGTTGATCACCAACTTCGTGGACAACACCCCGGGGGTGTCCCACACGGTGGTGGTCTCCGCCGACGGACTCCTTCTGGCGATGTCCGAAGGCTTCCCCCGCGACCGCGCCGACCAGCTCGCGGCCGTCGCCTCCGGTCTGACGTCTCTGACGGCAGGCGCCTCCCGGATCTTCGAGGGCGGCAGCGTGAACCAGACGGTTGTGGAGATGGAGCGGGGATTCCTCTTCATCATGTCCATCTCCGACGGTTCGTCGCTCGCGGTTCTCGCACACCCGGAGGCGGACATCGGCCTCATCGGGTACGAGATGGCCCTTCTGGTCGACCGCGCCGGTACGGTCCTGACACCGGACCTTCGTGCGGAACTCCAAGGGAGCCTTCTCAACTGACGGGCGAACGGTGCGTATCGGCGTCCCGGGGCCGTAAGGTCTTGGGACGCGGCCTCACAATGATGGGTGCCAGGCACAGTCGGAGGAGGAGAAAGTGGCAACACCCCCAGGCGGTTCGCCTTCGGGCAACTGGTCGTACGGCCCTGCCCAGGGCCAGAACGACGGTTCCCAGAACCGGTACGACTTCCCCTCCGCACCGAACCACCGGCAGCCGTACGTGCCGCAGGACCCCGGTCAGCTGCCGTACGACCAGCCGCAGGCGCCGCACATCCAGCCCGTGCAGCCTCAGCGCCGTACCCCCGAGCCGGCGCCCGCAGGGGCGTCGAACAACCCCCTGGTGCGCCCGTACGCCATGACGGGCGGTCGTACCAGGCCGCGGTACCAGCTCGCCATCGAGGCGCTGGTGCACACCACCGCGCAGCCGCACCAGATGCAGGGCCAGCTGCCCGAGCATCAGCGGATCTGCAACCTCTGCCGAGAGATCAAGTCGGTCGCCGAAATCTCGGCGCTCCTGACCATTCCCCTCGGCGTGGCCAGGATCCTCGTCGCCGATTTGGCGGAGGCGGGACTGGTCGCCATTCATCAGCCCGGCGGCGACGAGAACGCCGGCGGCCAGCCAGACGTGACACTGCTCGAAAGGGTGCTCAGTGGACTTCGCAAGCTCTAGCGGCGGTCCTTCCCGCTCCACCACCTCCGCGAAGATCGTGGTGGCGGGCGGCTTCGGCGTGGGCAAGACCACGTTCGTCGGCGCCGTCTCGGAGATCAACCCGCTGCGCACGGAGGCCGTCATGACGTCTGCTTCGGCGGGCATCGACGACCTCACCCACACCGGGGACAAGACCACCACCACGGTGGCCATGGACTTCGGCCGCATCACCCTCGACCAGGACCTGATCCTGTACCTGTTCGGCACACCCGGCCAGGACCGCTTCTGGTTCATGTGGGACGACCTGGTGCGCGGCGCCATCGGCGCGGTGGTCCTGGTCGACACCCGCCGCCTCGCCGACTGCTTCCCCGCCGTCGACTACTTCGAGAACAGCGGCCTGCCCTTCGTCATCGCCCTCAACGGCTTCGACGGCCAGCAGCCCTACACCCCGGACGAGGTGCGCGAAGCCCTCCAGATCGGCCCGGACACGCCGATCATCACCACCGACGCCCGCCACCGCGCGGACGCCAAGTCGACCCTGATCACGCTCGTGGAGCACGCCCTGATGGCACGCCTGCGCTAGCGCGGCCGGTCGGAACGAACAGCAGGGGGCGCCCTCTCCGTTTCGGAGAGGGCGCCCCCTTTCGCGCCTCCTCACGCTCGCGCGCGGCCCCTGCGCGCCGCGGCTTGCCGCCAGGCACGGGAAACCGCCGGGCACGGGAAAGGGGCCCACCCCGTCCGGGATGGGCCCCTGAAAAAGCTCCCTCGGCTCAGCGCCAGCTGTGCGGGGCGCGGAAACCGCCCTCGCGCTCCAGGCGGCGCCAGCCGGCGCGCCGGTGGCCGCGGTGGGCCGGGGCCGTGGCGGCCGGGCGGGCGGCCGCGCGGGCCAGGAGGAGCGCCGTGAGGGCGGCGACCTCCTCGGGCTCGGCGTGGCCCTTCTCGACGCGGATGTCAGGAGTGTTCATGGGTGTCAGTCTCCGTGGCTGAGGGATCCGCGGGGTTGCCGCGAGGGATCCGCCGGGTCACTGGGGCGGGTTGCCGTGCTTGCGGGAGGGCAGGTCGGCGTGCTTGGTCTGCAG
>NZ_BAAATK010000102.1:0-4650 GCF_039533365.1 Streptomyces glaucus
GCCCGCCGCGTCCGCCCCGCCCGCCCGGCCCGCGCCGCCGGCCGCCGCGGACCCCCGGCGGACCGTCCCGGACGACCGGGTGCGCGGCACTTCCGCGTTTGGGGCCGGCCGGGCGGGCAACCCGGGGACCCGACAGCCGAACTCCCGCGCTGCGAGGTGAGGAGCCATGGCTCGCAACCAGAAGGCCAAGGCGAAGATGGAGCAGGCCAGGGGCAAGGCCAAGGAAGCCGCCGGCCGTGCCGTGGACGACGAGAGGATGACGGCGGAGGGCCGCACGGAACAGGCCAAGGGCGACGCGCGCCAGGCGAAGGAGAAGGGCAAGGACACCTTCCGCCACTGACAGGCACCGACAGGACGCATCGGGGGACGGGGGCGCGCCACGGGCCGCGGGAGCCGGCGTACGGCCGTTCCCGCGGCCCGCGTCGTGCCCGGCCCCGGCAGCCCCACGGCCCCGGGACGGGACCGCGCGGCGCCCCGGCCCGCCGGGGTCTTCCGCCGCGGCGCCGGCCAGGGCCGCGTCCGCACCGGCCGCCCTACGGCAGCGGCTGCTCCGCCCAGATGACCTTGCCCGTCGGGACGTAGCGCGTCCCCCAGCGTTCGGCGAGCTGGGCGACGAGGAACAGGCCGCGTCCGCCCTCGTCCGTCATCGCCGCGTACCGCAGGTGCGGGGAGGTGCTGCTGCCGTCGGACACCTCGCAGATCAGGCTGCGGTCGCGCAGCATCCGCACCCGGACGGGCTCCCCGCCGTACCGGATCGCGTTGGTGACCAGTTCGCTCAGGATCAGCTCGGTCGTGAAGGCCAGCTCGTCCAGCCCCCACTCGGCGAGCCGCCGGGTGACCTGGGCCCGCACCCCGCCGACGGCCGCCGGGTCGCGCGGCACCTGCCACTCGGCGACCCGGTCGGGGCCGAGTGCCCGGGTGCGGGCGACCAGCAGGGCGACGTCGTCGCCCGGCCGGGCCGGCAGCCGGGCGTCCAGCACGGCCCGGCAGGTCTCCTCGGGCGACTCGCCGGCCCCCGCCAGCGCCGAGCGCAGCGACTCCAGACCGACGTCGATGTCCCGCTCCCGGTCCTCGACGAGCCCGTCGGTGTAGAGGACGAGCCGGCTGCCCTCGGCCAGGTCCAGCTCGACCGTCTCGAACGGCAGGCCGCCCAGGCCCAGCGGGGGGCCCGCGGGCACGTCGAGGAAGTCGACGCCGCCGTCGGGCCGGACCACGGCCGGCGGCGGATGCCCGGCCCGGGCGATCACACAGGTCCGCTCGACCGGGTCGTAGATCGCGTACAGGCAGGTCGCGCCGGTGACCGGGGCGCTGCCGTCCTCCGCCGCCTCGTCCTGGTCGATACGGCCGACCAGCTCGTCCAGCAGCGTGAGCAGTTCGTCGGGCGGCAGGTCCAGGGCGGCGAAGTTGTGGACCGCCGTACGCAGCCGCCCCATGGTGGCCGCGGCGTGCAGCCCGTGGCCGACGACGTCGCCGACCACCAGGGCGACCCGGGCGCCGGACAGCGGCAGCACGTCGAACCAGTCGCCGCCGACCCCGGCCTGCGCGGGCAGGTACCGGTAGGCGATGTCCAGGGCGCCCTGCTCGGGCAGGTTGCGGGGCAGCAGGCTGCGCTGCAGGGCCACCGCCATGCTGTGCTCGCGGGTGTAGCGCCGCGCGTTGTCGATGGAGACCGCGGCCCGCGCGACCAGTTCCTCGGCGAGGGCCAGCTCGTCCGCGTCGAACGGCGCCGCCTTCTCCGAGCGCCAGAAGCTCACCACGCCCAGCACCAGCGTGCCCGCCCGCAGCGGCACGGTGATCAGCGAGTGGATGCCGTACTCCACCACCTGCGCGGAGCGTTCGAGGTCCTGGGCCTGCCAGCCCGGGGCCCGGGCCAGGTCCGGTTCGAGGACGGGCCGGCCGGTGCGCAGGCTGTGGCCCTGCGGGGAGGACTCGACGAACCTGATCTGCCGGCCCACCGGGTACAGCGGGGCGTCCTCGCGGATGCCGCTGAGCGCGGTGCGGCGCAGCGGGGTCACCGTTTCCGGCTGGCCGCCGCCGAGCACCGCGTCGAACAGGTCCACGGTCACGAAGTCCGCGAACCGGGGCACGGCCAGCTCCGCCAGCTCCTCGGCGGTGCGGGTCACGTCCAGGCTGGTGCCGATGCCCACGCCCGCGTCGTACAGCATGTCCAGGCGTTCCCGGGCCGCCTCGGCCCGGCCGGACAGGGCGCGCAGCTCCGTGGAGTCGCGCAGCGTGGCGACGCTGCCGGGCGGGCCCCCCGCGCTGTCCGTGGGCCGCTGGTTGACCGCCAGCAGCCGGTCCTTGACCAGGTGCACCTCGTCCGTGGCCATCCGCCCCGAGGCCAGCAGCTCGGCCGTGTCGGGGGCGAGCCCGAGGTCGCACACGTGCCGCCCCTCGGCGTCGGCGGGCAGGCCGAGCAGCCGGTGCGCCTCGTCGTTGGCGAGCAGCAGCCTGCCCTCGCCGCCGACGATGAGCACGCCCTCGCGCACGGCGTGCAGGACGGCGTCGTGGTGCTCGTACATCCGGGTCATCTCGCGCGGGCCCAGACCGTGCGTCTGGCGCAGCAGCCGCCTGCTGACCAGGGCCGTGCCCGCCGTGGCCAGCGCCAGGCCCGCGGCCGCGGCGACCAGCACCAGCGGCAGCTGCTGGTTCGCGGCGCCCCCCACGTTCGCCGTGGTGATCCCGGCCGACACCAGGCCCACGACCCGGCCGCCGGGCTCCCTGACCGGCGCCACGGCCTGCACCAGCGGGCCGATGGTCCCGGTGATCTCCTCGGTCACGGTGCGCCCGGCCAGCGCGGGGGCGATGGTCCCGACGAACTTCTCGCCGATGCGGTCGGGGAGGGGATGGGTGTAGCGGACCCCGTCGGTGTCCATGACGACGACGAAGTCGACTTTCGCCGCCTCGCGGGCCGCCTCCGCGCGCGGCTGCAGCACCGCCGAGGGGTCCGGGGCGCTCAGCGCCTCGCGGGTGCCGGGGGCGTTGGCGAACGCCTCGGCGACGGCGACGGAACGGTTGCGGGCCTCCGCCGTGCTGTCGTGCCGCACCTGCAGCACCAGGGCGGCCACCGCCGCCACGACCAGCAGCAGCACGATGACCACCTGCAGCAGGAACACCTGCCCGGCGACGCTGCGTCCGGCCAGCGCCGATCGCAGTCCCGTGACCGGCCCCCGCCGTGACCGGTCCCCGCCCCGCCGCATGTGAGCGGGCGGACCGCTGGGACGACGGGGTGACCGAGTTCCCGATCGACCCACTAGTCGGACCATGTGCCCATGTCTACACTGCCGGGCCCCCGGAGGCGAGAGGCATCGCCCGGGGCGACCCGCGGACCGGGCGGACCTCCGGCCGCCCCGCCGCCGGGCCGCCCCGGGCTACGCGACGGGGCGGACGTCGCCCGGCGGGGTACTAGCTCCAGATCCGCCCGTTGCGGGACGGGGCCCGCCGGGCGCGGACCGGGCTGCCGAGGGCGGTCGCTCGCGTGGCGCGTCGGGTGTGTGATGCAGACATGCCGTCCCTGTCCGGGGTCGTGGACCGGTTCGTGCCGTGTCCTGGCGGTGGGGTACCGGCACCAGGGTGCGAGCGGGCCGGGGCGGAGTGCTATGCGTAGAAGTACGTACGGACACGGCGGAGGCGGACGAGAGGAGGGTGGCGGAGATGGCGGGGGACCCCTACGAGCCCATGCTGTCGGTGGCGCTGGCGGCGCTGCACGAGCGTGATCCCGGCCGCCTGTGGCCGCTGGTCGCCGCGGCGCTGCCGGCCCTGTGCGGCGGCGAGTCCCTGGTCTACAAGCTCGACGACTGGAACGACGCCGGCGGTACCGTCCCCCTGCCGCCCGCGGCCTCGGCCGGCGACCCGGCCGACGCGGAAGCGGCGGCGGCGCTCCGCTCGGGGTATCCCTTCGCCGGCCACTACGCCGCCACGCCCGACCGCCATCCGGTGACGGCCCTCCGGACGGCGGGCCGGAGCTGGACCGGCAGCCCGACCGCGCGCCTGCTCAGCCGCACCATGGGCGCGGACCACGTGCTCGGCATCCCCCTGCCCAGGCCGGCCAGCCCGGTCCTGGGCTGCCTGGTCTTCCGGTCCGGTACGGACTTCACCGACGACCACGTGCGCGCCGCCCGGCGCGTGCAGCCGCTGCTGGACGCCGTCGAACAGCAACGGCAGCTGCTCGTGCGCTGGCGGGCCGCGGCGGCGGCCGCGGACGACGGGCGCCGGCCCGACGAGCTGGCCGCCGACTGCGGCCTCACGCCCCGGGAGGTGACCGTGCTGCTCCTGCTCGCCCGGGCCCTCACCGCGGACGCCATCGGCCGCCGCCTCGGCATCTCCGTGCGCACGGTGCACAAGCACGTGGAGAACCTGTACCGCAAGCTCGGCACCCGCGACCGCATGAGCACGGTGCTGCGCGCCCAGCGGCTCGGCCTGGTGCCGAATCCGGTGGCACGGCCCGCGGACTGAGCCTCCGCGACGAACGCTCGAGGGAACCCGGGCGGCGCCGGCGGAGGCGGCGACGGCTCCCCGGCCGCCGGCGCACCGGCCGGCTTCCGGTCCACGGTCATGAAGAACGGCAGCGACGCGGCGCCGGGCATCGGGGCCTGCACGGCCTTTTGAGCCCGTCGCCGCACACCGGATGCACCGGGCGCGGCCCCGGGA
>NZ_BAAATK010000102.1:4660-6870 GCF_039533365.1 Streptomyces glaucus
TCCGCGGCGGCGCCCCGGGGCGCCGCCGCGGACGACGGTGGCCGGGGCCGCCGCCCGGCCGGGGCCCGCCCCGGGTCAGTCGAGCGGGTCCAGCGTCAGATGGGCCTGCAGCGGGTTGCCGTCGTGCACCAGCGACTCCTGCTGCCCCACGTCGTCGAAGGCGAAGGCGTACGCCTTGCCGTCGGCCATCCGCTCGTGGATGGCCCGGGCGTAGTGGTTGGTCACGGGGTCCCGGTAGAAGCCGGCCGGCGTGCTGTCCGGCTGGTTGGGGTTGGTCAGCAGCGTGGACCGGTTGAAGCCGGCGCACAGGGTGCGGGAGATCGGGCCGCGCACCTGGTCGTTGGGGGCGTCCAGCAGCTTGTGGCAGCCGAAGATGCTGTCCGCGTCGGGCTTCTGGAAGCTGGTGACGACCGCGCCGGAGCCGTCGGTGAAGTTCATGACCCCGCCGGAGACCCGGCCGTAGTACTTGACGCCCGGCCGGTCGGCGAACGGCGTGACGGTCAGCGTGGACGTGGCGTACTTCTGCCAGACGCGGTTGACGTAGTCGTCCATGACGGAGGCGGGCAGGGCGCCGGTGCCGACGCCGTGGCCGGGGGAGAGGGCGCGCAGCACGGTGCCGTCCGGGCGGGTCTGGATCAGGTTGGCCCAGCCGCCGGACTGCCCGCGCAGGGCCGCGAACACCCCGTTGTAGCCGCCGGGCTCGAGGTGTCCGGTGCTGCTCGTGCTGCCGTCGGCGCGCTGGACGCCGACCGCGTAGGGCGCGGAGAACATGTCGACCTGGGTGCTGTTGAGCCACAGGCCGGCGTCGTTGAGGGTGTACTCCGACCAGTTGAAGAGGATGTTGCGGTTGGGGTCGGAGGGGTTCTGCACGGCGGGCTGCACCAGGCCGCCGGTGGCCAGCTTGAACACGAGCTTCTGGCCGTAGGAGAAGTAGATCCGGCCGGAGAACTTCGGGATCCGGATGGTCAGGGAGCGGCCCGCGGCCGGTCCGGGGATGGCCGCGTCCGGTGCCGGGACGGGCGGGTTGCCGCCCGCGGGCCAGGGGTGGAAGGTGCCGTTCGCGTCGGCCCAGCCCTGCCGGCCCGTCGACAGTTCCGTGCCGAGGTTGTAGACGTACACCGGCTCGGAGCGGCCGGAGTTGTTGGTGATCTTCAGGGGGATCGTCGCGGGGACCGCGGCCTGGGCCGGGGCGGGGGCGCCGACCGCGAGGAGGGCGCCGGTCAGCGCGGTGGCGAAGGCGGCCGCCGCGGCGGTGATCCGTTTCCGGATGCGTCTGGTCATGCTCTACCTCCGGGGGAGCCCGGGACGTCCGGGCGCGGAGACGTGGGGGGAAATGTGGTCCGTACCAAGCTCTGAGAGCGCTCTCAGAATCCGGTTGCGACGCGCGCATGTCAACAGTTCGAACAAAGGGGGCCGGCCGCGACGCCGCGGCCGGCCCCCGGCGTCCGCCGTGTCAGACGGCCGGTTCCCCGGCGACCCCGGCGGGGCTCGGGCGATGTGCGCCCAGGTAGGCGTCGGTGTCCAGGTCGCGGTGGCAGCCGCGCAGTTCGTACCGGGCGCGCAGCACGGCGGCCACCTGGTCGCGGGGCGCGGTGGCGAGGCCGAAGTGCTGGTGGGCGTAGCCGAGCACGTCGTCCACCGTCACCCGGCCCCGCAGCAGCCGCTCGCCGCCCGTCTCCGGGGCGTCGGCCAGCCGCGCCGCCAGGGCCCGGCGCTGCGCGCTGATGGCGATGTCCGCGGCCACGCCCAGTTGTGCGCGCAGGTGGCGTGCGCGCCGCTCCGGGAACTCCCGGGCCGAACTGCTCCGCCGGCTGACCAGGCGCCTCATTCCAACTCCCTCGGGTCCGGCGTCCGCCGGGGCGGACGGTATGCGTCGAGACGTGCCCGGCCCGAATACCCGCTGAACAGATGTTCAAGTGCCGGATCCCGGGCAGACGCAGAAGTGCTCCGCACAGCGATCACGACTCCGGTTCACGACACGAGGGGGGCCCGCACCGCCATGGCCGTGCCCGCGCGCCGCAGCGAGCCGACGGACCGACGCCGCACGTTCGACCTCCGCTCCACAGCGGTGTTCTTCGGCCTGGTCGCCGCCCTGCTGATCATCGTCGGGTTCGCCGCCCGCACGGCGGTCGACGTCGTCGAACGACGCCCCGCCTGGGCCGCCGTCCTGGCCCTGGCCGCGCTGGCGGGCGCCGCCGCGCTGCGGCGCA
>NZ_BAAATK010000103.1:0-6759 GCF_039533365.1 Streptomyces glaucus
TCCGCACCCGCTGCTGGAAGGCGCAGGACAAGTGCGCCCAGGAGGTGCCGCTGCTGGCGGTCCCCGAGCGGTTCAAGGGCACCGACTCCCCGGCCGCCCACGCCTCGGCCTGCCACTTCGCCGAGGAGAAGCAGGTGGTCCCGGCGGCGGCGCACGGCAACGGGCCGGGGTGACATGGCGCACCCCGGCCCGTTTACGGCACCCGCACGGCCGTACGCTGTTCAGCCTCCCGCGTCCGTATATCGGTACGGATTCCGTGAAGTTGCCTGTGTGTTAACGCGGTTCGCCCGCGTTCGCCCCGCTATGCCGGGCCCAAGGCCCGCCGGAGGAAGTCGACCTGAAGGAGCAGCAGGTTCTCGGCGACCTGTTCCTGCGGGGTCATGTGGGTCACGCCGGACAGCGGCAGCACCTCGTGCGGGCGGCCGGCGGCCAGCAGCGCCGAGGACAGGCGCAGGGCGTGCGCGAAGACCACGTTGTCGTCGGCCGTGCCGTGCACGATCATCAGCGGGCGGTGCGGCTCGGCGGGCGCGGACAGCCCGTCGTCGGTGACCAGGGAGCTCTTGGCGTAGGCCGCCGGCTGCGCGGCCGGATCGCCCAGGTACCGCTCCGTGTAGTGCGTGTCGTACAGCCGCCAGTCGGTGACCGGGGCGCCCGCGATGCCCGCGTGGAAGACGTCCGGGCGGCGCAGCACCGCCAGCGCCGCGAGCCAGCCGCCGTACGACCAGCCGCGGATCGCCACCCGGGACAGGTCCAGCGGGTACGTCCCGGCGAGCGCGTGCAGCGCCTCGACCTGGTCGTCGAGGGAGACGGTGAGGTCGTGGTGGACCGCCTTCTCCCAGGCGGGGGAGCGGCCGGGGGTGCCGCGGCCGTCGGCGACGATCACCGCGAACCCCTGGTCGGCGAACCACTGCGAGGTCAGGTGGGCGTTGTGCGCGGCCACCACCCGCGGGCCGTGCGGACCGCCGTAGGGATCCAGGAGAACCGGCAGGGGAGTGTCCCCGGCGTAGTCCCGAGGCATAAGCACGGCGCACGGAATGCGGCGTGCGCCCCCCTGGGTGAGCGTCACCCGCGGGGACATGCCGGGATCCTCGGCGTACGACGGGACGGCCGCCACGGGCTTCCCGTCCCGCAGCACCCGCACCCGGGCGCCCGGCCGGTCGAGCGTGGCGGAGACCAGTACGGTCACACCCCCGGCGCGCACCGCGGAGTGCACGCCGGGCTCCTGCGACAGGCGCTCCACGCCGAGCTCGTTCACCCGGTAGACGTGCACCTGGCCGGTCTCCGGATCGGCTGCCTCCTCACCCGCCGAGGCCGAGACCAGCACGTCGTCGTCGGACACGTCCAGCACCGCCCGGATGTGCAGCTGCGGGCCGGTCAGCGGCCGTTCGCCGACCGCCAGCACCCGCGCGCCGCCCTCGTCGGCGATCCGCACGAGCTGTCCGGAAGGGCTCCAGCACGGCACTCCAGCGAAAAGTTCCAGCCAAATTGGATCATCGTCCGCGTGCACCATGCGGGTCGCCCCCGAGTCGGGGTCCACGGCCAGGAACACCTGGCTGCGCTGATCGCGCGCCTGGACCAGCAACAGCGGCGCACCCGCCGCTGACCAGTGCACTCGTGCCAGATACGGGTAACGGTCCCGGTCCCAGACGACCTCCGTGCGCTCCCCGCCGAGACCGATCACGAACAGCCGCACGTCCGCGTTGTCCGTGCCCGCCGCCGGATAGCGGACGTGGTGTGGATCACGTTCCGGGTGGGCCGGATCGGAGATCCACCACCGCCGCACCGGCGTGTCGTCCACACGCGCCACCAGCAGCCGGTCCGACTCCGGGGACCACCAGAAACCCCGCGAACGCCCCATCTCCTCGGCCGCGATGAATTCGGACAATCCATAGGTGACCGATTCCGACTCCGGGGCGGCGAGCGCCCGGTCGCCCTCGCCGTCGGCTCCCACGACCCGCAGCGCGCCCCGGGCGACGTAGGCGACGTGCCGTCCGTCGGGGGCGGGCCGGGGGTCGATCACCGGACCGGGGACGCGGAGTTCACGGGTCGCGCCGGTCCCCGGCCCGGCCGTGAAAAGCCGCCCTGACAAGGTGAAAGAGGCCAGCTCGACGGCCGCGTCGGTGGCGTAGCCGACGATGCCGGCGCCGCCTTCGCGGCTGCGTTCGCGCCGTGCCCGCTCCTCGGGGGAGAGCCGCTCCGTCACGCCGCCCAGCAGGACGCGCGGGTCGGCCACGAGGCGTTCGGTGCCGTCCGCCAGGTCGAGCACCCACAGCGAACTCGCCCGGTCCGTGCCGGAACCGGAGCGCAGGAAGACGACACGTGAGCCGTCGGGAGCCACAGTGAACGAACGCGGCGCGCCGAGCGTGAACCGCTGGGTCCGGGCGTGCCGTCGGGGGAAAGAGTCAGCCTCGGTCTGCATCCCCCGACCATATTGGCCATGCGCCCCCTTGTGCGGCCGTGCGCCGACCGATGCACACGGACGGATAGTTATGATCACTAGCGCATAGTGGGTATGAACCTGCTTGCTGTTGTACGGATTTACCTGCCCCCACGACCGACCCGTCCGACCCCGTCCGACCCCCCTCGTCCCTGGGTTCTTTGGAGGTGAGCCGCCGTGGCACTCTCGATTTCGGCGGTGGTGCTGCTGGCGATCATCGTCTTCCTGCTGATCAAGAAGTCAGGATTGAAGACCGGGCATGCCGTCATCTGCATGCTTCTCGGCTTCTACCTCGCCTCCTCGACCGTCGCGCCCACGATCAGTGAGCTGACGACGAACATCGCGGGGATGATCGGCAGCATCAAGTTCTGAGCACCGCGTCCTCCGGCCGGGACCCGGGGCCGGCCCTCGGGCCCCGGCCGGGGTCAGCGTCTCACCCGTCCCTCCCTCCGGCTTCCCCGGATCGGGCCCGGTAAGCCCGGCGGACCGGGGGCGCACGGGGGACAAGGACGGCGCACGGACCGGGACTCCCCGGCCGCCGGCCGGCCGCACGCCCCGATCCGGACGACCACGCACGCCGACGGGACCTTCACGGCCGTCACCGGGGCCCGCCGGCCGCTCCGGCACGCCCTGACGCGTTCACGGCCACCGCCCGCTTCCCGGGGGGACTTGGACGTACCGGAGCCCCGGACCGGGCAGCAGCCGGCAGCCGCCGGATCAGCCCTCGACCGCGTACGGCACGAAGCCGGCCCAGGCGGCGGGGGAGAAGGCCAGCCGGGGACCCTCGACGTTCTTCGAGTCGCGGACGTGGACGGTGCCGGGTTCGGTGGCGATCTCGACGCAGGAGTCGCCTTCCGGGCCGCTGCTGTAACTGCTCTTGAACCACGCCAGGTCGGAGGTGTCCCTGGCGGAGGCCTTGCGGATCATGTTTCTCCCAGCAATCGCTCGATGAGGGCCGGTGTCTCCCCGGGCGGAAGAGCTTGCGCCCGGATCGTGCCATATCGCAGTTCGAGAATGCGCAGTTGCCTCGGTTCGGAGGCCGGGCGGCCGTTGAACGCGCCGTCGGAACGCCCCACCGCTGTTCCGTCCTCGAACTTCAGCAACTCGATCCTGCCGCTCATGCCGGGATGGGCGACGCTGTCCATCGGCATGACCTGGAGCGAGACGTTGTTCAACTGCCCCACTTCCAGCAAGCGTTCGAATTGCTGTTTCCGCGCCATTGTGCCCCCGACGCGGCGGCGAAGCGTCGCCTCCTCCAGGACGAAGCTGAGGGAGGGAGCCGGTGAGCGATCGAAGATCGACAACCGTGCCATGCGCGCGGCCACCAAACGCTCCACTTCCTCGGCCGGGTAAGGAGGCTGGCGCACTTCGAACAGGGCGCGTGCGTACTCGGGTGTCTGCAAAAGGCCCGCGATGCTGCTGCACTCGTAGACCCCGATCTCCACCGCCCGCCTCGCCCGCCTGCTCGCGGTGGAGGCGCTGCGGAGCTGGGGGCTGCCGCACGAGACGGCGGGCCAGGTCGTCGCCGAACTGGCGGCCAACGCGGCCACCCACGGCCGCGTCCCGGGCCGCAGCTTCCGCCTCACGCTCCACGTGGCCGGCGCCACGCTCCGGTGCCGGCGGCGCCTGAAAGACGAGGAACGCCGGGGGAAGGCACCCTGCCGGGCCCCGTCCCTCCCGCCCGCGGCCCGCGCTCACCCGGGCGGGCGGACACCGCCTGATACGGAACCGCGACGGCTGCGACCGCGGCTTTTGCACACCCGACCCCGACGCCCGCCGCGGTGACCGCCGAACCGGCCTCCAGGAGGCCGCCTGGCGTGAAAGCGACGACCCTCGCCCCTGGGCACGGACGACGAGGAGCGAGCACGATGACCATCGCACCCGGCGCGCCAGGGCGTCTCCCACCTGTACCGGGCCATGCGCGATGTCGTTCGGTCCATGGACGACACGCTGCCCGGCAAGTCCGAGGTCACCAAGGAAGGGACCGTCCACGACATGACGTCGGCCGGAGGGCCCCACGAGGTCACGGCCGCGCACGTCGGCCGCCGTCTGGAGAAGGTCATGCCGGACGAGCTGCCGGCCCACAACGGCACGCCTGATGTGGAGGACGTCCCCGAGGGCGTCATGCGGCACCCGGACGTGCTGGTGATCGCCTGGACCGACCTGAACGTCAAGGGTTCCGTCGATCCCCGTACGGCCGTCGCCGCCGTCGGGATCGTCTCCCGTTCCAACCCGGACAACGACTGGGTCGGCAGGCTGCGCGACCATCCCCTGCTCGGCATCCCCGTCCACGCGGTCTTCGCCCCCGTGCCCGACGGCGCGGGCCAAGGGGCCGGGGCGCGGTGAACGGCGATCCGGCGCCTCATAGGCTGGGGCCATGACGGAACTGCCCCCCCGGCGTCTGCTGCTGGTGCACGCCCACCCGGACGACGAGTCGATCAACAACGGCGCCACCATGGCCCGATACGCGGCCGAGGGCGCCCATGTGACGTTGGTCACCTGCACCCTCGGCGAGCGCGGCGAGGTCATCCCGCCCGGCCTGGCCCACCTGAGCGGCCCCGCCCTCGGGCAGCACCGGGCGGGGGAGCTGCGGGACGCGATGCGCGCCCTCGGCGTCGAGGACGTCCGCCTGCTCGGCGGCGCCGGACGCTACGGCGACTCCGGGATGATGGGCCTGCCCGACAACGACGACCCCGCCTGCTTCTGGCAGGCCGACGTCGACGAGGCGGCCGCACTGCTCGTCGAGGTGATCCGCGAGGTCCGCCCCCAGGTCCTCGTCACCTACGACGACAACGGCGGCTACGGCCACCCCGACCACGTCCAGGCCCACCGCGTCGCCATGCGCGCGGTCGAACTGGCCGAGGAGGCGGGCTGCCCCGTCGCCAAGGTCTACTGGAACCGCGTGCCGCGCTCCGTCGCCGAGGAGTCCTTCGCCCGGCTCCGGGACGACCTGCCCGGCCTGCCCTTCACCGGGGCGGCCACGGTCGACGACGTCCCCGGCGTCGTGCCCGACGAGCGGATCACCACCGAGATCGACGGCACCGCCCACGCCGCCGCCAAGGCCGCCGCGATGCGCGCGCACGCCACGCAGATCACGGTGGCGGAGCCGTACTTCGTCCTCTCGAACGACCTGGCGCAGCCCCTGTTCACCACCGAGTACTACGAGTTGGTGCGCGGCGAGCGCGGCTCCGGGGTGCGGGAGACCGATCTGTTCGCCGGCCTCGGCCTGGGCATCGGGGACGCGTCATGAGCGACCGCACGCCGATGCTGGCCCAGCCGCTGCGACCGCCCTCCGCCGGGCGGGCCGCCGCCTACCTGGGACTGTTCGTGCTCGGCGCGGCGGCCGGCGTGGCCGGGGCGCTGGTGCAGCCCGCGTGGTTCCCGGGCGGGCTGCTGCTCGCCCTCGCCGGGGAGGCCGGACTCTGCCTGGGCGCGGCCCGCGCCGTCGGCGGCCGGGCCGGGGCCGTCGCGCCCGCCGCCGGCTGGATGCTCGCCGTCGTCCTGCTCACCACCAGCCGCCCCGAGGGGGACTTCGTCTTCGCCGCGGGCGGCGGCTCCTACCTGTTCCTGCTCGGCGGCATCGTCGTGGCTGTGATGTGCGCCACCCTCGCGCCGGGGCGGCAACCCGGCGGCGGTCCGGTCCGACTTGGCAAGTGACGTACCACTTCGCCGTGGCGTGTGCGTGCGGGTCCGGTGGGGGTTTCCCCAGTGGCCCTGGAATACCGGCCAGAAGTGGCCAGTATGGTGGTGCGCGCCGCCGAGCTTTCCCCAGCTCCTGGAGCAGGGGGACCCCCCACCGTGAGATCGTGACGGGCGGCGGAGCCAACCGGGAGAACCTGCCTTGAGTCGTGAAACTGACAGTCCGTCCTCCGGGCCCAACGGGCGCGGCGGAGCCGCATATCCGTCGGGCACGCCGCCCTACGGGACCTCTGTGGCGTCCGGTGACGGTGCGGGCGCGGGCCGTTCGGCCACGCGGCCGGAGGACCGCAAGACCGAGACGACGCTGACGACCCGGATCCGGATCAACATCCCCGGATCGCGGCCCATCCCGCCGGTCGTGGTGCGCAAACCCGTCGCGGACGGCGAGGGCGCGAACGGCTCCGACACCGACGCCGAGGCACCGGCGTCGGACGCCACCGCGTCCACGGGCGCCGTCGAGTCTCCCGCCGCACCCGCCCGGCCCGCCGAGGAGAAGACGACCAGCGACTGGTTCGCGCCACGCAAGCCTCCGGTGAGCAAGGGCGGCCAGGGCGGCGGCGCCACCGACGGCGCCGGCCGGGGCGCGGGCGCGCCCGGCGGCGGGCGGCCCGGCGGCCCGGTGC
>NZ_BAAATK010000104.1:0-6193 GCF_039533365.1 Streptomyces glaucus
CAGGACGTCTTCGAGCACGAGACCCCGGCCGCCATCGCCGCCGTGGCACAGCTCGAAGCCACCGCCGGCCCGACGGCACCGCCGAACGACACCCCCCTCCTCGACCTCACCGCGGCCGAGTCCGCCGAACTGGAAGCCACGGTTCCCGGCCTCGCCGAGGTCTGGCCGCTCACCCCGCTGCAGGAAGGACTCCTCTTCCACGCCGCCTACGACGAACAAGGCCCCGATGTCTACGAGGGCCAGTGGGTGCTGGAGCTGAGCGGACGGCTCGACACGGCCCGGCTGCGGGCGGCCTGGCACGGCGTGGCGGCCCGGCACGCGACCCTGCGGGCCGGCTTCCACCGGCTCGCCTCGGGACGGCTGGTCCAGGCCGTCGTGGCGGACGTGCGGATCCCGTGGCGGGAGGTCGATCTCTCCGGACTCGGCGCGGAGGAGACCGAGGCACGGCTCGCCGAGACGGCCGCGCAGGAGCAGGCGGAACGATTCGACCCGGCCCGGCCCCCACTGCTGAGGCTCGTCCTCGTCCGGCTCTCCGACGAGCGCCACCGGCTCGTCGTCGTCACGCACCACATCCTCTTCGACGGCTGGTCCATGTCCGTCGTCCTCGACGAGGTCACCGCGCTGTACGCGGCCGGCGGCGACGCCTCCGGGCTCGGCCCGGCGCCCTCCTTCCGGGACCACCTGGCCTGGCTCGCCCGGCAGGACAAGGAGGCCGCGCGTACCGCGTGGCGGGCCGAGCTGGACGGGGTGGACGAGCCGACCCTCGTCGACCCCCTGGAACGGGCGAAGGGCTCGGCCGCCGCCGGCCGTCTGACCCGCGAGTTCCCGGAGGAGTTCACCGCCCGGCTGGTCGCCTTCGCACGCGGCGGCGGACTGACGGTCAACACGCTCGTGCAAGGAGCCTGGGCGCTGGTGCTCTCCCGGCTCACGGGCCGCACCGACGTGGTGTTCGGCGCCCCGGTCGCGGCCCGTCCCGCCGAACTGCCGGGCGTCGAGAGGATGGTCGGGGTGTTCATGAACACCGTGCCCGTCCGGGTGCCGCTCGACGGCGGGCAGCCGGTGCTGGAGATGCTGATCGCGCTGCAGGGCCGCCAGTCCGCGCTGATCGGCTCCCACCACCTCGGACTCCCGGAACTGCAGAAGCTCACCGGGTCCCGCTCCGCCTTCGACTCGGTCCTCGTCTTCGAGAACTACCCGCGCGCGGCCGGCTCCCCGCAGTCCCCCGGCGCCCCGCGGACGGAGCACGTCTCCACCGTGGAGGGCACCCACTACCCGCTGACGCTGGGCGTCGTCCTCGGCGACCGCCTCCGGATCCGCCTCGCCCACCGTCTCGCCCGGTTCTCCGAGGCGGACGCCGAGGGCCTGGCGCATGCCCTGACACGGGTGCTGGAGCAGATGATCGCGGATCCGTCGGTGCCGGTGGGACGGCTGGACGTGCCCGGCGTCGCCACCGGCCCCGCCCCGCCGCCGGCCGCCCCCGCACCGCACACGGACACCTCCCCGCTCCCGCCCCGCCGCTTCACCGACCAGGCCGCCCGCACCCCCGCGGCCACCGCCCTCGTCGCGGCCGGCCGCGCGCTGACGTACGCCGAACTCGCCCGCGCCTCCGAGCGCCTGGCGCACCGCCTGACCGCGCACGGCGTCGGCCCCGACACCCGCGTGGCCGTCCTGGCGCCCCGCTCGGCGGAACTGGTCACCGCCTTGCTCGGCATCGCGCTCGCGGGCGGCGCGTACGTCCCCGTCGACCCCGGCCACCCCGCGGACCGCATCGCCTTCGTGCTCGCCGACGCCGCGCCCGAGGCGGTGCTGTGCACGGCGGAGACCCGGCCGATGGTGTCGGACGGGTTCACGGGCCCGGTGATCACCCTGGACGGGGAACCGCCGGCGGACGAACCCGACGGGCGTGCCCTTCCGGCGCCCGACGCCGACCACACCGCGTACGTCGTCTACACCTCCGGCTCCACCGGCACCCCCAAGGGCGCCGCCGTCACCTGGGGCGGGCTGCGGAACCTGGTCGCCGACCGGATCGAGCGGTACGCCATCGGCACGGACACACGTCTGGTGCAGCTGGTCTCGCCGAGCTTCGACGTGTCGCTGGCGGACATCTGGCCGACGCTGTGCGCGGGCGGCCGACTGGTGCTGGCCCCGCCCGGCGGGCACACCACCGGCGACGAACTCGGCGACCTGCTGGCCGGCCACCGCATCACCCACGCCGTGATGCCCGCCGTCCAGCTCACCCACCTCCCGGACCGCGCACTGCCCGCACTGCGGGTGCTGGTGAGCGGCGGCGACGCCCTCCCGGCGGACACCCGCCGACGCTGGGCGGCCCGCTGCGCCCTCCACAACGAGTACGGCGTCACCGAGGCGACCGTCGTCTCCACCGTCACCGCCCCCCTGGACGACACCGGCCCGCTGACGATCGGCGGCCCGATCGCGCACGCCGGCGTGTACGTCCTGGACGCCTTCCTGCGCCCCGTGCCGCCGGGCGTGACGGGCGAACTGTACGTGACCGGCGCTGGGCTGGCCCGCGGCTACCTCGACCGGCCGGCGCTCACCGCCCACCGGTTCGTCGCCGACCCGCGCACCCGTGGCGGACGGATGTACCGCACCGGCGACCTGGTCCGCCGCACCCACGACGGCGAGCTGGTGTTCGTCGGACGGGCCGACGAACAGGTCAAACTGCGCGGGCACCGGATCGAGCCGGGCGAGGTGGCGGCCGCGCTCGCCGGCCACCCGGACGTCGGGCAGGCGGTCGCCGCCGTCCACGACACCCGGCTGATCGGCTACGTCGTGCCCGCGGCCGGGCGCGAGCCGGACCCCTCGGCCGTACGCGCCCACGCCTCCCGCACGCTCCCCGACCACATGGTCCCGGCGGCCGTGGTGGTCCTCGACGAGCTGCCCCTGACCCCGAACGGCAAACTGGACCGCGACGCCCTGCCCGCGCCCGACTTCGCCGCCGGAGCCGTCGGCCGGGCGCCGAGGACCCCCGCCGAGGAGATCCTCTGCGCCGCCGTCGCCGAGACGCTCGGGCTGGGCCGGGTCGGCGCCGACGACAGCTTCTTCGCGCTCGGCGGCGACTCCATCACCTCGCTGCAACTCGTCACCCGGGCCCGGCGGGCCGGACTCGTCGTCACGCCCCGGCAGATCTTCGACGAGAAGACCCCCGAGCGGCTCGCGGCCGTCGCCGAGCCCGTCGGCACCGGCGACCGGGGAGCCGACGCCGACGACGGAGCGGGCGAGGTGCCCTGGACGCCCGCCGCGCGCTTCCTCGGCGAGCGGGTCGTGGGCGGCGCCTTCGCGCAGTGGACGATCCTCACGGCCCCGCCCGGACTCCGTCCGGACGCCCTCGCCACCGCTCTGCGCGCCCTCGCCGACACCCACGCCATGCTCCGCGCCCGGGTGACGGACGACGGCACCGGGCCGCGCCTGGTCGCCGGCGCCCGGGACGCCGCGGACACCGCCGGTCTCCTGGTCCGCGTGGACGCGACCGGGACCGCGACCCCGGACGAACTCGCCCGTGCCGCCGACGCGGCCGCCCGCGAGGCCGTGGACCGGCTCGACCCGGCGGCCGGGGCGATGGCCCGGGCCGTATGGCTGGACGCGGGACCCGAACGGGCCGGGCGGCTGGTCCTCGCCGTGCACCACCTCGCCGTCGACGGGGTGTCGTGGCGGATCCTGGTGCCGGACCTGAGGGAGGCGTACGAGGCCGCGGTCGCCGGACGCACCCCGCGCCCCGCCCCGGTCGCCACCTCCTACCGCCGCTGGACCCGGCGGCTGGAGGCGGAGGCGCACCGCGACCACCGCGTCGCCGAACTGCCCGCCTGGGCCGCGCTGCTGCGGGACGCCGCCCCGCTGCCCGGCGTGCCGCCCCTCGACCCGGCCCGGGACACGGCGGCGACCGTACGCCACGACTCCTGGACCTTGCGCAACAACGACACCGCCGCCCTCGTCGGCCGGACGACCGCCCTGTTCCACTGCGGCGTCCACGACATCCTGCTCGCCACGCTGGCGGGAGCCGTCGCCCACTGGCGGCGCGACCCGCACGCGCCGGTCCTGGTGAACGTCGAAAGCCACGGCCGTACGCCGCTGGACGGCGCCGATCTGTCCCGCACCGTCGGCTGGTTCACCAGCGCCCACCCGGTACGGCTCGACGTGAGCGGCGTGGACCTCCACGCCGCGCTGGCCGGCGAGGCGGCGGCGGGGCGGCTGCTGAAGACCGTCAAGGAGCAGATCCGGGCCGTGCCCGGCGACGGGCTGGGCTACGGCCTGCTGCGGTACCTCAACGCCGGGACCGCACCGGTCCTGGCCGCACTGCCCGTCCCCCAGATCGGCTTCAACTACCTGGGCCGGCTGGACACCCGGGCGGGCGGCTCCGGCGGACCCGCCCGCCCGGGCGCGGCCGAGCCGTGGGAGCCGGCCACCAAACGGGTCCTGCACAGCTCGGACGACCCGCGCATGCCCGTGCCGCACGCCCTGGAGGCGGGCGCCGTCGTCCGGGACACCCGCCACGGCCCCGAACTGACCCTCACCCTCGGCCGCCCGGCCCGGGTGCTGGCCGACGAGGCCGTGCACTCCCTCGGCCGCATCTGGCTGGCGCTGCTGCGCGGGCTGGCGGCCCACTCGGACCACCCGGCGGTCGGCGGCCACACCCCGTCCGACTTCCCCCTGCTGGACCTGGACCAGGACGAGGTCGAGCAGCTCGAAGCGATTGCGGCGGACCTCGAAGGAGGGCTCTTCCGATGACGTCCACACCCCCGGTCCACGGCTCGGCGCTCGCCGAGGTCTGGCCCCTCTCCCCGTTGCAGGAAGGCCTGCTCTTCCACGCCGAGTACGGCGAGCAGGGACCCGATCTCTACACCATCCAGCGCACCGACCTGCTGAGCGGGCCCCTCGACGCCGGCCGGCTGCGCGCCTCCTGGCGGGCCCTGCTGAACCGGCACCCCGCTCTGCGGGCCGGCTTCCACCGCCGCAAGTCGGGCCGGACCGTGCAGCTCATCCCGCGCGAGGCCGCCCCGCGCTGGCGCGAGGTCGATCTGCCGGACACGGGCCTGACCGAGGAGGAGGCGCTCGCCGAGGTGCGGCGGCTGGCCGCCGAGGAACGGGCGGAGCGGTTCGACCTCGCCCGGGCGCCCCTGCTGCGGCTGCTGCTCGTCCGGCTGACCCCCGAACGGCACTGGACCGTGATGACCTCCCACCACATCCTGCTGGACGGCTGGTCGATGCCGGTCATGCTCACCGAACTCGCCGCCATCTACGCGGCCGGCGGCGACGCCTCCGGACTCGGCCCGGCGCCCTCCTTCCGCGACCACCTGGCCTGGCTGGCCCGGCAGGACAAGGAAGCCGCGCGTACCGCGTGGCGGGCCGAGCTGGCGGACACCGACGGCCCCACCCTCGTCGCCCCCGCCGGTCCGGACCGCGCCCCCGTGCTGCCCGGAAAACAGGAGCTGACCCTCTCCGGCGAGCTCTCCGACACCCTCACCGCCCTGGCCCGCCGCCACGGCCTGACCGTCAACACCGTGATGCAGGGCGCCTGGGCGATGCTCCTGGCCCGGCTGACCGGCCGCACGGACGTCGTCTTCGGCGCGACCGTCGCCGGCCGCCCCGCCGAACTGCCCGGCGTCGAATCGATGGTGGGCCTGTTCGTCAACAGCGTGCCGGTACGGGTCCGCCTGGACGCCGACCAGTCCGTGCTGCGACTGCTGACCGAGCTCCAGGCCCGCCAGTCCGCGCTCCTGCCCCACCAGCACCTCAGCCTGCCCGAGATCCAGCGGGCGGGCGGACCGGGCGCGGTGTTCGACACCATGCTGATGTTCGAGAACTATCCCCTGCCGCCCGGGGAGGCACCGGCGCCCGGAGCGCTCTCCTTCACCCACGTGGAGGGCCACCAGGCGACGCACTACGCGCTGACCCTCGGCGTGACGCCGGGCAGGCCCGTGAAGGTCCATGTGACCCACCGGCCCGACGCGATCGACGCCGACGTGGCCCGGGACCTGCTGGGCCGGCTGGAGTGGGTGCTGGAACAGGTGGCCGCCGACCCGTCCGTGCCGGTGGGCCGGGTCGGCCTGGTGGGACGGCTGGAGCACGGGCTGGTGGTGGAGGGCTGGAACGCCACCGCCGGTGACGCCCCGCCGGGTTCCTCGGTGTTGGAGTTGTTCCGTGCGTGGGTGGTGCGGGCGCCGGGGGCGGTGGCGGT
>NZ_BAAATK010000105.1:0-6007 GCF_039533365.1 Streptomyces glaucus
CGGACCGGCGGTCGGCGCCCCGGTTCTCCGCCGGCCTGGTGGCGGCGCCTGCCGTCGCTTCGGTTCCGCCGCTTCGGCGCCGGCGGCCGGACCGCCTGCCGGATCCGGTGCCGGTTCCGCGGGCCGGGCGGGGCGCCGTCGGCGTCGCGGGCCGGGGAACCTCGAGGGTGACGGCCACGCCGGAGGGCTCGCGGGCGCCGGTGATCGTGGCCAGTTCCGCGTCGCTCGACATGATGCGGGCCGTCCGGGGGCGGACGCCCGCGTCCGACATGAGCCGGGTGACGTCCCGTTTCTGGTCGGGCAGGACCAGCGTGACCACGCTGCCGGAGCCGCCCGCGCGGGCCGTGCGGCCGCCCCGGTGGAGGTAGTCCTTGTGGTCGGCCGGGGGGTCGACGTTCACGACCAGGTCGAGGTCGTCGATGTGTATGCCCCGGGCCGCGACGTTCGTCGCCACCAAGGCGGTGACCTGGCCGTTCCTGAACTGTTCCAGGGTGCGGTTCCGCTGCGGCTGGGAGCGGCCCCCGTGCAGTGCCGCCGCGCGGACACCGACGGCCAGGAGCCGCTTGGCGAGCCGGTCCGCCGACCTCTTGGTGTCGAGGAAGAGGATGACCCGGCCGTCACGGGCCGCGATGCGCGTGGTGACGGCCTTCTTCTCGGTCTCGTCCTGGACGTGGAACACGTGGTGCTCCATGGTGGTCACCGCTCCGGCGGACGGGTCGACGGAGTGCACCACGGGGTCGGTCAGGAACTGCTGTACCAGGCGGTCGATGTTGCGGTCCAGGGTGGCCGAGAAGAGCAGGCGCTGCCCGTCGGGCCGCACTTGCCGGATCAGCTTGGTGATCTGCGGCAGGAAGCCCATGTCGGTCATCTGGTCGGCTTCGTCCAGCACCGTGATGCGGACGCCGTCGAGCACGCAGTCCCCGCGTTCGACGAGGTCGTTGAGTCTGCCGGGACTCGCCACGACGACCTCGGCGCCGCGCCGGAGCGCATCGGCCTGCTTCGTGAGGGACAGCCCGCCGACCACGGTGGCCAGCCGGAGGTTCACCGCCGCCGCGTAGGGGGTCAGGGCGTCCGTCACCTGCTGGGCGAGTTCGCGGGTGGGCACCAGCACCAGGGCGAGGGGCGCCTTGGGCGCGGCGCGCAGTCCGGCGGTGCGGGCCAGGAGCGCGAGCCCGAAGGCGAGGGTCTTGCCGGAGCCGGTGCGTCCCCGTCCCAGCACGTCACGGCCGGCGAGCGAGTTGGGCAGGGTGGCGGCCTGGATGGGGAAAGGGGTGGTCACACCCTGCGCGGTGAGGGTGTCCAGCAGTTCCGCGGGCATGTCCAGACCGGCGAAGTCCGCGACGGCGGGCAGGGGGGGTGTCGTGCTCTCCGGCAGCCGGAACTCCCTCGGCGCCGGCGCCGACGGTGGGGGCGAAGAGGCGCGTCGGTTCGGCTTCTGGGGTCTGCGGGGCATGCGGTTGTCTGCCTTCCTGGAAACAGCACAAACCGGGGTCTGCACCATGACGGTGCGGACCCCGGTGAACGGATACGCGTCCGGCGGTCAGGCGGGGACGATGTTCTCCGCCTGCGGGCCCTTCTGGCCCTGCGTGACGTCGAAGGAGACCCGCTGGCCCTCCTGGAGCTCACGGAAGCCCTGGGTCGCGATGTTCGAGTAGTGGGCGAAGACGTCGGGGCCGCCGCCGTCCTGCTGGATGAAGCCGAAGCCCTTCTCGGCGTTGAACCACTTCACGGTTCCCTGTGCCATGTCCTTCTCCTTCTGTAGGCAGAGGCCCCATCCGGAGATGCCGGAAAACAAATAATGCGCCTGCAGGAGAAACATTCCCGTCAGGCGCACATAGCTTCATGGGTACCAGAACTGCAACACCGAGACTGTAGCACAGTCCGGCCTCCCGTACGGCCGGGCGAACCGCGGCGGAGCGCCGTCGGGCGCCGCGGAGGCGTGCGCGTCCGGGGCCGGCGGCCGGTGACTCGCCGAGTGGTGCGGCCCGCCCGTCCGGTGCGGGCGGTGGTGACGGGGCGCCGGCCGAGGCAGCGCGTCCCTTGGCAGCGCGTCCCTTGGCAGCGCGGTCCGGCGGCGGCCAAGGGGGGCGTGCGGCCGAGGGGTGCGGCCGTCGTCCGGTCGCGCCCCTCAGGAGGGAGCGGCGGCGAGGCTGCGGTTGAGCGCGCTGCCGGGGTCGGCGGTGAGTTCCTCCCAGGTGCCCTCCTCCGCGATGCGCCCGGCTTCGAGGACGGCGACGCGGTCGGCCCGGCGGATGGTGGCACGGCGGTGCGCGATGACGATCGTGGTGCGGCCCTCCTGCCTCAGCGCGGTGGCGAGTTGGGCGTCGCCGGCGTTGTCCAGGTGGGCGGTGGACTCGTCGAGCACGAGCACTCTCGGCCGGGCCAGCAGCGCGCGGGCGAGGGCGATGCGGGCCCGCTGGCCGCCCGACAGGGTGGCGCCGCGTTCGCCGACCGGCGTGTCCATCGGGGCGATCCGGTCCACGCCGCACAGGCGGGCCGTCTCGGCGAGGAGGGCGTCGTCCGCCTCGGGGGCGGCGAGCCGCAGGTTCTCGGCCAGGGTGCCGTGGAAGAGGGGGGTTTCCTGGCCCACCAGCGCGACGGCGCGCCGGAGTTCGGTGTCGCTCACCTCGCGCAGGTCGACGGGGTCGCCGTCGACGGGGATCAGCTGGACCGCTCCTTCGGACGGGTCCCAGAACCGGGCCAGCAGGTGGGCGCAGGTCGACTTGCCGGCTCCCGAGGCGCCGACCAGTGCGAGGGTCTGCCCCGGGCGGACGGTCAGCTCGACGCCGTCCAGCACGGGCCCGTTGCCGTAGTCGAACCTCACCCGGTGCAGCCGGACGCCCAGCGGGCCGGGGGGCAGCGGGCGGGGCGCGGGGGGCGGCGGGGCGAGGGCGGGGGCCTTCACCGCCGCGCCGACCCGGGCGGCGGCCGCGCGCAGGGCCACGGCCTGGCTCAGCGACCGGGCCGACTCCGCGACGGGGCCCAGGACCGACAGGGCCAGCGCCATCGCCGCCGGAGCCCATGCGCCGTGCAGTCGTCCGGCGGTCACGGACTGCGCCGCCGCGGTCACCACGCCGAGGACCGCGACCACGATGAGGAGGTCGCGGACCGCGGCGGCGGCGGCCTCCCAGGTGGCCTCGGCGCGCTGGGCCTCCCCCACCTGCCGTCCCCGTTCGGCCAGCCGGCGGCGGCGTTCGGCCAGGGCGCCGAAGGCGCGCAGTTCGCGCAGCCCGTCGACGGTCTCCACCGTGTCGGCCGACAGCCTCGCGGCGGCCGTGCGGGTGCGGCTGCCGCGCGCCGCGCGTCCGCGCGCGTCGGCGAAGGGCGCCGCGGCGAGCAGCGCCGCGACCGGCAGCACGGCCGCCAGCAGCCACGGCTCCACCGCGGCGAGGACCGCCGCGCCGCCGGTGAGGACCGTCCCGGCGGCCAGGAGCTGGGCGGTGGTGTGGGCGTAGAAGAACTCCAGGGCCTCCACGTCCGCCATGGCCGTGGCGGCGAGGTCCCCGCTGCGCCGGCCGGCGACGCGGGCGGGGGCGCTGCGGGCGAGCCCGTCGAAGACGCGCACGCGCAGCGCGGCCAGCACCCGGTAGGCCAGGTCGTGCGAGAGGTCCATCTCGCGCCAGGTCGTCAGGGCGCGTACGAGGACGAGCGTGACGAGCGCGGTGACGGCGGCGGCCGAGGGGGCGCGCCCTTCGACGACGGCCGTTCCCACGGTGTGCGCGGCCAGCGTCAGCAGCGCCACGAGGGAGCCCTGTTCGAGGAGCGCGGCGGCGCAGGTGCGGACCGTCATGGCGCGGTGCCCGGCCAGGGCGGGAAGCAGGGCGCGCAGCGAGCCCCGCGGGGGCGCCTGCGCGTCGGCGGTGGCGGTGCCGGCGGTGCTGCTCATGCGGCGAGTCCTCCTCGGTGGGCGTGGTCGGCGGCGGCGAGTCGCGCGTAGACGCCCCCGGCCTCGACCAGGTCGGTGTGCTCGCCGACGGCGTCCACCCGTCCTCCGTCGAGGACGACGATGCGGTCGGCGTGCCGGACGGCGGCGAGCCGGTGGGCGACCACCAGGACGGTCCGGCCGCGCGCGGCGTTCAGCAGTTCCCGGACGATGTCCGCCTCGCGGCGTTCGTCGACCGAGCTGGTGGCCTCGTCGAGGACGAGCACCGGGGCGTCCGCCAGCAGGGCCCGCGCGAGGGCGAGCCGCTGGCGCTGCCCGCCGGACAGGGTGGCGCCGCGTTCGCCGAGGACGGTGGCGTAACCGTCCGGCAGGGCGGCGATCTCGTCGTGGATGCCGGCGATGCGCGCCGCGCGCGTCAGGTCGTCGTCCGTCGCGTCCGGCCGGGCCAGGCGCAGGTTGTCCGCGATGGTGGCGTGGAAGAGGTAGGTCTCCTGCGAGACCACGGCGATGCTCCGCCGCAGCGATGCGAGCGCGTACCGGGTCGCGCAGCGCCCGTCGAGGGTGATGCGGCCCTCCTGCGGATCGTGGTGGCGCAGGAGCAGGGCGAGGAGCGTGGACTTGCCCGCGCCGGACGGGCCGACGATCGCGGTCGTGCGTCCCGCCCGGGCGGTGAAGGAGACGCCGCGCAGGGCGGGCGTCGCGGCGCCGTCGTAGGTGAACCCGACGTTCTCGAAGGTCAGCTCGGGCGGCTGCGGCCAGTGCGCGGGCGCCGTCCCGGCGTCGCGGACGGCGGGCTTGGCGGTGCGCAGCGCCGCGAGCCCGTCCGCGGCCGACACCCCCAGGTATCCGGCGTGCCACTCGCGGGCCAGGTCCCGGACCGGCCGGAAGCACTCGGAGGCCAGCAGCAGCACCAGATAGGTGCCGGACGCCGTGGTGGATCCGGTGACGGCCGACCAGCACGCCAGGAGCGCGGCGGCGGCGATGCCGCCCTGGACGGCGAGGTCGGTGATGCCGGTGTCGACCAGGGACACCCGCAGTTTGGCGACGGTCGCCCGGTGCAGCGCCGCCGAGCGCCGCTCCAGGCGTGCGCGGGTGCGGCCGACCGCGCCGGCGGCCCGCAGGGCGGGCATGCCCTGCAGCGCCTCCAGGTAGTCGGCGCCCAGCCCTTCGTAGGTGTCCCAGTGCTCCTTGCCGCGCTCGGCCAGGAGCCGGTCCCAGGCGCGCGGCCCGGCCAGGGCGAGCAGCAGGGCGGGGACCAGGCCGAGGAGGGCCGCCGGTTCCACCGCGGCCAGGGCGGCGAGCACCAGGGGCGGCACGGTGAGGGTGACCAGGAGCTGGGGCAGATGGCGGGAGACGTACGCGTCGACGCCCTCCACCCCGTCGACGAGGGTGGTGCGGACGGCCCCGGCGCGCGCGGTGGTCAGGTGTGCGGGCCCCAGTTGTCCGAGGCGGGCGAGGAGTTCGTCCCGCAGGGCCACCCTGACCCGGGCTCCGGCGCGGGTGGCGGTGCGCCGCTGCCAGGTGGCGAGCCCGGCGCGGGCGGCGACGACGGCGAGCACCGCGGCGAGCAGCCACGGGAGCCGGCCGGTGTCGCCGCGGGCCAGGCCGGCCAGCGCGACGGCCAGCAGCGCGGCCTGCGCCAGGTGGGTGAGGGTGACGGCGCCCTGCAGGAGGGTGGCCGCGAGCAGGGGGCGCCGGGCGCGCCGGGCGGCGCGGCGCAGCTCGGGGTGGACGATCACGTGGTGTTCTCCTCGTCGGCGTGGAGGGTGCCGAGGGCCAGTCCGTGGACGATCCAGTCCCGGCCCGGTGCGGCGCCGAGCGCGGCGCCGAGGTCCGCCTGCTGCCAGGAGCCGACGGGCCGGGCGGCCAGCCCGTGGCGGCGGGCGGTGACGTGGGCCAGGTGGACGGCGAACCCGGCCCGCAGGTGGGTGCGGCGGATGTGCGGCGCGTCGGCGTCCGCGGGGCAGCCGTGGGCGAGCAGGACGGCGCCCGCGTCCGCGATCCAGGCCTGGCCCGCGGCCCAGGCCGCGAGCGTCGGGCGGGCCTCCCCCGCGGCGCGCCGCCGCAGCGCCGTGCCGTCGGCGGCCGGCTCGACCAGGCCGGGGCGCGGTGCGCCGACGGCGG
>NZ_BAAATK010000106.1:0-5704 GCF_039533365.1 Streptomyces glaucus
CCGCCGCCGCGTCGACGTCGGCCTCGCGGCCCGCCCGGGAAACCGGCGGAGGGCAGCGCGGGCAAGGGAGCGCCGACGGCGGGCCCGCCCCACCGGGCGGGTGACGGCTGTCCGGCCGGGGGAGCCCTGCGCGGACGGCGGTCCGCCGCCGCGGGGGCGGGCGGCAGGCGGTCCGCGCGGCTTCGGCCCCGTCGGCGGACGGCGGCGGCCACCCCGGCACCATGACCGGTCCGCGGGCCGGCGGACTCCGCCACGGCGCCCGCACCGGGGCGGTCCGCGGGCCGGTCCGTGCCCCTCGGCCGAGGAGGCCGTCCCCGAGGGCGCCGACGGCGTGGGAAACGACTGGCGCGCGGCCCGCCGCACCTGCTGTCGTAGGGGCACGAGGTGTCTTCCTGCCGAGGAGGCGGATTGCCGGCCGACGGGTGTGTCTTCTGCGCGATCGCGTGCGGTCGGGCGGAGGCGAGCGTCGTCTTCGAGGACGAGCGGGTCATCGCGTTCATGGATCTGAGACCCGTGACCCCCGGGCACGTGCTCGTGATCCCCAAGGCGCACGCGGAAGGACTGGAGGACCTGCGGGAGGACGTCGGCGCGCGGGTCTGGACGGTGGCGCACCGGCTCGGGCGCGCGCTGCGGTCGTCCGGTCTGCGCTGCGAGGGAGTCAACCTCTTCCTGGCGGACGGCGAGGCGGCCTTCCAGGAGGTCTTCCACGTCCATCTGCACGTCTTCCCCCGTTTCCAGGGGGATCCGTTCCGCATCGAGGCGGACTGGCGGGTGTGCGAGCGCCGTCTGCTCGACGGGGCGGCGGCTGCGGTCCGCAGCGGCCTCGCCGCCCTCGACGCTCCTGCGCGCTGACGAACCCGGGCGGCCGCCCGTCAGGGGCCGTGCCACGAAAGGGCTGCCGCACCGGTCTTTCGCGGCCGCCGGGGCACGGCCGTCGCCGCGGCCCGGCCGCGGGTGCGGCCGGGGCCGGGCGCCCGTCGCCGCCGTGGGGCGGTCGCGCCGGCGGGGCGTCCCGCCGGCGCGACCGCGGTCAGCTCCCGGAAGCCGCCGATGCCTCCGGTTCGCCGTGCCGTTGCCAGGGCCGTGCCAGGCCGACGAGGGAGAGGGCCGCGGCGCCCGCCGCGCCCAGCATGATCAGCCCCATCGGCAGGGAGCTGTGCTCCCCGAAGAGTCCGACGAGCGGTGAGGCGGCGGCGCCGAACAGGAACTGCAGGCCGCCGACCAGGGCGGAGGCCGCCCCCGGCGCGCCGCGGCCGAGGCCCTGGGCGATGGTCATGCCCGACGGGAAGACCAGGCCGATCCCCGCGGTGGTGACGAAGAGCGCCGCCCAGGTGCCCGCGAGGACCTCCCCGGCCACCGGCACCACGAGGACCTGCCCCAGCGCGCCCAGCAGGACGAGGCCCACGCCGACGGTGAGCAGCGTGTTCAGCGCCACGCGCCCGGCCAGTTTCGCGAAGACCGCACCGGCGATCAGCATGCCGACGGCGTTGGCCGCGAAGATGAGGGAGTAGACCGTCGGCGAGACGCCGTGCAGGTTCTCGAAGACGAAGCTGGAGCCGCCGATGTACGCGAACAGCGCTGCCGAGGCGAAGGCGACGACGAGGACGTACCCCATGAAGACGCGCCGGCCGAGCAGGCCGCCCATCGCGCGGAAGGTGCTCTTCACACCCCCGCTGTGGCGGCGCTCGGGCGGCAGCGACTCCGGCACCGCCTTCCCCACGGCGAGCAGCAGGAGGACGCCCAGGGCGGCGAGGACGACGAACACCGCACGCCAGGTGGACACGGCCAGGACCGCCCCGCCGAGCACCGGCGCGGCGATCGGCGCCACGCCCATGATCTGGGAGAGCAGGGCGAAGCGGCGGGGGAGTTCGGCCCCGTGGAAGCGGTCGGTGAGGACCGCGCGGGCCAGCACCATGCCCGCCGCGCCGGCGACGCCCTGCAGGAAGCGGGCGGCGGTCAGCACTTCGGCGTTCGGGGCGACGGCGCAGACGAGCGAGAAGAGGGCGAACCCGGCCGAGCCGGCGAGGAGCAGCCGCCGCCGGCCGAGCCCGTCGCTGACCGGTCCGATGAGCAGCTGTCCGGCGACCAGGCCGGCCAGGAAGGCGGTCATGGTGAGCTGCACCGAGGAACTGCTCGCGCCCAGCGCGTCCCCCATCGCGGGGAAGCCGGGGACGTACATGTCGGTCGCGAGCGGGGCGACCGCCGTGAGCGCGGCCAGGACGGCGACCAGGGCCGTCGCGGAACCGGCGCGGGGCGCGGGGCGTGCGGTGCCGGGTGTCTGTCCGCCGACGGCGGAGGAGGGGGACGGGGATACCATGCGGTCAAAGATAAGCCAGTTGTTCACTGGTTAACAAAATTGGTTCACGGAGCGAGAAGGCGAGCCGCATGTCCTCCCCCGCCGACGTCCGCGCACAGTGGTCCGCGCACCACCCCGGCCTCGACACCTCCCCCATGGAACTGGTGGCGCTCCTCAAGCACGCCACCGGACTCCTGGCCAAGGCGGTCGAGCCCCTCTACGAGGGTGCTCCGCTGACCGCGCCGGAGGTCGACATGCTCATCCCCCTGCGCCACGCCACCGGCCCGGTGATCGCCCGGGGGCTCGCCGAACGCCTGGGCCTGTCGCGCGCGGGCGTCAGCAAGACGCTGGCCAAGCTGGAGCGGCGCGGCTTCGTCTCCCGCACCCCGAACCCCGCCGACCGGCGCTCCGTCCTGGTCTCGATCACGCCGGCCGGCGCCGAGGCGATCGACGGCTTCTTCCCCCGTCAGCTGGCCGCCGAGGTCGACCTCTTCGCGGACCTCGGGCAGGACCGGGAGCAGGTTTTGCGGGCGCTGACACGGCTGGTGGCGGCGATGGAGAAGGCGCAGCGGCACCGCTGAGCGCGGCACGGGTCCCGCACGGCCGGGACTCCCGTAGGGTGACGGCGTTCACGGCCGGCCCGCCCCCGCGTCGCCGGGACCCCGCGGGCCGGGGTCCGGCGCGCGGAGGGGCGGCCGGAAACGATTTTGCACGGAATGCATTTTTGCATAGCATGCAACGCATGACGGGGGAGAGCAGCGCGGCGCGCGACGGTCTGCGGGAGCGCAAGAAGCGGGCCACACGCGCCGCCCTCGCGGAGGCCGCGGTGCGCCTCGCCGCCGAACACGGGGCGGACAACGTCACCGTCGAGGCCATCAGCGCGGCCGCCGGGGTGTCCGTGCGGACGTTCTTCAACTACTTCGACTCGCGGGACGACGCGTTCGTGGTCATCGACGCGGACGCGGGCGCCCGTGTCCGCCGGGCCCTGCTCGACGCGCCGGCCGCCCTGTCGCCCCTGGAGGCGCTGCGCGAGGCGCTCGCCGTGGAACTCGCGCAAGCCGAGCGGCAGCACGAGCTGTGGAGCCTGCACGCGGAGGTGCTGCGCGCCTCCCCGCACCTGCTGGTGCGCAGCCTGGGTGCCCACATGGCCGACGAGGCGGGCCTCGCCGAGGTGATCGTCCGGCGGATCGGCTCCGGCCCCGCCGCCCGCGACCGCGCGCCGTCCCCCGCGGACGGCGACGGCGCGTACGAGGACGAGCGGCGTCGCGCGCTCGACCTGTACGCGCGGCTGCTGGCCGCCGTGGCCGGCACGGCGGTCCGGGTCAGCGTGGAGCACTGGTGCGCCCGGCAGGACGAGGTCGCCTTCGCCGACGTCTTCCGAGAGGTGTTCGCCCTGCTCGCGGCCGGTCTGCCCGCGCCGTCCCGGTGATCGCCCGCGGACCGGGGCCGGACGGTTCGGCCGCCGGGCCCGCGGTCCCCGATCCCGCCACCCCCTCGCTTCGTCGGGCCCGGAACGCCTCCGGCGGCCGCCCGGGCCCGCACCGACCAGCCGTTGACCACCGATCGTCGAAAGAGATGCCGTGACCGCAACGCAGGCGCCCGACGCGGCGCCGCCCACCTCCATGTCCAACCGGCAGATACTCCAGGCCATGTCGGGCCTGATGGCCGGCATGTTCGTCGCCATCCTGGCGGGCACCGTGGTGTCCAACGCGCTGCCCACGATCATCACCGACCTGGGGGCCAGCCAGTCCTCCTACACCTGGGTCGTCACCGCGGAACTGCTGGCCATGACGGCGACCGTTCCGCTGTGGGGCAAGCTGTCCGACCTGTTCGACAAGAAGCTGCTGCTCCAGCTGTCCCTGGGCATGTTCGTGATCGGCTCGCTGCTGGCGGGCTTCTCGCACGGCGTCGGGCTGCTGATCTTCAGCCGCGTGGTCCAGGGCATCGGCGCGGGCGGCCTGACCGCCCTCGCCCAGGTCGTGATGGCCGCGATCATCCCGCCCCGCAGGCTCGGCAAGTACGCCGGCGTCTTCGGCGCCGTGTTCGCCGTCGGCACGGTGGCCGGCCCGCTGATCGGCGGTGTGCTGGTGGACACCTCCTGGCTGGGCTGGCGCTGGTGCTTCTTCATCGGCGTGCCGTTCGCGCTGCTGTCCATCGTGCTGCTCCAGCGCACCCTGGACCTGCCCGTGACCCGGCGCGAGGTGAAGATCGACTTCCTGGGCGCCTTCCTCATCGTCGCGGGCGTCTGCGCCCTGCTCATCTGGGTGTCGCTGGCGGGCAACGAGTTTGACTGGCTCTCCTGGCAGACCGCCGCGCTCACGGGCGGCGGTCTGCTGCTGCTGGCCGCCGCCGTCCTCGTCGAGGCCCGGACCGCCGAGCCGGTCATCCCGCTGGACATCTTCCGCAACCGCACCGTGACGCTCACCACCGTCGCCAGCCTCCTGGTGGGTGTCGCCATGTTCGGCGGGACCGTCTTCCTCTCGCAGTACTTCCAGGTGTCCCTGGGCAAGTCGCCGACCATGGCGGGTCTGATGAGCCTGCCGATGATCCTGGGCCTGCTGGTGTCGTCCACCGTGGCCGGGCAGGTGATCAGCAGGACCGGCGTCTGGAAGCGGTACCTGGTGGCGGGCGCGGTGATCATGACCGTGGGACTCGGCCTGCTCTCCACCATCGGCGCGGACACCTCCTTCGCCCTGCTCAGCCTCTACATGGCGGTACTGGGCATCGGCGTCGGCATGCTGATGCAGAACCTGGTGCTGGCCGCCCAGAACGATGTGCCCGCCAGTGAGCTGGGCGCCGCGACCTCCGTCCTGTCCTTCTTCCGCAGCATGGGCGGCACCATCGGCACCAGCGTCCTCGGCGCGATCCTGGCCAACCGCGTCACCGCCGAGATGACCGAGGGCCTGAAGGCGGCGGGCGTCACGGGCCAGGGCTCGGGCGGCGGCGAGGCCGGCGTCCCGGACGTGAGCACCCTGCCCGAGCCGGTACGGGGCATCGTCGAGCACGCCTACGGCGTCGCCACCGCCGACCTGTTCCTCATCGCCACCCCCTGCGCCCTGCTGGCGCTGATCACCGTCGTGTTCCTCAAGGAGAAGCCGCTGAAGACCACCAGCGGCATGGAACGCCTCGCCGAGGAATCCGGCCCGGCGGCCGGGGCGACCGCCGACGCGGCCACGACCGCCGACTGAACCCGGCGCGCGCCCGCGTGCGACGCCCCGCCCGGCCGTACCGGGCGGGGCGTCGCCATGGGCGCTCGCGGCCTTACGGCCGCCGCCCGATCGCCTCGGCGCCCTGGCCGCCGGCCCTGCCCGGTCGCCGTGCCCGCTCCTGCCCGCCCCGCGCCCGTCGCGGCCGGACGCGCGGGCGGTCCTCGGCCGGCCCCGCCGGGGAAGGGCCCCTCCACCCCTC
>NZ_BAAATK010000107.1:0-5677 GCF_039533365.1 Streptomyces glaucus
GGGTGAACCAGCCCACCGTGCGGGACAGGTCCACGCCGTCCCGCGGCTCCCGGCCATGCCCCTCGACATCCACCAGCACCGCGCCGTCCGCGCCGGGCCGCGAGCGGGCGACCGCGCCCGCCAGCGTCGCCAGCAGCGCCTCGTGGACACCGCAGTGGAAGGCGGCGGCGACCCGGCCGACGAGGGCGTGGGCCGGGGCGCCGGACAGGGTCCAGGAGCGGTGCCGCAGGGTGGCGGCGGTGTCGCGGGCCGGGTCGAGCGCCCTCCCGCCGATCGGCGCGTCGCCGCCGTCGAGCAGTTCCCACCAGCGGTCCAGCTCCGCGACCCGCTCCCCGTGCCGGGCCTCGGACTCCAGCAGCTCCGCCCAGCGCCGGAACGAGGTCCCCACCGGATCCAGCCGCGCGGCCCGGCCCGCCACGGCCGCCTCGCACGCGGCCCGCAGGTCCGGCAGCAGGATCCGCCACGACACACCGTCCACCACCAGGTGATGGACGACCAGGGCCAGTCGCCCCGTCCGCTCCGGACCGGCGTCCACCCAGACCAGCCGCACCATCGCACCGGCCGCCGGGTCCAGCCGGTCCGCCGCGTCCCGTGCCGCCCGTTCCACGGCCCGGTCCGGGTCCTCGTCGGTCCGGAGCTCGACCCGCGCCACCAGTGCGGCGGGGTCCACGGATCCGCGGCCCGCGACCACGAGGACCGGCGCGTCGGCCGCCGCCCGGGCGCGCAGCACGGCGTGCGTGTCCAGCAGGGTCCCGAGGGCGGTGGCCAGGGTCTTCTCGCCCAATGCCGGCGGCGCCGCGACGACCGCCCACTGCGCGAATCCGGGGCGGGCCGCGGCACGGCCCAGAGCGCGCATGACGGGCGTCCAGGGCAGTTCGCCGACGGCGTCCTCGGTCGTGGTCGCGGCCCGCGCCCCGGCCGGCCGGGCGGCGAGGGCGAGCCTGGCGGGTGTGCGCAGTTCGAAGACCTGACGTGGGGTCAGTACCAGGCCGGCCCGTCCGGCCCTGGCGACGACCTGCATCGAGGTGATCGAGTCCCCGCCGAGGTGGAAGAAGTCGTCGTCGGCGCCGGCCCGTTCCAGGCCCAGCACCGCCGCGAAGATCTCGCACAGCGTCCGTTCCGCGGCGGTGCGCGGCTCACGCCCCGTCGCCCGGCCCGCGAAGTCCGGCGCGGGCAGCGCCTTGAGGTCGACCTTGCCGTTGACCGTCAGGGGCAGGGCCTCCAGCACGACGAAGGCGGCCGGGACCAGGTACTCGGGCAGCGAGCCGGCCACCCGATCGCGTACGGCCCCCGTGTCCAGCTCCCCGCCGCCGGGCACGAGATAGCCCACCAGCCGCTTCTCCCCGGGCCGGTCCTCCCGGGCGACGACCACCGCCTGGGCGACCCCGGGCTGTGCCGCCAGGACGGCCTCCACCTCACCCGGCTCCACCCGGAAACCCCGGATCTTCACCTGCGCATCCGCCCGGCCGACGAAGACCAGCTCCCCCTCCTCCGTCCACCGCGCCAGATCACCGGTGCGGTACATCCGCTCCCCGGCCGCGAACGGGCAGGCCACGAACCGCTCCGCCGACAGCGCGGCCCGCCCCGCATACCCCCGCGCCAGCCCGGCACCCGCGACATACAGCTCACCCGTCACGCCAGGGGCGACAGGGTGCAGATAGGCGTCGAGGACGTACACCCGGCGGCCGGACAGCGGCCGGCCGATCGGCAGCACCCGGGAGGTGTCCTCGCCCGGCTCCAGCAGGTGCCAGGTCGCGCACAGGGAGACCTCGGTGGGGCCGTACAGGTGGCGCACCCGCACCCCGGGACAGGCGGCCCGCACCCGCTCCACCGCCTCCAGGGGCACCACATCACCACCCGTGAGCACCTCCCGCGCCCCCGCGAAACACCCCGGCGCCTCCTCCGCCAGCACCCGGAACAACCCCGCGGTCACATGCACATGCGTCACCCCGGCCGCGACATACCCACGCACAGCCGCCGCATCCACCACCGCTCCCGGCTCCGCCACCACCACCCGGGCCCCGGACGCCAACGGCACCCACACCTCGAACAACGAGATGTCGAACGCATGCGGAGCATGGAACAACACCGCATCCCCCGGCCCCACACCCCACCCCGCCTCCCCCACCAGCGCCGCCACACTCCCGTGCGGCACCGCCACCCCCTTCGGCACCCCCGTCGACCCCGACGTGTACATCACATACGCGAGATCGTCCCCGATGACCCGGACGGGAACCGGCCCGCCCCCGCCGTCGAGGATCGACGGGTCGTCGAGCGGGAGCAGCCGGCCCGGCACGTCGTCGGGTACGGCAGCACGCGTCCGTCCGGAGCACACCACGGCCGCCGGGGCGCAGTCCGTGAGCAGGGACGCGATCCGCTCCGCCGGGTGCCCGGCGTCCACGGGGACGTAGGCGGCCCCGGCCTTCCCCACCGCGAGCAGTGTGACCAGCAGTTCCGCCGATCGTTCCAGCACCACGGCGACCCGGTCGCCGGCGCGCACCCCCCTGTCGGCCAGGCGGCGGGCCAGCCGGTCGGAGGCAGCGTCCAGCCGGGCGTACGTCAGCTCCCGTCCGCCGTCGAGGACCGCGACGGCGTCCGGCGTCCGCGCGGCCTGCCGGGCGAAGAGGTCCAGGACGGACTCGCCCGGTGTTCCGGTTCCGGTCGCGTTCCCGTAGCCGACGACCCGGGTCCGCTCGGCCTCCCGTATCGCGTCGATACGCCCCATCGGCTGCCGCGGGTCGGCCGCCAGCTGTTCCAGTACCCGGACGAGCCGGCCGAAGATCGCCTCTGCGGTCCGGCGGTCGAAGAGGTCGGGGCGGTAGTCGAGCTTGAACAGCATCCGGTCCTTGGGGACGGCGACGAGGGTCAGCGGGTAGTGGGCCGTCTCCTGGCCGGCGGCGAAGCGCAGGGTGAAGGCGCCGGGGGCGGCGGGCTCCTCGGGCGGGCGGGGGTAGTTCTCGAAGACGACGAGGGTGTCGAAGACCGCGCCCGCGCCGCCGAGCCGCTGGATCTCGGCGAGGCCGAGGTGCTGGTGGGCGATGAGCGCGGACTGGCGGGTCTGGAGTTCCTTCAGCATCTCCACCGACGGCCGTCCGCCGTCGAGTTCGACCCGCACCGGCAGGGTGTTGATGAACATGCCGATCATCGACTCCACGCCCGCGAGCCCGGCGGGGCGCCCGGCGACCGTGGCGCCGAACACCACGTCCGTGCGGCCGGTCAGCCGGGCCAGGACCATGGCCCAGGCGCCCTGGATCAGCGTGTTGACGGTGAGGCCGTGCCGCCGGGCCAGGCCGGTCAGTTCACCGGTCAGCTTCTCGGGGAGGTCGGCGATCAGGCTGTCGGGCAGGACGGGCGTACGGCCCGGGTCGGCGGCCGCGACCAGTGTGGGTTCCCCAGCGCCGAGCAGTTCGGCCCGCCATGCCTCGCGTGCCGCGTCCTTGTCCTGGCGGCTCAGCCAGGCGAGGTAGTCGCGGTAGGAGCTGGGTTCGGGGAGTTCCGCGGCGTCGCCGCTGGCCGCGTAGACCGCGGTCAGTTCGTGGAGCAGGACGGGCATCGACCAGCCGTCCATGATGAGGTGGTGGCTGGTGACGATCAGCCGGTGCCGGTTCTCGGCCAGCCGCACGAGGAGCAGGCGGAGCAGGGGCGGGGTGACCAGGTCGACACGCCGCGCCCGGTCCTCGGCGGCCAGGTCCGCGAGCCGGGCCGCCGCCGTCTTTCCGTCCAGCCCCGAGAGGTCCTCCACCCGCCACGGCAGTTCCGCCTCGCGTGCGATGACCTGCACGGCCTCGCCCGATTTGCGGCGCCGGAAGCCCGCCCGCAGCACCGGGTGCCGGGCGACCAGCGCCTGCCACGACGCGCGCAGCCGGTCGGCGTCGACGGGTCCGTCGAGGTCCAGGAGCCGCTGCCCTTGGTAGACGTCCGGCCCCTCACTGTCGAAGGCCGCGTGGAACAGCAGGCCCTCCTGCAGCGGCGACAGCGGCCAGACGTCCTCGACCTGGGATCGGGTCATCGCGTAACTCCTCACAGACGAGCGGGTGTCGGGCGGTCGGCCGCCCACAGGCCGGTGTCGGGGCGGGTGTCTACGGGTGTTCGTCGGCGAACTCGGCCTCGAGCTCGTCGACTTCGTCCTGGTCGAGGTCGAGGAGGGGGAAGTCGGACGCGGTGTGGCCGCCGGCCGACGGGTCCGCGGTGTGCGCGGCCAGGCCGTCCAGCAGCCGCAGCCAGATCCGGCCGAGCCGTTTCGCGGAGGCGGTGTCGAGCGGACCGGAGGGGTGGCTCAGCAGCAGGGTGAGTTCGGGTCCTTCGGCGCCGTCGCGGATCACCGCTCCCGCGCCGAGGACGTGCTTGACGGGCATGTCGGGGTGGGTGGAGCCGCCGAGCGCGGACGGGCCGGCGGGCTGCCAGGCGGCCGGCTCCGCCGCGGGGGCGGGGAACCGGCCGAGGTAGTTGAAACCCACCTGGGGGGCGGGGAGCCCGGCCAGTACCGGCGCCGTGCCGGGATTGAGGTGACGCAGCAGCCCGTGGCCGAGCCCGTCCCCGGGCACCGCCCGCACCTGCTCCTTCACCGCCTTCAGCAGCGCCCCCGCCGCCGGCCCCCCGGCCGACGCGCCCGCGACGTCGATGCCGGTCAGGTCGATCCGCACCGGATGGACACGGGTGAACCAGCCCACCGTGCGGGACAGGTCCACGCCGTCCCGCGGCTCCCGGCCGTGCCCCTCGACATCCACCAGAACGTCATGTTCTGTACCGGGGCGCCATGCTATGACGGCCGCGGCGAGCGTGGCGAGGAGTACCTCGTGGACACCGCAGTGGAAGACACCGGGGGTGCGTCCGACGATCACCCGTGCCTGCGGTGCGGGCACGGTCCAGAGGTGGCGTTCGAGGGTGGCGGCGGTGTCGCGGGCCGGGTCGAGCGCCCTCCCGCCGATCGGCGCGTCGCCGCCGTCGAGCAGTTCCCGCCAGCGGTCCAGCTCCGCGACCCGTTCCTCGTGCCGGGCCTCGGACTCCAGCAGCTCCGCCCAGCGCCGGAACGAGGTCCCCACCGGATCCAGCCGCGCGGTCCGGCCCGCCACGGCCGCCTCGCACGCGGCCCGCAGGTCCGGCAGCAGGATCCGCCACGACACACCGTCCACCACCAGGTGATGGACGACCAGGGCCAGTCGCCCCGTCCGCTCCGGACCGGCGTCCACCCAGACCAGCCGCACCATCACACCGGCCGCCGGGTCCAGCCGCCCGGCAGCCGCCCGAGCGGCCCGTTCGGCGGCCTCGTCCAGCTCACCGGGTTCGGTCACCCGCAGTACGGAGATCAGCGTGGCCGGGTCGACGCCGCCCCGCTCCCCCACCACGAGCCCCGGCCCGTCCGTCGCCCGGGCCCGCAGCATGGCGTGCGTGTCGAGCAGGCTGCCCAGTCCGGCGGCGAGCGTCCGGTCGTCCAGCGCGGGCGGAGCGCCGACGATCATCCACTGGGCGAACCCGGGACGGGCGGCGGCGGTGCCGGAGGCCGCGAGGGCGGGCGTCGGCGGAACGGGGCCCGTGTCGGCGTCCCGCGCCGCCTCCGCGTCCGCCACAGGCTGTGCCACGGCGGCGATGGCGGCCGGGGTCTCGTGCTCGAAGACGTCCTGCGCGCCGAACACCAGGCCCCGGCGCGTGCCGCGCGCGGCGAGCTGCATCGACATGA
>NZ_BAAATK010000108.1:0-5433 GCF_039533365.1 Streptomyces glaucus
AGACCGCCGAGGGCATGGGCGGCACCCTGGCGCCGGCGGAGCTGGAGCGCATGGCGCGGCAGGGCTTCCCGGCCCTGCCCACCGGCCGGGCACTGGCCCTGCTGGACACCGCCCTGCGCGTCAACGAACCCGTCGCCGTCCCCGTCGCCCTGCGGACCGCCGCCCTCGCCGAGCGCGCCGATTCCCTGCCCGCCGTACTGCGCGACCTCGTGCCCGCCGCCCGCCGGCGCCGCGCCGCCGCGGGACGAGCCGCGTCCGGCGGCGCCGACGCGCTGGCGAAGCGATTGGCCGGACTGCCCCCGGCCGAACAGGACCAGCTGCTGCTGGACCTGGTCCGCACCCAGGTCGCCGCGGTGCTCGGCCACGCCTCGGCGGCCTCCGTCGACCCGGCCCGCGCCTTCAAGGACCTCGGCTTCGACTCCCTGACCGCGGTCGACCTGCGCAACCGGATCGGCGCGGCCACCGCGCTGACCCTTCCCGCCACCCTCGTCTTCGACCACCCGACCCCCGAGGACCTGGTCCACCTGCTGCGCGAGCGGCTGCTCGCCGGATCCGCGCCCGCACCGGCCGCCCCCGCGGCCGACGGACTCGACCCGCAGGTGCGGGAACTGCTCACCGCGATCCCGCCCGCCCGGCTCCGCGAGTCCGGCGTCCTCGACATGCTGCGCCGCCTCGCCGGCGCTCCGGCCCCCGGCACCACCGGGCCCGCCCCCGCCACCGAACCGTCCCGAACCGCCGAATCCCTGGACGCGATGGGCGCCGACAGCCTCGTCCAGCTGGCTCTGAAGCGCGTGCGGCCGCAGTGACCGGCGGGGCCGGCCGGCCCCGAGCCGCCCGGCGCCCCGGCCCGGCCCCCCGCTCACCGCGACCGTGGAGACAGAACAGACATGACTGCATCCTCCGAAGAGCTCGTCGAAGCCCTGCGGGAGTCCCTCAAGGAGAACGACCGGCTCTGGCAGCGCTACCAGGACCTGGTCACCGCGTCCCGTGAACCGATCGCCATCGTCGGCATGGGCTGCCGCTTCCCCGGCGGCGCCGTCTCCCCCGACGCCCTGTGGGACCTCGTCGCCGGGGAGCGGGAGGGCATCACACCGGTGCCCGAGGACCGCGGCTGGGACCTCGACGCCCTCGGCGACACCGCCGTGGCCGGTGGGTTCCTCCACGAAGCGCCCCTGTTCGACCCCGAACTGTTCGGCATCTCGCCCCGCGAAGCCCTCGCCATGGACCCGCAGCAGCGGCTGCTGCTGGAAACCTCCTGGGAGGCGCTGGAACGGGCTGGCATCGACCCGCACACCCTGCGCGGCACCGCCACCGGCGTCTTCTCCGGCGTCTCCGGCAACGGTTACGGCGGCCACCTGCACGAGGCCACCCCGGAGACCGAGGGCTACCTGCTCACCGGCAGCATCCCCAGCGTCGCCTCCGGCCGCGTCGCCTACACCCTCGGCTTGGAGGGCCCCGCGGTCACCGTCGACACCGCCTGCTCCTCCGCGCTGGTCGCCCTGCACCTGGCCTGCCAGGCCCTGCGCGCCCGCGAATGCGACCTGGCCCTGGCCGGCGGCGCCACCGTCATGGCCAACCCGGGCATGTTCCTGGAGTTCGCCCGGCAGGGCGGGCTGGCCGCCGACGGCCGCTGCAAGTCCTTCGCCGAGGACGCCGACGGCACCGGCTGGTCCGAGGGCGCCGGCGTCCTCGTCCTGATGCGTCTCTCCGACGCCCAGCGGCTCGGCCACCGGATCCTCGCCGTCGTCCGCGGCAGCGCCGTCAACCAGGACGGCGCCTCCAACGGACTGACCGCGCCCAACGGCCCCGCCCAGCAGCGCGTCATCCGCCAGGCCCTGGAGGCCGCCGCCCTGACCACCGCCGACGTGGACGCCGTCGAGGCGCACGGCACCGGCACCCGGCTCGGCGACCCCATCGAGGCCCAGGCGCTCATGGCCACCTACGGGCAGGACCGGACCGAACCCCTCTGGCTCGGCTCGGTGAAGTCCAACATCGGCCACACCCAGTCCGCCGCGGGCGCCGCCGGCGTGATCAAAATGGTGCTCGCGCTCCGGGCCGGACTGCTGCCCCGCTCCCTCCACTCCGACACCCCCTCCCCGCACGTCGACTGGAGCGAGGGCAACGTCCGCCTGCTCACCGAGGCCCGCCCCTGGCCCCGCGGCGAACGCCCGCGCCGCGCCGGCGTGTCCGCCTTCGGCATCAGCGGCACCAACGCGCACGTCGTACTGGAGGAAGCGCCCTCCGCGCCCGCGCCCGCACCGCGCACCGTGACCGCTCCGCCCGTGGTGCCCTGGATCCTGTCCGCCCGCAGCCACCAGGCCCTGCACGCCCAGGCCGGCCGTCTCACCGCCCACCTCGACGACCGCGACCACGACCGTGACCGGGATCTTCACCCGGTCGACATCGGTCTGTCCCTCGCCACCACCCGCGCCCGCCTCGACCACCGCGCCGTCCTCCTCGGCCCGGACACGGCCACCCTGGGCGAACGCACCGCCGCCCTCGCCGCCGACGCCCCCGGCACCGGCACCGTCATCGGCACGGTCACCGAAGGCCGCACCGCCTGGATGTTCACCGGACAGGGCAGCCAGCGCCCCGGCATGGGACGCGAACTGTACGCCGCCCACCCGGTGTTCGCCGCCGTACTGGACGTCGTCTGCGAAACCCTGGACACCGCCCTGTCCGGCACGCCCGGCTTCGAAATCCCCGTCCGCGACGTCATGTTCGCCGCCGAGGGCAGCCCCGAGGCCGCCCTCCTGCACCGCACCGGATACGCCCAGGCCGCCCTGTTCGCCCTCCAGGCCGCCACCGTCGAACTGCTCCGCTCCTGGAACACCCGCCCCGACGTGGTCCTCGGCCACTCCATCGGCGAGTACACGGCCGCCTACACCGCCGGCGTCCTCGACCTCGCGGACGCCGCCCGGCTGGTCGCCGCCCGCGCCCGCCTGATGCAGGCCCTGCCGGAGGGCGGCGCCATGGCCGCGGTCGAGGCCACCGAGGACGAGATCACCGCCCTGCTCACCGGCACCGGCCTGGCCGTCGCCGCGGTCAACGGGCCCCGCTCGGTGGTCGTCTCCGGCGCGGCGGACGCCGTCGACGCCCTCCTTGCCACCGCCCGCGCCGAAGACCGCCGCGCCACCCGACTACGCGTCAGCCACGCCTTCCACTCCCCGCTCATGGCCCCCGTACTGGCCGAGTTCACCGACATCGCACGCCAGGTGACGTACCGTCAGCCGACGCTCGCCGCGGTGAGCACGGTCACGGGCGCCGCACCGGGCGCGGACGACTGGACCACCCCCGACTACTGGGCCGAGCAGATCGTCCGCCCCGTCCGCTTCCACGACGCCCTCACCCGCGCCACCGGACGCCACCACGTCAGCCGGGTGCTGGAGATCGGGCCCGACCCCGTCCTCACCGGCCTCGCCCAGACCGCCACGGCCGACCTCACCGCGGCCGCCGTCCTGCGCCAGGGCAGCCCGGAACCCGAGACCCTGCTCACCGCGCTCGCCGAGCTGTACGTCCGCGGCGCCTCGGTCGGCTGGGCCGAGATGTTCGACGGCACCGGCGCCCGCCGCGCCGACCTGCCCACCTACGCCTTCCGCCACCAGCGGTTCTGGCTCCGCCCCGCCCGCACCGCGGGCGACGCCGACGGCCTCGGCCTCGGCACCGTCCACCACCCCCTGATCGGCGCCGCCGTCCGCCCGGCCGGCACCGACACCCTGCTGCTCACCTCCACCCTGTCGGCCGGCACCCACCCCTGGCTCGCCGACCACGCGGTCGCCGGCCGGATCGTCGTCCCCGGCACCGCCCTCGTCGAACTCGCCGTCCAGGCCGGCGACCAGACCGGCCACGGCACGCTCGCCGAACTCGCCCTGCACACCCCGCTCGTCCTGCCCGAACACGGCGCGGTCCACGTGCAGATCGCCGTCGACGCCGAGACCCCGGACGGCACCCGCACCGTGACCGTCCACTCCCGACCGCCCCGCTCGTCCGCCGACGCACCATGGACCCTGCACGCCACCGGCACCCTCGCCCCCACCGCGCCGGCCCCCGACTGGGACCTGCGGGCCTGGCCCCCCGCCGAAGCCGAGTCCCTGTCCCTCGACGGCCTGTACGCCCGACTCGCCGAGGCGGGCCTCGACTACGGCCCCGCCTTCCGCGGCCTGCGCGCCGCCTGGCGGCACGGCGCCGACCTCCTCGTCGAGGCCGACCTCCCCGACACCCTCACCGACGCCACCGCCTACGGCCTGCATCCCGCCCTCCTCGACACCGCCCTGCACGCCCTGGCCCTGCCGCAGGACAGTCCCGCCGAGGCCCGCCTGCCGTTCCTGTGGACCGGCGTCCGCCTGCACGCCGCCGGCGCGCGAACCATCCGGGCACGGCTCACCCCGCAGGGCGCGGACGGGATCGCCCTGCGGATCGCGGACGCGACGGGCGCACCGGCCGCGGAGGCCGACGCACTGGTCCTGCGCCCCCTGTCCGCACTGCCGGACGCGCCCCGGCAACAGGCCGCCGGCCGGCTCTTCCGCCTGGAGTGGACCCCCGTCACCCCCGGCGCCACGGGAGACGAGAAGCCGTCCTGGGCCGTGCTCACCACGGACCCCGCCCCCTGGCAGACGGCCGACGCGCCCCTGGTCTGCCACACGGACCTCCCCGCCCTCGGCGACGCCCTGAGCGACGCCCGCGACGACGAGGACGGACGCGTCCCCCGGACCGTCGTGCTCCCCGTCCCCGCCACCGGGCTGGCCGCGGCCACCGACGTCCTCACGGCCGTCCGGACCTGGCTCGGCGACGACCGCTTCACCCACTCCCGCCTGGTCCTGGTCACCACCGGCGCCACGGGCGAGGACACCACCGACCCGGCCGCCGCAGCCGTATGGGGCCTGGTACGTACGGCGATCACCGAGCACCCCGGCCGGTTCGCCCTGGCCGACCTCGACGACACCCCCGAAGCCCGCCGCACCCTCCACACCGCCCTGCACACGCTCGACGCCGACCAGTTCCTCATCCGCGGCGAACGGATACGGGTGCCCCGGGTGACCCGCCTGCCCGAGCCGGCGCCGGCGACGCCCGAGCCGTCGCCGTGGTCCGGCTCGGGCACGGTACTGATCACCGGCGGAACGGGCGGCCTGGGCGCCCGGGTGGCCCGCCACCTGGTGGCCGAGCACGGCGTACGGGACCTGCTCCTGCTCTCCCGCAGCGGCCCGGACGCCCCGGGAGCCGCCGAACTGGCCGCCGAGCTCACCGAGTCGGGCGCCCGGGTCCGGACGGAGGCCTGCGACGTCACCGACCGCGCCGCCCTGGAGGCCGTCCTGGACGGAGTGCGGCTGAGCGCCGTCGTGCATGCGGCGGGGGTGCTGGACGACGGGCTGGTCGCCGATCTGACGCCGGAGCGGCTGGCCCGGGTCCTGGCGGCGAAGGCCGAGGCGGCTGTGC
>NZ_BAAATK010000109.1:0-5232 GCF_039533365.1 Streptomyces glaucus
ACACCGAAGGGAAGCGCCCGGAGGAAAGCCCGAGAGGGTGAGTACGAAGGAAGCGTCCGTTCCTTGAGAACTCAACAGCGTGCCAAAAGTCAACGCCAGATATGTTGATACCCCGTTCCCGGCGTGTGCCGGGGCGAGGTTCCTTTGAAAAACACAGCGAGGACGCTGTGAACGGTCGGGCCGATTCCGCCCGGCTGTTCCGCTCTCGTGATGTGTTCGCCGGATCACCGGCAGGCATTCACGGAGAGTTTGATCCTGGCTCAGGACGAACGCTGGCGGCGTGCTTAACACATGCAAGTCGAACGATGAACCTCCTTCGGGAGGGGATTAGTGGCGAACGGGTGAGTAACACGTGGGCAATCTGCCCTGCACTCTGGGACAAGCCCTGGAAACGGGGTCTAATACCGGATACGACACACGGAGGCATCTTCTGTGTGTGGAAAGCTCCGGCGGTGCAGGATGAGCCCGCGGCCTATCAGCTTGTTGGTGAGGTAACGGCTCACCAAGGCGACGACGGGTAGCCGGCCTGAGAGGGCGACCGGCCACACTGGGACTGAGACACGGCCCAGACTCCTACGGGAGGCAGCAGTGGGGAATATTGCACAATGGGCGCAAGCCTGATGCAGCGACGCCGCGTGAGGGATGACGGCCTTCGGGTTGTAAACCTCTTTCAGCAGGGAAGAAGCGCAAGTGACGGTACCTGCAGAAGAAGCGCCGGCTAACTACGTGCCAGCAGCCGCGGTAATACGTAGGGCGCAAGCGTTGTCCGGAATTATTGGGCGTAAAGAGCTCGTAGGCGGCTTGTCGCGTCGGTTGTGAAAGCCCGGGGCTTAACCCCGGGTCTGCAGTCGATACGGGCAGGCTAGAGTTCGGTAGGGGAGATCGGAATTCCTGGTGTAGCGGTGAAATGCGCAGATATCAGGAGGAACACCGGTGGCGAAGGCGGATCTCTGGGCCGATACTGACGCTGAGGAGCGAAAGCGTGGGGAGCGAACAGGATTAGATACCCTGGTAGTCCACGCCGTAAACGGTGGGCACTAGGTGTGGGCCACATTCCACGTGGTCCGTGCCGCAGCTAACGCATTAAGTGCCCCGCCTGGGGAGTACGGCCGCAAGGCTAAAACTCAAAGGAATTGACGGGGGCCCGCACAAGCGGCGGAGCATGTGGCTTAATTCGACGCAACGCGAAGAACCTTACCAAGGCTTGACATACACCGGAAAGCTCTGGAGACAGAGCCCCCCTTGTGGTCGGTGTACAGGTGGTGCATGGCTGTCGTCAGCTCGTGTCGTGAGATGTTGGGTTAAGTCCCGCAACGAGCGCAACCCTTGTCCCGTGTTGCCAGCAGGCCCTTGTGGTGCTGGGGACTCACGGGAGACCGCCGGGGTCAACTCGGAGGAAGGTGGGGACGACGTCAAGTCATCATGCCCCTTATGTCTTGGGCTGCACACGTGCTACAATGGCCGGTACAATGAGCTGCGATACCGTGAGGTGGAGCGAATCTCAAAAAGCCGGTCTCAGTTCGGATTGGGGTCTGCAACTCGACCCCATGAAGTCGGAGTCGCTAGTAATCGCAGATCAGCATTGCTGCGGTGAATACGTTCCCGGGCCTTGTACACACCGCCCGTCACGTCACGAAAGTCGGTAACACCCGAAGCCGGTGGCCCAACCCCTTGTGGGAGGGAGCTGTCGAAGGTGGGACTGGCGATTGGGACGAAGTCGTAACAAGGTAGCCGTACCGGAAGGTGCGGCTGGATCACCTCCTTTCTAAGGAGCACTTCTCACCGGGTTTCGGCCTGGTCAGAGGCCAGTACATCGGCGAACGTCCGGTGCTGGTTGCTCATGGGTGGAACGTTGACTACTCGGCACGGTCCAGGACGGACCAGGCGCTAGTACTGCTCTTCGGGGCGTGGAACGCTGATCTGGTCGGCTGGGCGTGTCGGGCACGCTGTTGGGTGTCTGAGGGCATGGCCGTAAGGGCTGCCTTCGGTGCCGGCCCCGGTGAAGGCCCGTTTGGTGCGGGTTGTGACGGGTGGCTGGTCGTTGTTTGAGAACTGCACAGTGGACGCGAGCATCTGTGGCCAAGTTTTTAAGGGCGCACGGTGGATGCCTTGGCACCAGGAACCGATGAAGGACGTGGGAGGCCGCGATAGGCCCCGGGGAGCTGTCAACCGAGCTGTGATCCGGGGGTGTCCGAATGGGGAAACCCGGCAGTCGTCATGGGCTGTCACCCGCTGCTGAACACATAGGCAGTGTGGAGGGAACGCGGGGAAGTGAAACATCTCAGTACCCGCAGGAAGAGAAAACAACCGTGATTCCGGGAGTAGTGGCGAGCGAAACCGGATGAGGCCAAACCGTATGCGTGTGAGACCCGGCAGGGGTTGCGTATGCGGGGTTGTGGGATCTCTCTTGACCGGTCTGCCGGCCGGTCGGCGAGTCAGAAACCGTTGATGTAGGCGAAGGACATGCGAAAGGTCCGGCGTAGAGGGTAAGACCCCCGTAGTCGAAACGTCAGCGGCTCGTTTGAGAGACACCCAAGTAGCACGGGGCCCGAGAAATCCCGTGTGAATCTGGCGGGACCACCCGCTAAGCCTAAATATTCCCTGGTGACCGATAGCGGATAGTACCGTGAGGGAATGGTGAAAAGTACCCCGGGAGGGGAGTGAAATAGTACCTGAAACCGTGTGCCTACAAGCCGTGGGAGCGTCGGAGTGGAGCTTGCTCCGCTCTCGTGACTGCGTGCCTTTTGAAGAATGAGCCTGCGAGTTTGCGGTGTGTTGCGAGGTTAACCCGGGTGGGGTAGCCGTAGCGAAAGCGAGTCCGAAGAGGGCGGTGGAGTAGCACGCTCAAGACCCGAAGCGGGGTGATCTAGCCATGGGCAGGTTGAAGCGGAGGTAAGACTTCGTGGAGGACCGAACCCACCAGGGTTGAAAACCTGGGGGATGACCTGTGGTTAGGGGTGAAAGGCCAATCAAACTCCGTGATAGCTGGTTCTCCCCGAAATGCATTTAGGTGCAGCGTCGTGTGTTTCTTGCCGGAGGTAGAGCACTGGATAGGCGATGGGCCCTACCGGGTTACTGACCTTAGCCAAACTCCGAATGCCGGTAAGTGAGAGCGCGGCAGTGAGACTGTGGGGGATAAGCTCCATGGTCGAGAGGGAAACAGCCCAGAGCATCGACTAAGGCCCCTAAGCGTACGCTAAGTGGGAAAGGATGTGGAGTCGCAGAGACAACCAGGAGGTTGGCTTAGAAGCAGCCACCCTTGAAAGAGTGCGTAATAGCTCACTGGTCTAGTGATTCCGCGCCGACAATGTAGCGGGGCTCAAGCGTACCGCCGAAGTCGTGTCATTGCGGCACATACTCCTAACGGAGGCCGTGATGGGTAGGGGAGCGTCGTCTGCCGGGTGAAGCAGCGCCGGAAGGCAGTTGTGGACGGTTGACGAGTGAGAATGCAGGCATGAGTAGCGATTCACACGTGGGAAACGTGTGCGCCGATTGACCAAGGGTTCCTGGGTCAAGCTGATCTGCCCAGGGTAAGTCGGGACCTAAGGCGAGGCCGACAGGCGTAGTCGATGGATAACCGGTTGATATTCCGGTACCCGCTGTGAAGCGATCAACATCGAACCAGGCGATGCTAAGTCCGTGAGACCGCCCGCCGCCGGCTTTGCCGTCGGTGGGAGTGGTGGAGCCGACGAACCAGACCTGTAGTAGGTGAGTGATGGGGTGACGCAGGAAGGTAGTCCAGCCCGGGCGGTGGTTGTCCCGGGGTAAGGGTGTAGGACGTCGGGTAGGTAAATCCGCCCGGCATATAGTCTGAGACCTGATGCCGAGCCGATTGTGGCGAAGTGGATGATCCTATGCTGTCGAGAAAAGCCTCTAGCGAGTTTCATGGCGGCCCGTACCCTAAACCGACTCAGGTGGTCAGGTAGAGAATACCGAGGCGTTCGGGTGAACTATGGTTAAGGAACTCGGCAAAATGCCCCCGTAACTTCGGGAGAAGGGGGGCCATTCCTGGTGACGATCTTCACGGTCCGAGCTGGGGGTGGCCGCAGAGACCAGCGAGAAGCGACTGTTTACTAAAAACACAGGTCCGTGCGAAGCCGTAAGGCGATGTATACGGACTGACGCCTGCCCGGTGCTGGAACGTTAAGGGGACCGGTTAGCTCACTTTCGGGTGGGCGAAGCTGAGAACTTAAGCGCCAGTAAACGGCGGTGGTAACTATAACCATCCTAAGGTAGCGAAATTCCTTGTCGGGTAAGTTCCGACCTGCACGAATGGCGTAACGACTTCTCGACTGTCTCAACCATAGGCCCGGTGAAATTGCACTACGAGTAAAGATGCTCGTTTCGCGCAGCAGGACGGAAAGACCCCGGGACCTTTACTACAGTTTGATATTGGTGTTCGGTTCGGCTTGTGTAGGATAGGTGGGAGACTGTGAAGCGGGCACGCCAGTGTTCGTGGAGTCGTCGTTGAAATACCACTCTGGTCGTGCTGGATGTCTAACCTGGGTCCGTGATCCGGATCAGGGACAGTGTCTGATGGGTAGTTTAACTGGGGCGGTTGCCTCCTAAAGGGTAACGGAGGCGCCCAAAGGTTCCCTCAGCCTGGTTGGCAATCAGGTGTTGAGTGTAAGTGCACAAGGGAGCTTGACTGTGAGACCGACGGGTCGAGCAGGGACGAAAGTCGGGACTAGTGATCCGGCGGTGGCTTGTGGAAGCGCCGTCGCTCAACGGATAAAAGGTACCCCGGGGATAACAGGCTGATCTTCCCCAAGAGTCCATATCGACGGGATGGTTTGGCACCTCGATGTCGGCTCGTCGCATCCTGGGGCTGGAGTCGGTCCCAAGGGTTGGGCTGTTCGCCCATTAAAGCGGTACGCGAGCTGGGTTTAGAACGTCGTGAGACAGTTCGGTCCCTATCCGCTGTGCGCGTAGGAGTCTTGAGAAGGGCTGTCCCTAGTACGAGAGGACCGGGACGGACGAACCTCTGGTGTGCCAGTTGTTCTGCCAAGGGCATGGCTGGTTGGCTACGTTCGGGAGGGATAACCGCTGAAAGCATCTAAGCGGGAAGCCTGCTTCGAGATGAGGACTCCCACCCACTTGATGGGGTAAGGCTCCCAGTAGACGACTGGGTTGATAGGCCGGATCTGGAAGCACGGTAACGTGTGGAGGTGACCGGTACTAATAGGCCGAGGGCTTGTCCATAGAGGCTCGCGTCCACTGTGTTGGTTCTGA
>NZ_BAAATK010000110.1:0-4589 GCF_039533365.1 Streptomyces glaucus
CCGCCAACGCCTACCTCGACGCCCTCGTACGCCACCGCCGCAGCCTCGGCCTGCCGGGGCTGTCGCTGGCCTGGGGTCCCTGGGAGGCGTCGGCGGGAATGACCGCGCGGCTCACCGCGGCGGACCGCGCGCGCATGGCCCGCGCGGGACTGCTGCCGCTGTCCACGGCCGGCGCCCTGGACCTCTTCGACGCGGCGCTGGCGGGCGAGGAACCCGTCGTGCTGCCGATACGGTTCGACACCGCGGCCCTGCGGGCCGCCGGCGACACCGTCCCGGCCGTGCTGCGCGGCCTCGTCCGCGGGCCCGGACCCCGCCGCACCGCGGCCCGCGCCGTCCCCGCCGGCGCGGACGGCCCGGATCTCGCCGCGCGGATCGGCCGGCTGGACCCCGAGGCGCGACTGCGTGAACTGGTGACCCTCGTCCGCCACCACGTCGCCCGGGTCCTCGGCCACCGCGGCACCGACGCCGTGGACCCCGAACGGCCCTTCCGGGAACTCGGGTTCGACTCCCTCACCGCCGTCGAACTGCGCAACGCGCTCACCGCCGCCACCGGCCTGCGCCTGTCCGCGACCCTCGTCTTCGACCACCCGACGGCCACCGCCCTCGCCGCCCACCTGCGCGACGAGCTCACCGGCCGGCGCCCCGCCGCCGTCCACCCGCCCGCACGGCCCGCCGTCACCGACGACCCGGTGGCCGTCGTGGGCATGGCGTGCCGCTTCCCCGGCGGCGTCACCTCCCCGGACGACCTGTGGCGACTGCTCACCGAAGGCGTGGACGCCATCGGCGACGTGCCCGCCGAACGCGGCTGGGGAAGCCCCCGCCGCGGCGGCTTCCTCACCGACGCGGGCGACTTCGACGCCGACTTCTTCGGCATGAGCCCCCGCGAGGCGCTGGCCACGGACGCCCAGCAGCGACTGCTGCTGGAGACCGCCTGGGAGGCGATCGAGCGGGCCGGCATCGACCCGGTGACGCTGCGCGGCAGCCGCACCGGCGTCTTCGCCGGCGTCATGTACGGCGACTACGGCACCCTGCTCACCGACGAACGGTTCGAAGGGCTGCGCGGCGCCGGCAGCGCCCACAGCGTCGCCTCCGGCCGCGTCGCCTACGCCCTCGGCCTGGAAGGCCCCACCCTCACCGTCGACACCGCCTGCTCCTCCTCCCTGGTCGCCCTGCACCTCGCCGCCCAGGCGCTGCACGGCGGCGAGTGCACGCTCGCCCTGGCCGGCGGGGTGACGGTGATGGCGACGCCGTCGACCTACGTGGAGTTCGACCGGCAGGGCGGACTCGCACCCGACGGCCGCTGCAAGGCCTACTCGGACGCGGCCGACGGCGTCGGCTGGGGCGAGGGCGTCGGCCTCGTCGTCCTCGAACGGCTCTCCGACGCCCACCGCAACGGCCACCCCGTCCTCGCGGTGCTGCGCGGCTCCGCCGTCAACTCCGACGGCGCCTCCAACGGCCTGACCGCGCCCAACGGGCCCGCCCAGCAGCGGGTGATCCGGCAGGCCCTGGCCGCGGCCGGGCTCGCCCCGGCCGACGTGGACGCCGTCGAGGGCCACGGCACCGGCACCCGCCTCGGCGACCCCATCGAGGCGCAGGCCCTCATCGCCGCCTACGGGCAGGACCGCGAACGGCCCCTGCTGCTCGGCTCGGTGAAGTCCAACATCGGCCACACCCAGGCCGCCGCCGGCGTCGCCGGCGTCATCAAGACCGTGCTCGCGCTGCGCCACGGCCTGCTGCCCCGCACCCTGCACGCCGACACCCCCTCCTCGCACGTCGACTGGGCCGCGGGCGCCGTACGCCTGCTGCGCGAGGACACCCCGTGGCCCGAGACGGGCCGGCCGCGCCGCGCCGGCGTCTCCTCCTTCGGCGTCAGCGGCACCAACGCCCACGTGATCCTGGAAGCCGCCCCGCCGCAGCCCGCCGACACCGGTGAGCACCCCGGCGCCGGCCTCGTGCCCGGCGCGGTGCCCTGGGTGCTGTCGGCCCGCACGGCGGACGCGCTCGACGCCCGCCTCGCCCGCCTCGCCGACCGCAACGACCGGCTGGACGTCGGCGGCACCCTGGCCGCCGCCGCCCGCACGGCGTTCCCGCACCGGGCCGTGGCGCTCGCCACCGACTCCGGCCCCGTGGAGATCGCCCGCGCGGTGGCCGGCGACCCCGGCCGGGTCGCCTTCGTCTTCTCCGGGCAGGGCGCCCAGCGCCTCGGCATGGGCCGGGACCTGTACGCCCGCTTCCCGGTGTTCGCCGCCGCCCTCGACGAGACGCTGGCGCTGCTCGACCCCGGCCTGCGGGAGACGATGTGGGGCGGCGACGAGGCCGCGCTGCAGCGCACCGACCGGACCCAGCCCGCTCTGTTCGCCGTCGAGGTCGCCCTGTACCGGCTGCTGGAGTCCCTCGGCGTACGACCGGACGTCGTCACCGGCCACTCCGTCGGCGAGATCACGGCCGCGCACGTGGCCGGGGTGCTGTCGCTGCCCGACGCCTGCGCCCTGGTCACCGCCCGCGCCCGGCTCATGGCGGAACTGCCCGAAGGCGGCCTGATGCTCGCCGTGGAAGCCACCGAGGACGAGGTCGCCCCGCTGCTCACGGACACGGTGGCGATCGCGGCGGTCAACGGCCCGGCCTCCGTGGTCCTGTCCGGTACGCGGGAGGCGGTCCTCGCCGTCGCGGCCGGCCTGCCCGGCCGTCGCACGACCCGGCTGCGGGTCAGCCACGCCTTCCACTCCCCGCTGACGGACCCCATGCTGGCCGCCTTCCGGGAGGCCCTGAACGGCCTGGAGTTCCACGAGCCGCGGCTGCCCGTCGTGTCGGCCCTCACCGGAACGCTCGCCGGGGACGGCGACCTGACGACGGCCGACCACTGGGTGCGGCACGCCCGCCGGACCGTCCGCTTCGCCGACGCGGTCCGCGCACTGGCCGGGACCGGCGCCCGGACCTACCTGGAGATCGGCCCCACGGCGGTCCTGACGGGCCTCATCGCCCCGGCGCTGCCCGACGACGCCCCCGCGCTGACCGTGCCGCTGCTGCGCGCCGGCCACCCCGAGGAGACCGCGCTCGTCACCGCGCTCGCCCGGCTGTTCACCGCGGGCGTGCCCGTCGACTGGCCCGCCCTCTTCACCGGCACCGGCGCCCGCCGCACCGAACTGCCCACCTATCCGTTCCGGCGCCGCCGCTACTGGCCCACCGCCGGCCCCGCCCGGACGGACGTCCGCGGCGCCGGCCTGACCGCCGTACGCCACCCGCTGCTGACGGCGGCCGTGTCCCTCGCCGACACCGACGGCACCCTGTTCACCGGCCGTGTCTCGACGGCCACCCACCCGTGGACCACCGGCCACCGGGTCGCCGGCCGCGTCCTGCTGCCCGGCACCGCGCTGGCCGACCTGGTGGCCCGCGCCGGCGCCGAACTCGGCCACGGCCGGATCACCGAGCTCACCCTCGCCGCCCCCCTGGCCCTGCCCGAACGCGACGCCCTCGCCCTCCAGGTCCTCGTCGGCGCCCCCGACGCCTCGGGCCACCGCCCGGTGACCGTCTCCTCCCGTCCCGAGGACGAGCCGGACACCCCCTGGCTGCGTCACGCCACCGGCCTGCTCACCACACCCGACGGCCCGCCCCCCGGCACCCCCGGGACATGGCCGCCGCCCGGCGCCGAACCCGTCGACCTCGACGGCCTCCACGACGAACTGGCCGACGCCGCCCTGGACTACGGACCGCCGTTCCGGGCGCTGACCGCGGTGTGGCGGCGCGGGGACGAACTGTTCGCGCAGGCCGCGCTCGCCGAGGACACCGACACCGACGGCTTCGGCCTCCACCCCGCCCTCTTCGACGCCGTCCTGCACGCCGCCGCGTTCACCGGCGGAACGCCCGGCCTGCCCTTCGCCTGGCACGACGTGGAACTGCACACCACCGGAGCCCGCGAAGTACGGGCCCGCCTGACCCGCGACCCGGCGGACGGCGGCATCGCCCTCACCCTCACCGACCCCGCCGGAGCCCCGGTCGCCACCGTCGGCTCCCTCGTCACCCGCCCGGCGGCCGACCTCGGGACGCCGACGCCCGCGCACGGCGCCCTGTTCCAGGTGGAGTGGACCCCCCTGGACACCGGGAGGCGGACAGCGGCGGCCGAAGCCGCCGTCCTCGCCCCGGACCGGGCCCCGGCCTGGGCACCCCCCGCAGCCCGCGTCCTCACCGACCCGACCAGCCGGCCCGCCGCCGAAGCCGCCCCGGACCTGGTCCTCACCGAGCTGACCGCGGACGACCTGCACCCCACCCTCCACCGGGTCCTCCGCCTGATCCACGACTGGCTCGCCGCGGCCCCGTACGAGACGTCCCGCCTCGTCGTCGTGGTCCCGGACGGCCACGACCCGGTCGTGGAAGCGGCACGCGGCCTGCTGCGCTCGGCGGCCACCGAGCACCCGGCCCGGTTCGCCCTGCTCGCCCTCGACCCGACCGCTCCCGCACTCCCGCCCCTGCCCGCGCTCATGGCCGCGTTCAGCGACGGGGAGACCGAACTCGCCGTACGCGGCGACCGGCTCCTCGCGCCCCGGTTGGTCCGGTGTGCGGGGGCCGGTGGGGTGGGGTCGGTGCGCTGGGAC
>NZ_BAAATK010000111.1:0-4497 GCF_039533365.1 Streptomyces glaucus
GGATGACCGCCAGCACCCGGTGCCCGTTGCGGCGTGCGTCCGACAGCCGCTCCAGCACCAGCACACCCGCGCCCTCCGACCAGCCCGTGCCGTCGGCGGCCTCCGCGAACGGCTTGCACCGGCCGTCGGGGGCGAGGCCGCGCTGGCGGGAGAACTCGACGAAGGCGGTGGGGTTGGCCATGACCGTCGCGCCGCCGGCCAGGGCGGTGTCGCACTCGCCGGCGCGCAGGGCCTGGCAGGCCAGATGCAGGGCGACCAGGGCCGAGGAGCAGGCGGTGTCGACGGACACCGCGGGGCCCTCCAGGCCGAGGACGTACGACAGGCGGCCGGAGGCGACGCTGGGGGTGCTGCCGGTGAGCAGGTAGCCGCCGGCCTCGCCTTCGGCCTCGTGGACGGTGCCGCCGTAGCCGTTGGCGGAGACGCCCGCGTACACGCCGGTGGCGGTGCCGCGCAGCGAGAGCGGGTCGATGCCGGCGCGTTCCAGGGCCTCCCAGGCGGTTTCCAGCAGCAGCCGCTGCTGCGGGTCCATCGCCAGCGCCTCGCGCGGGCTGATGCCGAACAGCTCCGCGTCGAAGTCGGCGACCCGGGGCACGAAGCCGCCGAGTCCGACGAAGGAGGTGCCCAGTGCGGCGGAGGCGGACTCCAGGAGGCCGGGGATGTCCCAGCCACGGTCGTCGGGGAGGGGCGACATGCGGTCCTCGCCCGCCGTCAGCACGTCCCAGAGCTGTTCCGGCGAGGTGATGCCGCCGGGGAGGCGGCAGCCCATGCCGATGACGGCGATGGGTTCGTCGGAGCGGGCCGGGGCGAGCGGGACGCGGGACCCGGTGCCGGGGTCGGGGTCGGTGTCGCCGAGGAGCCGGTCGCGCAGGTGGGCGGTCAGGGCGGCCGGGGTCGGGTGGTCGAAGACGAGCGTGGTGGGGAGGGTGAGCGCGGTGGCGGTGTTCAGCCGGTTGCGCAGGTCGACGGCGGTGAGCGAGTCGAACCCGAGGTCCTTGAAGGGGCGTTCGGGGTCGATCACGGCCGGGGTGGCGTGGCCGAGGACGGCGGCGACCTGGGATCGCACCAGGTCCAGCAGGTGCCGGTGTTGTTCGGCGGCGGGCTGGGCGCGCAGCGTGCGGGCGAGTTCGTTCTCGGTTGTTGCGCGGGTGCCGGCTGTGCGGGTGGTGGCGGCGACCTCGGGGAGGCCGGCGATGAGCGCGCTGGGCCGGGCGACGGTGAACGACGGCGCGAAGCGTGTCCAGTCGATGTCGGCGACGGTGGCGCAGGTGCGTCCCTCGTCGAGGATCTCCTCCAGGGCGTCCAGTGCGTGGTCGGGGTCGAGGAGGGTCAGGCCGCGCTCGCGCAGGTGCCCGGCGACCTGTTCGTCGGCGGCCATGCCGCCGCCGGCCCAGGGGCCCCAGGCGATCGCGGTGGCGGGCAGGCCGAGGGTGCGGCGGTGCTGGGCGAGGGCGTCGAGGTAGGCGTTGCCCGCGGCGTACGCGGCCTGGCCGCCGCTGCCCCACACGCCCGCCACGGAGGAGAACAGGACGAACAGGTCGAGGTCCAGGCCGGCGGTCAGCTCGTGCAGGTTGCGGGCGCCGGTGACCTTGGCCGCGACGACCTCGGCGAGCTGGTCGGGGGTGGTGTCGGTGAGGGGGGTGCTCTGCGGCAGGCCCGCGGTGTGGACGACGCCGGTGAGCGGGGTCCGGTCCGGGATGCCGTCGAGCAGGGCGCGCAGGGCTTGGCGGTCGCTCACGTCGCAGGCGGCGAGGGTGACTTCGGCGCCGCGTGCGGTCAGGTCGCGGCGCAGTTCGGCGGCGCCGGGCGCGTGCTCGCCGCTGCGGGAGACCAGCAGCAGGTGCGGAGTGCCGAGGTCGGCGAGCCGGCGTGCGACGTGGCCGCCGAGAGCGCCCGTACCGCCGGTGATCAGGATCGTGCCGCGCGGTGCCGGACGGCCGGGGGTGCCGGGTCCGGGACGGGTGTCGTGCGCCACGCGTGCCGCGAACACGCCGGAGGGCCGGATGGCGAGCTGGTCCTCCGGGCCGGGGGCGGCCAGGACGGCGGCGAGCCGTTGCCACGGTTCGGGGCCGGTGTCCTCGGCGGGGAGGTCGACGAGCCCGCCCCAGCGGCGGGGCTGTTCGAGCGCCGCCGTACGGCCGAAGCCCCAGACCTGCGCCTGGTCCGGGCGGGCGAGTGGTTCCCCCGTGCCCACGGCGACGGCGGACCGCGTGACCGCCCACACCGGTGTCTCGGTCCCCGTGGCGTCGAGGGCCTGGAGGAGGGTGAGGTGGGGTGCGGTACGGGTGGTCAGGTCGGCGTCGGTCGCGGGCAGCACGACGATGCCGGCCGGGGCGTCCGGTGCGAGGTCCCGCAGGCGCGCGGCGACCGTTTCGGGGCTGTCGTCGGCGGTGAGCGGCAGGAGGACGGCGTCGGCTCCCGCGGCCCGCAGGGCACGGAGGCAGGCGGGGGCGTCGTCGAGCTCGTCCGCTGCGGTGGTCTCCGCCGGGAGGGCCGGCGCGTCCCCGGCGGGGGTCTCGTGGGCCGGGGAGCCCGGGAGGGACGTGCCGGCGGTGCCGTGGGTCGGGAGGCCCGGTGCAGGTGCGTCGGCGGTGGCGTGGGGCGGCGAAGCCGGTGTGTCCGCGGTGGTGGCCGTACCGGTCGGCTGTGGCACCGCCACCAGCCAGCGGCCCGTCAGCCGTCCCCGGTCCGCCACGGGCACCGGCTGCCACAGCAGGCGGTAGCGCCGGCCCGCGGCCTTCGTCCGCTCCCGCTGCCGTCGGCGCCAGTCGGACAGGGCCGGCAGCAGCGCGTCCAGTGACGCGCCCCCCGGCAGGCCCAGTTCCCGGGCCAGTGTGGCCGGGTCGCCGTCCTCGACCAGCTGCCAGAAGGCCGTCTCGGCGCCGTCCCCGGCCGCCGTCCCGGCGGGCGCGCCGGCCGTCGTCCGGTCCGGCAGCCAGAAGCGGTCGCGTTGGAAGGCGTACGTCGGCAGGTCCACGAGTCGTGCCCCCGTGCCGGCGAGCACGTCCGCCCACCGCACCCGCTCGCCCCGGACGAACAGTTCACCGACCGCGCTCAGCAGGGTGTCCGCCTCGGCCCGGCCCGCGCGCAGGGTGGCGGCGGCCACCGTCAGGTCGGGGGCGGTCCGCTGGGCGAGCGCGGCGAGGACCGGGTCGGGTCCGAGTTCCAGCAGCCGGGTGGCGCCGAGCTCACCGGTGGCGGCGAGGACTGCGTCGTGGAAGAGAACGGGCTGTCCGACCTGCCGTACCCAGTAGTCGGCGGTGGTCCAGTCGCCGTCGCGGACCGTGCGGCCGGTGACGGTGCTGACGGCGGGCAGCACGGGCGGCCGGTAGTCGAGGCCGGCCGCGACGGCGGCGAACTCGGCGAGCATCGGCTCCATCAGCGGCGAGTGGAAGGCGTGGGAGACCCGCAGCCGGGTGGTGCGGCGGCCCTGCTCGCGGGCGGTGCCCAGCACGCGCTCGACCGCGCTCTCGGTGCCGGAGACGACCACGGCGGCGGGGCCGTTGACGGCGGCGATCACCACGTCACCGTCCAGCCAGGAGGCGACCTCCTCCGGGTCGGCCTCGACGGCCGCCATGGCCCCGCCCTCGGGCAGTGCCTGCATGAGGCGCGCCCGGGCCGCCACCAGGCGTACGGCGTCGGGCAGGTCGAGGACACCGGCGGTGTAGGCGGCGGCGAACTCGCCGACCGAGTGGCCGAGCACCGCGTCCGGGGCCATGCCCCAGGAGCGCAGCAGTTCCACGAGGGCGACCTGGAGGGTGAAAAGAGCCGTCTGGGCGTAGCCGGTACGGTCCAGGAGTGCCGCCTCCGGGCTGCCCTCGGCGGCGAGCAGAACGGTGCGCAGGGGCACGTCGAGGCCTTCGGCGCCGGACAGTTCGGCGTCCAGCAGGGCGCAGACGTCGTCGACGGTCTGGGCGAACGCCGGGTAGCGCGCGTGCAGTTCGCGGCCCATGCCGGGGCGCTGGCTGCCCTGCCCGGTGAACGCCCAGACCGTACGGCCCTCTCCCGCGACGCCGGTGACGAGCGCGGCGGTGTCGTCGTCGGCCAGCGCGGCGGCGGCCGCGGCGAGCGTGTCGGTGCTGTCGCCGACGAGGACCGCGCGGTGGTCGAGGGCGGCGCGGGCCGTGGCGAGGGTGTGGCCGATGCCGGCGGCGGGCAGGGCCGGGTGTTCCGCCAGGTGGGCGGCGAGCCGGGCGGCCTGCGCGCGCAGGGCCTGCCGGGTCCGGCCGCTCAGGATCCAGGGCACGGTGTCCGCCGGATGAGCCGGGACGACAGGCTCCGGGGCGGGTTCCTCGGCGGGTGCCTCCTCCAGGATGACGTGGGCGTTGGTGCCGCTGATGCCGAACGCGGACACCCCCGCCCGGCGCGGCCGCTGCCCGCGCGGCCACTCCCGCGCCTCGGTCAGCAGCTGCACCGCACCCGCCGACCAGTCCACGTGCGAGGACGGCCGGTCCACGTGCAGCGTGCGCGGCAGTTGTTCGTGGCGCAGCGCCAGCACCA
>NZ_BAAATK010000112.1:0-4325 GCF_039533365.1 Streptomyces glaucus
CCGCACCACACGCGGCACCCACACCTCGCCGCCACGCACCGCCAGCTGCGGCTCCTCCCCCGCCGCGATGTGCCGTGCGAGGGGCTCGTAGGAGGCGGGGTCGTCGTCGAGGTCGGCCAGGAGGAAACGGCCCGGATGCTCGCTCATCGCGGAGCGCACCAGGCCCCACACCCCGGCTCCGCCGAGGTCGGGTCCGTTCCGGTCGACGGCAGCGCCGGCCTGGACCGCGCCGGTGGTGGTCACCACCAGGCGCGATCCGGCCAGTCGTTCCTCCGCCAGCCAGGTCCGCATGGCCCCCAGGACACCAGCAATCCCACCCAGGACTTCACCAGAGTTCGCGCCGACCGCCTGGGACGTTCCACCCAGCTCGGACGAATCACTGGTTTCACTGATTTCATCGATCCCACTGGTGTCGTTCGTCTCCGGCATGGCCTCGTCGACGGGGAGGATCACCACATCCGGTGCGTCGGCGCCTTCCCGCAGTGCGGCGAGCAGGTCGCCGAGGTGGCGGTGGCGGGTCAGCGGGACGCCCGCCGCGGCCCAGCGCTCCGCCGCCTCTGCGTCGGACGACAGCAGGGCCCAGGACCGCCCGGAGGGCAGGGCTGCGTCCGGGGATTGGGGCACGGGCACCCAGTCCAGGCGGTACAGGTGCTCGGTGCCGTCGGCCGGTCCGAGGTCGGTGGCGGCGACCGGGCGCAGCAGCAGGGACTCGACCGTGGCCACGGGGTCGCCCGCCGCGTCGGCCACGCGCACGCTGGTCTCTCCGGCGCCGGTGGGCACGAGATGGGCGCGTACGGCGGTGGCGCCGACCGCGGTGAGCGACACGCCCGACCAGAGGAACGGCAGCAGCGCGTCCCGCCCGTCCGGTGCCTGGAGCGCCAGAGCGTGGAGCACGCTGTCCAGCAGGGCGGGGTGCAGGCCGTAGGCGGTCGCCTCGGCGGCGGCCGGTTCCGGCAGCGCGGCCTCCACGTACAGTTCCTCGCCGTGCGCCCAGGCTCGGGTCAGGCCGCGGAACGCCGGTCCGTAGGCGAGGCCGGCGCGGGCCAGCCGGTCGTACAGCTCGTCGAGCGGCAGGGGGCGGGCGTCGGCGGGCGGCCAGGCGCGCAGGTTCCAGTCCGGTTCGGGGGTGGCCCGGCGGGCGAGGGTCGCGGTGGCGTGCAGGGTCCAGGGCGTGTCGACGGGACCGTCGTCGGGGCGGGCGTGGATCCGCAGGGTGCGGTGTTCCCCGCCGTGCGTCTCCGTGCCGGGCGTGCCGGCGGGTTCCTCGGGCGGGTCGACGGCGATCTGCACCTGGACGGCGCCGTCCTCGGGCAGGACGAGCGGGGCCTGCAGGACGAGTTCGGCAACGTGGTCGCAGCCCGTCCGTTCCCCGGCCTGAAGGGCGAGTTCGAGCAGGGCGGTGCCGGGGACGACGACGCGGCCCGCGACCCGGTGGTCGGCCGTCCAGGAGTGGCCGTGCGCCGACAGGCGGGCGGTGAGCAGCAGGGCGTCCGATCCGGCGACGGGCACGGCGGCACCGAGCAGCGGGTGTCCGGCGGCGCCGAGACCGAGGTCGTCGGCGCCGGTTGTGGCGCGGCCGGGCCGCAGCCAGAACCGCCGGTGTCGGAACGGGTAGGTCGGCAGGTCCACGCGGCGCGCTCCGCTGCCGGCGAAGACCGCCGACCAGTCCGTGCCGGCGCCGCGCACGAACAGTTCGGCCACGGCCCGCAGGAACGTCTCGGCCTCGGGCCGCCCCTTGCGCAGCACCGACGCCGTCACGCGGTCGGCGGCCGTCTCGACGTGGCTGCCGAGCACCGGATCGGGGCCGATCTCCAGCAGCCGGGTGACGCCCTGGCCGGTGATTGTCTCGGTGGCCGCCTGGTGGAACCTGACCGGCTGCCGTATCTGCCGCACCCAGTAGTCGGCGCTGGTCCAGTCGCCGTCCGCGAGGGGCGCGCCGCTGACCGTGCTGACGGCGGCGCGGCGCGGGTTCCGGTGGTCGACGTTCGCGGCCGCCTCGGCGAACTCGGCGAGCATCGGTTCCATCAGCGGGGAGTGGAAGGCGTGGCTGACCCGCAGCCGGGTGGCCCTGCGGCCCTGCTCACGGGCGGCGGCCACGACCCGTGCGACGCCGTCCTCCGCGCCGGAGACGACGACCGCCCGGGGTCCGTTGACGGCGGCGACGGCCACGTCCGCCGCGCCCACCTCGGCCAGCAGCCCGGTCACCTCGGCTTCGCCGGCCTCGACGGCGGCCATCGCGCCGCCCCCGGGCAGGGCCTGCATCAGCCGGGCCCGCGCCGCCACCAGCCGGGCGGCGTCGGGAAGGTCGAAGACTCCGGCGGTGTAGGCGGCGGCGAGCTCGCCCACGGAGTGGCCGAGGACGACATCGGGTTCGGCGCCCCACGACCGCAGCAGGGCGACCGAGGCCACCTGCACGGCGAACAGGGCTGTCTGGGCGTATCCCGTACGGTCCAGCAGGGCCGCCTCCGGGCTGCCGTCCGCGGCGAACAGCACCTCGCGCACGGGCAGGTCGAAGCCCGCCCGACCGGCCAGCTCCGTGTCGAGCAGGCCGCACACCTCGTCCAGTGCCCGGGCGAACACCGGGAAGGCGGCGTATAGTTCCCGCCCCATGCCGGGCCGCTGGCTGCCCTGTCCGGTGAACATCCACGCCGTACGGCCCTCACCGACCACACCGGACACGGCGGGTGCGGCGAGCCCGGACCGCAGCGCCTCCAGATCAGTACCCAGCACCACGGCCCGGTGCTCCAGCGCGGCCCGCGTCGACGCCAGCGAGAACCCGACGTCGACCGGATCGGCCTCGACGGAGGCGAGCCGCTCCAGCTGCGCCCCCAGCGCCTCCGCGCCGCGCGCCGACACCACCCACGGCACCACCGGCAGACCGGAAGGTGCCTTCCGCCCCGGCTCCGCAGGAGCAGGAGCAGGCGGCGCCTCCTCCAGGATGACGTGGGCATTGGTGCCGCTGATGCCGAACGAGGACACACCGGCCCGGCGGGGTCGGTCGCCGGACGGCCAGGCCCGTTCCTCGGTGAGCAGTTCGACCGCACCGGACTCCCAGTCCACGTGACGGGAGCGCTCCTCGGCATGGAGGGTACGGGGCAGCAGTTCCGCCTGTAGCGCCATCACCATCTTGACGATCCCGGCCACGCCCGCGGCCGCCTGCGCGTGTCCGATGTTGGACTTGACCGAGCCGAGCCACAGCGGCTCGTCGTCGGTGCGCGCCTGGCCGTAGGTGGCCAGCAGCGCCTGCGCCTCGATCGGGTCACCGAGGCGGGTGCCGGTGCCGTGCGCCTCCACCGCGTCCACCTCGGCCGGCGACAGGCCCGCGTTGGCCAGCGCCTGGCGGATCACCCGCTGCTGGGAGGGCCCGTTCGGCGCCGTCAGCCCGTTGGACGCCCCGTCCTGGTTGACCGCGCTGCCCTTGACCACCGCCAGCACCCGGTGCCCGTTGCGCAGCGCGTCCGACAGGCGCTCCACGACCAGCACACCACCGCCCTCCGACCAGCCGGTGCCGTCCGCGCCCTCGGCGAAGGACTTGCACCGCCCGTCCGCCGCGAGCCCGCCCTGCCGGGCGAACTCCAGGAACATGCCCGGTGTCGCCATGACGGTGGCACCCCCGGCCAGCGCCAGGTCGCACTCCCCGGCCCGCAGCGCCTGACACGCCAGATGCAGCGCCACCAACGCCGACGAACACGCCGTGTCCACCGACACCGCCGGACCCTCCAGCCCGAACACATACGCCAGACGCCCCGAGGCCACACTCGGCGTACTACCGGTCAGCAGATAACCGTCGGTCTCCGGATCGACCTCGTCGTCCTCCTGTCCGCTGGCGTAACCGTTCGCCGACACGCCCGCGTACACGCCGGTGGCGGTGCCGCGCAGGGACAGCGGATCGATGCCGGCCCGCTCCAGCGCCTCCCAGGCGGTCTCCAGCAGCAGCCGCTGCTGCGGATCCATCACGAGAGCCTCACGCGGCGAGATCCCGAACAGATCGGGGTCGAAGTCTCCCGCGTCCCGGACGAATCCACCGACCGCGGCGATCCCCTCCAGCGATCGGGCGTCCCAACCCCGGTCCGACGGGAACGGGGTGATCGCGTCCTGCCCGGAGGCGACCAGCCGCCACAACGCCTCGGGCGAGTCCACCCCGCCGGGGAATCGGCAGCCCATGCCGACGATCGCGATCGGCTCGTCCGTGGCCGACCTCTCGCGTCCAGGCGTCGGCACCTCGGCCGTCGCCGCCTCGCCCAGCAGCAGGGCACGGAGGAACGCGACCAGTGCGGTGGGGGTCGGGTGGTCGAAGACGAGGGTGGCGGGAAGGGTGATCCCGG
>NZ_BAAATK010000113.1:0-4164 GCF_039533365.1 Streptomyces glaucus
GAGTCCGGAGTACTGGGCGGAGCAGATCGTGCGGCCGGTCCGTTTCCACGACGCGGCCCTGACAGCCATCGGGGACCTGGGGGCGGTCCGCTTCCTCGAAGTAGGGCCGGACCCCGTCCTGTCGGCCCTGGTGGAACCGGCGTTCGCCGCCTCGGCACTGCGCAGGCAGCAGCCGGAGCCCGACGGCATCCTGCACGCGGTCGCCGAACTGTACGTACGCGGCACCACCGTCGACTGGTCGGCGGTCTTCGAGGGAACCGGCGCCCACCGCGTCGACCTGCCCACCTACCCCTTCCAACGTCGGCGTTTCTGGCTGCGTGGTGCGGGCTCGGCCGGTGACGCGCGCGGCCTCGGGCTCGGTGCCTCGGAGCACCCGCTGCTCGGCGCGGCCGTGCCCGTCGCCGGTTCGGACGCCCTGCTGCTGACCGCCCGGCTGTCCACGGCAACCACCCCGTGGCTCGCGGATCACGTCGTCGGCGAGACCACTGTCGTCCCTGGCACGGCCTTGATCGAACTGGCCCTGGCCGCCGCCGAACGGGTCCGCTGCGAGCGCCTGGACGAACTCGCTCTTCAAGCCCCGTTGATCCTCCCCGAGCGCGGTGCGGCACAGATTCAGATCGCCCTCGACGCCCCTGACGACACGGGAGTCCGCGCGCTGCGGCTGTACGCCCGGCCCGACGGTGACGACTCCGATCAGCAGTGGACCCTGCACGCCACCGGTACGGTGAGCTCCGGAAGGATGGCCCACGAACCGTGGGACCTGCGGGCCTGGCCGCCGGCCGATGCGGAACCGATCGACGTGACCGGCCTGTACGACCGGTTGGCCGACGCCGGACTGCGCTACGGCCCCGCCTTCCGCGGTCTGCACCGTGCCTGGACCCGCGGTGAGGAACTCTTCGTGGAGGCGGCGCTGCCGGAGGAACCGGCGGCCGAAGCGAGCGCGTTCGGGCTGCACCCGGCGCTGCTGGACGCCGTGCTGCACGCGCTCGCGCTGCGGACCGGCGAGAACCAGGGAGCGCTCCTGCCGTTCGCGTGGTCGGGAGTGTCCTGCGAGGCAGTCGGCACGAGCCGAGTACGGGTGCGGATCAGTCCGCGCGGTGCCGACGAGTACGCCCTGCGGCTCGCCGACGCCGAGGGTGAACCCGTGGCGGGGATCGAGTCGCTGGCGCTGCGTCCGGTCGCCGTGGCGGCGCTGGCCGCGCAGGGCGCGTCGGCCGGTACGGAGAACCTCTACCGCGTGGAGTGGGTGCCGGGCGAGGAGGAACCGGCCGATGACGCACCCAGCCAGGTGACCTTCCTCCGCGCCCCGGAGATCCTCGACTCCTGGCAGGCCGCCGGGCTCACCGTCACCGCCTGCGAGGGCGAGGTCTCCGGGACGGTCTTCCTGCCCGTGCGCCGGGAAGCGGGGACCGCAGCGGTCGACGAGGTGCTGGCCGCCGTACAGCAGTGGCTGGGTGAGGAGCGGTTCTCCGCCGCGCGTCTGGTCGTGGTGACGTCCGGCGCCGTGGCCGTCCGGGACGGCGAGACGCCCGACCTCGGTGGGGCCGGGGTGTGGGGTCTGGTGCGGTCGGCGATGAGTGAGCATCCGGGCCGTTTCCTCCTGGCCGATGTCGATGGTGATGCCGCTTCGTACCGGTCTTTGGTGCGGCATGTTGGCGTCGGCGGGGAGCCGCAGCTGGCGGTGCGTGGCGGCGAGGTGTGGGTGCCGCGTGTGGTGCGGATGGCGGGGGACGGGGTGCTGGTGCCGCCGGTGGTGGCGCCGGGCATGTCGTGGCGGATGGAGGTCGGGCAGCGGGGCCGGCTGGACGGCGTCACCCTTCTTCCGGAGGAGCCGCGGCCGCTGGGGCCGGGGCAGGTGCGGGTCGGGGTGCGGGCCGCGGGGGTCAACTTCCGCGACGTGCTGAACGTGCTGGGCACCTATCCCGGGGATGCGGGCCGGCTGGGGCACGAGGGTGCCGGGGTGATCGTGGAGGTCGGCCCCGGGGTGTCGGGTCTGGCGGTGGGGGACCGGGTGATGGGGCTGCTGGACGGGGCGTTCGGTCCGGTGGCGGTGGCGGATGCGCGGATGCTGGCCCCGGTGCCGGAGGGGTGGTCGTTCGAGCAGGCCGCGAGTGTGCCGATCGTGTTCCTCACGGCGTATTACGCGTTGGTGGATCTGGCCGGGCTGGCGGCGGGGGAGTCGGTGCTGGTGCATGCCGCGGCCGGTGGGGTGGGCATGGCGGCGGTGCAGCTGGCCCGGCATCTGGGGGCGCAGGTGTATGCGACGGCCAGTGAGGCGAAGTGGCCGGCGGTGCGTGAGCTGGGGGTGGCGCGGGAGCGGATCGCCTCTTCGCGGACGACCGCTTTTGCGGAGGTGTTCGGGTCGGGGGTGGATGTGGTGCTGGACTCCCTGGCGGGGGAGTTCGTGGATGCGTCGTTGCGGCTGGTGCGGCCGGGGGGCCGGTTCGTGGAGATGGGCAAGACCGACATCCGCGATGCCGAGCAGGTCAGGGCCCAGTACGGCATCGCCTATACCGCCTTCGACCTGATGGACGCGGGCCCGGAACGCATCGCCTCCATGTGGGCGGCGCTGCTGGAGCTGTTCGAGCAGGGGGCGCTGCGGCCGGTGCCGGTGACCGCCTATGACCTGGCGCGTGCGCCGCGGGCGCTGCGGCTGCTGGGGCAGGCCAAACATGTGGGCAAGGTGGTGCTGAGCGTGCCCGGGCCCTGGCGGGGGCCGGGGACGGTGCTGGTGACCGGTGGCACCGGCGGGCTGGGCGCTGTGGTGGCCCGGCATCTGGTGACCGTGCACGGGGTGCGGGATCTGCTGCTGGTCTCCCGCCGCGGCCCCGACGCCCCCGGCGCCGGGGAGTTGCTGGCCGAACTGGCCGCACTCGGCGCCCGGGCGAGGGCCGTGGCCTGTGACGTGAGTGATCGCGCCGCTCTGGAGGCCGTTCTGGACGGGGTGCGGCTGAGTGGTGTGGTGCATGCGGCGGGGGTGCTGGACGACGGGCTGGTCGCCGATCTGACGCCGGAGCGGCTGGCCCGGGTCCTGGCGGCGAAGGCCGAGGCGGCTGTGCATCTGCACGAGCTGACGGCCGGGCGGGACCTGGAGGCGTTCGTGCTGTTCTCCTCCTTCGCGGGGGTGGTGGGCAATGCGGGGCAGGCCGCCTACGCCGCGGCCAACGCCGTGCTGGACGCGCTCGCCACCGCCCGCCGGGCGCAGGGCCTGCCGGCCGTGTCGCTGGCCTGGGGGATGTGGGAGACCGCCGAGGGCATGGGCGGCACCCTGGCGCCGGCGGAGCTGGAGCGCATGGCCCGCCAGGGCTTCCCGGCGCTGGCCACGGACGAGGCGCTGGCCCTGCTGGACACCGCCCTGCGCGTCAACGAACCCGTCACCGTCCCCGTCGCCCTGCGGACCACCGCCCTGGCCGCGACCGGACGCGAGGCCCTGCCCGCCATCCTGCACGGTCTGTTGCCTACCGCCGACCGTCGACGCCGCGCTGCCGGGCAGTCGGCCCTTGCTTCCGGTAACGCCCTGGCTCGCAGGCTTACCGCTCTCCAAGCCGCCGAGCAGGAGCGGCTGCTGCTGGACCTCGTCCAAGCGCAGGTGGCTGCGGTGCTCGGTCACGCCTCGGCAGCGTCCGTCGATCCGGCCCGCGCCTTCAAGGACCTCGGCTTCGACTCGCTCACCGCGGTCGACCTGCGCAACCGGCTGAACAGCGCCACCGGGATCACCCTTCCCGCCACCCTCGTCTTCGACCACCCGACCCCCACCGCACTCGCTGGCTACCTGCGGACGCAACTGTTGGGTATCGCGAGCACGGGGGTCGATGTTCCGGCGGCCGGCACTCGTACGCGGGCGGCTGTTGACGAGCCGGTTGCGATTGTGGGGATGGGGTGTCGGTTCCCGGGTGGGGTGGATGGGCCGGAGGGGTTGTGGCGGTTGGTGGATGAGGGGCGGGATGCGTTGTCGCCGTTGCCGGGGGACCGGGGCTGGGATCTGGGTGCGGTGGCGGAGGTGGCCGGGGCGGGGGTGGCCGGGTTTGTCGAGGGGGTGGCGGGTTTTGATGCGGAGTTGTTCGGGATCTCGCCGCGTGAGGCGTTGGCGATGGATCCGCAGCAGCGGCTGCTGCTGGAGACGGCGTGGGAGGCGTTGGAGGACGCCGGGATGGATCCGTTGTC
>NZ_BAAATK010000114.1:0-4114 GCF_039533365.1 Streptomyces glaucus
GTTGTGATCGCCGCCGTGAACAGTGCCTCCTCGGTGGTCGTCTCGGGCGAGGAAGGGGCGGTGAGCACGGTGCTGGCCGGCGCGCGGGAGCAGGGCCGCAGGGTCACCCGGCTGCGGGTGAGCCATGCCTTCCACTCGCCGTTGATGGAGCCGGTGCTCGCCGAGTTCGCCGAGCGGGCCCGGCGGGTGGTCTACCGTCGCCCCGCCGTGCCCGCCGTCAGCACACTCACCGGCGCGGTCGTCGAGGGCGACGACTGGACCACCCCGGAGTACTGGGTGCGCCAGGTGCGTGAGGCCGTCCGTTTCCACGATGCCGCCGGCACGGCAGTCGACGACCTCGGCGTCTCCCGTTTCCTGGAACTGGGCCCCGATCCGGTGCTGACCGCGCTCGTGGACCCCGCACCCGCGGCAAGCGTGCTGCGCAAGGGCCGGGACGAGCCGCACACGCTGCTGACCGCGCTCGCCGAACTGTACGTCCGCGGCACCACCGTCGACTGGGCCGCGCTGTTCGACGGCACCGGCGCCCACCGCGTCGACCTGCCCACCTACCCCTTCCAACACCACCGCTACTGGCTGGAACCCGCGAAGCCGTCGCTCGACGCGGGTGGGTTCGGCCTCGGGGCCACGCGGCATCCGCTGCTCGGGGCCAGCGTGCGGCTGGCCGGTTCCGACACCGCCGTGCTCACCTCGCGGCTGTCCGTGCGGACCCACCCCTGGCTGGCCGACCACACTGTCGACGGCACGGTCGTCGTCCCCGGCACGGCACTGGTCGAACTCGCCCTCCAGGCCGCCGACCACGTGGGAGCGCAGACGGTCGAGGAGCTGACCCTCCGCGTGCCGCTGCTGCTGCCGCGCGACGGCGCGGTGCAGGTGCAGACGTCGGTCGATCCGGCCGACGGCGACGGCGGTGTCCGCGCCGTCCGCGTCCACGCGCGCCCCGAGGGAGCACCGGACGACCATCCGTGGACCCTGCACGCCACAGGGACGCTGAGCGTCGCCGCGCCGCCCGTCCCCGACTGGGACCTGCGGGTCTGGCCGCCGGCCGGCGCGGAGCCCGTCGCCGTGGACGGCCTGTACGCGCGGTTGGCGGAGACCGGCATGGTGTACGGGACGACGTTCCGGGGCCTGCGCGCGGCCTGGCGTGACGGCGCGGACCTGTACGTCGAGGCAGAACTGCCCGAGCCGGCCGCCGAGGACGCATCCGGCTTCGCGCTGCACCCGGCGCTCCTCGACGCCGTACTGCACGCCCTCGGCATCGACGACCTCCCGGCCCGTACGGAACCCGCCGGATCCGCCGAGGACCGCCGGGCGCTGCTGCCCTTCCTGTGGTCGGGAGTCTCCCTGGCCGCGGTGGGCGCGGCCGCGGTACGGGCCCGGCTGACCGTCCGGGCCTCCGGCGAGGTCGCCCTGCGCGTCGCGGACACCGCGGGCGAACCCGTCGCCGAGGTGGCCGGACTGGTGCTGCGCCCGGTTCCCGCCGCCGAGGTGACCGCCGCGGACCCGGCCGCCGCGCCGGCACGGAACCTGTACCGGCTGGAGTGGGTGCCGGCCCCCACGGCACCCGGCGCGGCCGATGCCGAGCGCGCCGCCGGCCTCGCCGTCCTCGACGCTCCGGGCAGCGCCCCCGTCCTCCCCGGCCTGACCGCGTACCCAACGGTCGCCGCCCTGGCCGCCGAGGACACCCCCGCCCGCACGGTCCTGCTGCCGGTCGCCGCCGGCAACTCCCCGACCGAGACCGCGAGCGGTGTCCTCGCCGTGCTCCAGGAGTGGCTGGCCGAACCCGCGCTCGCCGCGAGCCGCCTCGTCGTCCTCACCACCGGCGCCCTCACCGACCCGGCGGGTGCCGCCGTGTGGGGCCTGGTGCGTACGGCGATCAGTGAACACCCCGGCCGGTTCGCGCTGGCCGACACCGACGGCACGCCCGCCTCACGACACGCCCTGACCCAGTGCCCGGCCCCGCTCGTCGACACCGGTGAGGCCCAACTCGCCCTGCGCGAGGGCCGGGTCCTGCTGCCCCGCCTCACCAGGGCCGCCACCGGTACCACCGCCACCACCGCGGACGCCCCGCTCTGGCCCCGGACCGGCACCGTCCTGATCACCGGCGGCACCGGCGGCCTCGGCGCCCTGGTGGCCCGCCACCTCGTCGCCGAACACGGCGTACGGGACCTGCTGTTGCTGTCCCGCCGCGGACCGCAGGCCCCGGGCGCCGCCGCACTCGTCGCCGAACTTACCGAACTGGGCGCCCGGGTACGGGCCGAGGCGTGCGACGTCTCCGACCGCGCCGCCCTCGCCGCCGCACTCCGCGACGTACCGCTGAGCGCGGTCGTGCACACCGCGGGCGTGCTCGACGACGGTGTCCTGACCGACCTCACCCCGGACCGGCTCGCCCACGTCCTGGCCGCCAAGGCCGAATCCGCCCTGCACCTGGACGCGTTGACGGCGGATCGCGAACTCGACGCGTTCGTGCTGTTCTCCGCGATCGCCGGAGTGATCGGTTCCGCCGGCCAGGCCGCCTACGCGGCCGCCAACGCGTCCCTCGACGCCCTCGCCGCCGCCCGCCACGCCCGCGGCCTGCCCGCCCTCTCGCTCGCCTGGGGCATGTGGGAGCACGCCGACGGCATGGGCGGCCGCCTGTCCGAGGCGGACGTGGCCCGGATGCGCCGCCAGGGCTTCCCCGCCCTGCCCGACGACGACGCGCTCGCCCTCCTGGACACGGCGCTGCGCACCGACGAACCGGCCGCCGTCCCGGCCGTACTCGACACGTCCGCGCTCGCCGCCCGTCAGGACACCCTGCCCAGCGTGCTCCTCGGCCTCCTCCCGGCGACCCGCCGCAGGCGGCTCGCCGGCGGCCGGGCCGCGGACGGTGACACCTCGACGCTCGTCGACCGGCTGCACACCCTGCCCCCGGCCGAGCGGGACCGCTTCCTGCTCGACCTCGTCCAGACCCGCGTCGCGGCCGTCCTGGGCCACGACTCCGCCGCCTCCGTCGATCCGGCCCGCGCCTTCAAGGACCTCGGGTTCGACTCCCTCACCGCCGTCGACCTGCGCAACCACCTCGGCACCGCGACCGGCCTGCGCCTGCCGGCGACCCTCGTCTTCGACCACCCGAGCCCGGCGGCCCTGGCCGCCCACCTCCACCGCGAGCTGCTCGGCGACACCGCCCCCGAGCCCGTCGCCGTGCCGCACGGCCGACGGCGCGCCGCCGCCGACGACCCCATCGCCATCGTCGGCATGGGCTGCCGCTACCCCGGCGGCATCACCTCACCCGAGGAGCTCTGGCGGCTGGTCGCCGAGGGCGGCGACGGCATCTCCGGGTTCCCGACCGACCGCGGCTGGGACGTGGAGCGGCTCTACGACCCCGACCCCGACCGGCCGGGCACGTCGTACGTCCGCGAGGGCGGCTTCCTGCACGACGCGGCCGACTTCGACGCGGAGCTGTTCGGGATCTCGCCGCGTGAGGCGCTGGCGATGGACCCGCAGCAGCGGCTGCTGCTGGAGACCTCCTGGGAGGCGCTGGAGCGGGCCGGCATCGACCCGCACTCCCTGCGCGGCACCGCCACCGGCGTGTACGCGGGCCTGATGTACCACGACTACTCCGCCCGCCTGCACACCGTGCCCGACGAGGTCGAGGGCTATCTCGGCAACGGCAACGCGGGCAGTGTCTTCTCCGGCCGCATCGCCTACGTCTTCGGCTTCGAAGGGCCGGCCGTCACCGTCGACACCGCCTGCTCCTCCTCCCTGGTCGCCCTGCACCTGGCCTGCCAGGCCCTGCGCGCCGGCGAGTGCGACACCGCCCTGGCCGGCGGAGTCACGGTGATGGCCACCCCGCAGACCTTCGTCGAGTTCTCCCGCCAGCGCGGCCTCGCCGCCGACGGCCGGTGCAAGTCCTTCGCGGAGGCCGCCGACGGCACGGGGTGGGCCGAGGGCGCGGGTGTGCTGGTGCTGATGCGGCTGTCGGATGCCGAGCGGCTCGGGCATCGGGTGCTGGCGGTCATCCGCGGCAGTGCGGTCAATCAGGACGGGGCGTCCAACGGGCTGACGGCGCCGAACGGTCCTTCCCAGCAGCGGGTGATCCGACAGGCACTGGCGGCGGCCGGGCTGAAGCCGTCGGAAG
>NZ_BAAATK010000115.1:0-3479 GCF_039533365.1 Streptomyces glaucus
GGCCGCGCGTCTTCGGGCCGCGCGGCCGCGGCCGCGCGGCCCGCCGCGCCCGCCCCCAGCCGCCGGGGTGGTCCGCCGCGCGGTAGCGGTCGGCCAGAGCGGCGCCGGAGCCGTCGCGCAGGGCGAGCTCCGCGGCGGCCAGCCGGGCCACGGCCTCGGCGTCCGACAGGCCCGGCACGCACACCACCTCCCCGGTCTCCAGCGCGGCGAGGGAAGCGGTGACCACGTCGGCCGGGGGCATCCCGCCCTCGTCGTGGACCCGCGCCTCGCCGGGCACCGGAGCGTCGCCCGCGCCGAGGTGGAACTCGGTGGCGGTGAGTCCGGGGCAGACGACCTGCACGCGCACCGGCGTGCTGGCCAGCTCGGCGGCCAGGGTCCTGGTGAACGTCACCAGGTAGCCCTTGGTGCCGCCGTAGACGGCCCGGTGGGGGAGGGGACCGGGGGGCAGGGCGCCGGCGAACGCCAGCAGCGAGGCGACGTTGACGACCGCGCCCCGCCCGCGCGCCACCATGGGGGGGACGGCCGCGCGGGTCAGCACCGTGGGGGCCACGACGTTCACGTCGAGCACCTTGGCCAGCAGCCCGGGATCGACCTCGGTGAACGGCCCGTACCCGTTGATGCCCGCGTTGTTCACCAGCAGCGCGACGTCGTCGCCGGCGACCCGTCCGGCCACCCGGGCGAGGTCGGGCGCGCGGGCGAGGTCGGCCACCATCGTCTCCACCGTCGCGCCGGTGTCCTCGCGCAGCCGTGCGGCCAGCGCGGCGAGCCGCTCCGCGCGGCGGGCGATCAGCACCAGGTCCCAGCCCCGCCGGGCCAGCCGCGCGGCGTACTCGACGCCGATCCCCGACGACGCCCCGGTCACCACGGCCGTGCCGGTTGTCCCATCCGATGTCATGCGCCGGATCCTTCGCTCGACGGACCGCTGTCCAGCGGCCGGTTCCGGGGTCCCGTGATCGCTGTGCCGGGTTTCCCGTCGCCGGCGAGGCGAAACCGGGCCCCGCCCCGTCCGGGCCGGCCTGCGCGGGGCCGGCCCGGACGGAGCGGGGTGACGGCGGGCCGAGGGCCGGCCGCGAGCGTGCCGGGGCGACACGCCCGGTACGGCATCGGCGGTCACCACCAGGGCGATATGTCATATTTTCTGATCTACCGTCTCCCTGTACAGGAATGCCGAGGCCTGCTCGCCATGCCCGACGAACAGCTCAGCGGGACGTACCAGGCGCTCAGCAGGTCCGGTTCCGCCGGCCTGCGCCCGCACGCGCTGACGGCCTGCGCCGCCACCGCGGCCGTGGCGTCGCTCGTCGCCTGCTCCTCCGCCGGCCCGCTCGACGGGGCGCGGACACCCTCCGCACGGGGGAGCGCGCCGGCCGCCGTACTGGCGGCGCCACCGCCGGAGAACCTCGGCGCGACCCTCGCCCGGGCGCTCGCGCCGGTCCTGCGGGACGGCGCCCCCCGGATCGCGGTGGCCGTGCTCGACCTGGACGGCGCCAACCGGGAGATCGCCTCCTACCGGGGCGACGCGATGTTCGACACGGCGAGCATCATCAAGGTGGACATCCTCGCGGCGCTGCTGCTCCAGGCGCAGGACGAGGGCCGCGAGCCGACCGCCGCGGAGCGCGAGGCCGCCGAGGCGATGATCAGGACGAGCGACAACGACGCGGCGAACCGCCTGTGGCGGGCGATCGGCAGGGGCGAGGGCCTCGACGCGGCGAACGAGCGCCTGGGGCTCTCCTCGACACAGGCGGGACCGGGCTTCCACTGGGGCCTGACCCGGACCACGGCGAAGGACCAGATCCGGCTGCTGCGTTCGGTGTTCGCCCGCGTGCCGGCGGTCTCCGTCCGCGCCCGCGCAGGGCTGAACCGGGCGTCCCGCGCCTACATCCGCGAGCTGATGGGCGGCATCGTGAAGGGCCAGGACTGGGGGGTGTCCGCGGCGGCCCCCCGATGGGCCCTCAAGAACGGCTGGCTGCAGCGGACCACGACCGAGCTGTGGGTCGTCAACAGCATCGGGCAGGTCACGGTGCACGGGCGCCGGTACCTGGTCTCGGTCCTCAGCAGCGGCAACGCGTCGATGCAGGACGGTGTCTCGCTGGTCGAACGGGCGGTGAGGGCGGCGATCGGCGCGGCCAGCGCCCATGCCCGCCCCTGGCCGGAGTGAGCCCCCCGCCGCGGCGCCGAACCGGGACCCGCTCCCGTCACGGCCCGGTCCCTGCCGGCCGGCGGCCCCGTCCGCCGGCCGGGACGTCGCTCCGGCGGACCCGCTCCGGTCGCCGCCCCCCGGCCGTCTCCTTAACGTGGTCGCGTATCCGAGCGCGTACGCCGGCCGGCCGGTCCGGCCTGCGCACGCGCACCGGGCGGACCGGCGGTTTCGCCGGCCCGCCCGGCCGCTTCGGCCCCAGGGACGGTCATGCTGCTCGCACCGGCAACAGGCGCCGGCTCCGGCGCCGCGGAATCGAGCGGCGCGCCCGCACCGGCGGCGCCCCCGGTACGAGGCGAGTTCTCGGGCCTGCTGACCTACACCGAGGGCGAGTACCGCATGGTGCTGTACGCCCTGATGGCGACCGGCCTGGCGTTGCTGGCGGGCTCGCTGCACGCGTTCGTCACCCGGAGCGAGACGGCCCCGCGCTACCGGGCGGCGAGCGACGCCAGCGCCCTGCTCCAACTGGTGGCCTTCCTCGCCTACGTGGAGCTTTTCGTCAGCTGGAAGACCTCCTTCACCCTGCGGGAGGAGCGGTACGTGCCGGTGGCCGACACCGAGTTCGACGGCGGGATGCGGTACGCGGACTGGTCGGTCACGGTGCCGCTGCTCGCCGTGGAACTGCTCGCCGTGTGCGCCGTCGCCGGGCGGCGGATGTCCGTGCTGCGCGGCACCGCCGTGTCGGCGTCCTTCCTGATGATCCTCACCGGCTTCCTCGGCGCCCAGGTGCTCGACAACGGCAACCGGGTGCTGTGGCTGGTGGTGTGGGCCGCGATCAGCACGGTGTTCTTCCTCGTGCTGTACGCGGTGCTGGGCCACGCGGTGCTGGCCGGCCGCGACGAGCTGTCGCCGGAGGCGTACACCGGCCTGAAACGGGCGACCGTCCTGCTGTTCGGCTCCTTCGGCGTCTACCCGCTGATCTACCTGATCCAGCAGTCCGTCGACCCCGACTCCGACCTGGTGGGCTGGGCTCTGGTCACCCAGCTCGGCTTCTGCGCGGCCGATGTCGCCGCCAAGGTCTGGTTCGGGGTGCTGATCCACAAGGTGGCCAAGGTGCGCACCGCCGACGACCTCCGGGCCGGCACCGGGACCCACCCGGAGGAGGTGTGGATCTCGCACGTCAAGCGGGCCGACGCCTGGCCCCCGGTGGCGGCGTCAGGGGCCGGGCACGGGGCCCGCCCGGCCCCGCCGCCGGTGCGCGACGGCGGCGGGGACGGCGGTCACGGCGACCACGGCCGCGATGGCACCGGCCGGGACCGGTGACGCCCGGCGGCCGCCCCCGGCG
>NZ_BAAATK010000116.1:0-3340 GCF_039533365.1 Streptomyces glaucus
GCCCCGGCCCCCGCCGCGGTGACCGCTCCCGCCCCCGCACCGGGCACCGCCCCCGCACCGGGCACCGACCCCGGCCGGCACGACATCGCCGTCGTCGGCATGGCCGGCCGCTACCCGGGCGCCGACACGCTGGAGGAGTTCTGGCAGCTGCTCAGCGACGGGCGGCACAGCTTCGAGCCGGTGCCCGAGTCGCGCTGGCACCACCGGGACCTCTACCACGACGAACGCGACGTCCTGGGCAAGACGGTGGTGCGCACCGGCACCTTCCTGCGCGACATCGACGCCTTCGACCCCCGCTACTTCTCCATCTCCCAGCGGGACGCCGAGATCCTCTCCCCGGAGGTCCGTCTGTTCCTCCAGGCGGGCGTCACGGCCCTGGAGGACGCCGGCTACTCGCGCGAGACGCTGCGCCGCCGCTACGACGGCGACGTCGGCGTCCTCGTCGGGTCGATGAACAACAGCTACCACCTGTACGGCTTCCAGAACATGCTCACCCGGGGCTCGGTGACCAGCGGCAGCGAGATCGGCGTGATCGCCAACATGCTGTCGTACTACTACGGGTTCACCGGCCCGTCGATGTTCCTGGACGCCATGTGCGCCTCCTCCTCGGCCTGCGTGCACCAGGCGGTGCGGATGCTGCGCGCGGGGGAGTGCCGGATGGCCGTCGTGGGCGGCGTCAACCTGATGCTGCACCCGCACGACCTGATCGCCACCTCGCAGGCGCACTTCACCACCCGGACCGCCGAGGTGGTGCGCAGCTACGGCGTCGGCGCCGATGGCACCATCCTCGGCGAGGGCGTGGGCGCGGTCGTCCTCAAACCGCTCGCCGAGGCCGTCGCCGACGGCGACCACGTCTACGGCGTGATCAAGGGCACCGGCATGACCAACGCCGGGGTGCGCAACGGCTTCACCGTGCCGAGCCCGCACCTGCAGGCCCGCGCGATCGAGAAGGCCCTGGACGACGCCGGGGTCGACGCGCGCACCATTAGCTACCTGGAGGGCCACGGCTCGGCCACCGCGCTCGGCGACCCCATCGAGATCAAGGGCGCCGGCCTCGCCTTCGCCCGGCACACCCGGGACCGGCAGTTCTGCGCCCTCGGCTCGGTCAAGTCGAACGTGGCCCACCTGCTGTCCGCCTCCGGCCTGGTCGGACTGACCAAGGTGCTGCTGCAGCTGCGGCACCGCACGCTGGTGCCGTCGCTGCACTCCGAGACGCCCAACCCGGCCATCGACTTCGCCGCCACCCCGTTCGTGGTGCAGCGCCGCCTGGAGGAGTGGCGGCGCCCGCGCGTCCCGGCGGGCGACGGCACCGTCGAGGCGCCGCTGCGCGCCGGTGTCACCTCCATCGGCGCGGGCGGCGCCAACGTGCACATCGTCGTCGAGGAGCACACCGGGCCGGTGGCGTCCGCGCCGGACAGCGGACGGCCCCAGCTGCTGGTCTGCTCCGCGACGACCCCCCGGACCCTCGGCCGCGTGCTGCGCGACCTGTACACGTACGCGCGCGACACGGGACCCTCCCTGGACGCCCTGGCGCACGCCCTGCAGACCGGCAAGAACGAACTGCCCTGCCGGCTCGCCTTCGTGGCCGCCGACCGCGCCGACGCCGTACGGCAGCTGGAACGGCTGAGCGCCGTCGACTGGACGGCCGACGCGCCCACGCCGCCCGGCGGCGTGCACTACACCGCCAGCATCCTGCGGCAGCGGCGCGCCACCGACACCGCCGCCGTGGAGCGGGCCTTCGACGAGCGGGCCCTGGACGACCTCGGCCGGTACTGGACGCAGGGCGCCGCCCTGGACTGGGACCGGCTGTGGCCCCGGGGCAGCCGCCCCGCCAAACTGTCCCTGCCGGCCTACCCGTTCGAGAAGGTGCGCTGCTGGTACCCCGAGCACGAGGACGCGCCGAGCGTGCTGCGCCCGCTGGCCTTCGCCCGGCGCGCCCACCCCTGGATCGGCGTCAACCGGTCCGACCTGCGCGGCGTGCGCCACGGCCTGACCCTGCGCGGCGACGAGCTGCTCGACTACGTCCACACCTCGGGCCGCACCCGCCGCTACGTCACGCTGGCGCTGGCCGACGCGGCGTCCGCCTTGGCGGGACTGGCCGGACTGACCGGACCGTTGCGCGTGGAGCACGCCCGCTGGGGCGCGCTGCCGCTGCCCGCCGACGCCCCGGCGGAGCTGGAGTGGCGGCTCGGCGCGGCGGGGGAGGGCCGGCACCGCGCGGAGCTGTGGCACCTCGGCGGCGCCCGGCCCACGCTCCGCTTCCACGCCGACGTGGTGCCCGCACCGCCCCCCGCCGCCGCGACGGCCCCCGTCCCGGCCGTCCGGACCACGGCGTCGGACGGCGAGGCGTTCTACGAACGGCTCGGCGAGGCGGGCGTGGACGCCCGGCCGTACGGCCGCTGCGTGACCGGCGCGACCGCGCTGGACGACGGGCGCCTGCTGCTGCGGATCGCCGAGCCCGACCGGTGCCAGGACCCGCACAAGCAGCGCGTGCGCGTGCCGGCGTGGGTGCTGGCGGGCGTCACACAGGGCGTGATGTACCTCCAGGCGACCGCCGACCCGGCCGGCCAGAGGGAGGCCGGCGCCCTCTCCCCGGTCGCGCTCGGCGCCCTGCACGGCGACGGCTTCGACCGGACCCGCACCGTGGTCCTGACCGCGGAGCGCGGGGAGACGTGGCACGTCGGGGCGGTGTTCCTCGACGAGCACGGCGAGGTGCTGGGCCGCCTGGACGACGCCGTGTTCGGCAGCGGACCGCTGCCCGAGTCCCTGGGCGGGGAACCCGGCTCCCTGGGCGGGGAAACCGACTCCCTGGGCGGGGAATCCGCCCCCGCCCCCGGCATGCCGCCGGCCGCGGCGCCGGCGGCACCCGTGACCGGGAGCACCACCGCCGCGCAGCCGGTCGCCGGCGACCGGAGCGACACGCTGGTGGAGACGCTGCGGCACATCGTCGCCGACCTGCTGAAGTTCGAGGTCGCGGACATCGACGCCGACACGCAGTTCTCCGCGTACGGCTTCGAGTCGATCTCACTGGCCCACCTCGCCACCGAGGTCGGCGCCACGCTCGACGTCGAGGTCACGCCCACGCTGTTCTTCGAGTGCCCGGACATCCGCAGCCTGAGCCGGCACCTGATCGAACGGTACGGCGACGCTCTGCGGCCCGCGGGCACCGGCCCCGGTGCCGGGAGCGCGGCACCGGAATCCGTACGACCGGAGCCCGGCGGCCGGCCGCGGCCCGCACCCGCCCCCGCACCGGCACCGGAGGCCGCGGCACCCGCCCCGGCTCCGGAAGCGGCGGCCCCGGTGGCGGCGTCCGCCGCGCCCGGGCCACGGGGCCACCGCG
>NZ_BAAATK010000117.1:0-3070 GCF_039533365.1 Streptomyces glaucus
GCTGGCCCTGCTGGACACCGCCCTGCGCGTCAACGAACCCGTCACCGTCCCCGTCCGGATACGTCCCGGGGCTTTGGCCGGGCGGCGGGAGCTGGTGCCGCACGTGCTGCGGGAGCTCGTCCCGGCCGGACGGCAGCGGCGGATGGCCGGTGCTCCGGTCGCCGACAGCTCGGCGGGCGGGCTGACCGAGCGGCTGCGGGGACTGTCGGGGGAGGAGCAGGAGCGGCTGCTGCTGGACCTCGTCCAGACGCAGGTGGCCGCGGTGCTCGGCCACGCCTCGACGGGTTCCGTCGATCCGGCCCGCGCCTTCAAGGACCTGGGCTTCGACTCCCTGACCGCGGTCGAGCTGCGCAACCGGCTCACCTCCGCCACCGGTCTCCACCTGCCCGCCACCCTCATCTTCGACCACCCCACGGTTCTCTCCCTGCGCGATCACCTCAAGGCGGAACTGACCCCCGCGGACGACGGTGACGCCGGCTTCCTCTTGGGCGAGCTGGACAAGCTCCAGACGGTTCTCGCCGAGGCGGCGTCCGCCGCCGACGAGGCCGTGCGCACGGAGATCGGCAGCCGTCTCCAGCGGCTGCTGGCGACCTGGTCGGCCGGCGCCGCGGCGGACGGCGGCCGGCAGGAGGCGGACCGGGACGTGCGGGCGGCGATCGAGAACGCGACCGACGACGAGCTGTTCGCACTGATGGACGACAAGCCCTGGGCGGCGCACTGAGCTTCCCGCTCGGCGCCCCGGAACTTCCGGGCTCTCTTGGCAACTTCGGCACTCTGCGCACCCTGCGCTCCCTGCGCTCTGTGAAGGACGAGGAACAGATGGCGAACGAGGAAAAGCTCCGCGAATACCTCAAGCGTGCGATCGCCGACGCCCAGGACGCCCACCTTCGTCTGCGCGAGGCCGAGGCCAAGGCACACGAGCCGATCGCGATCGTGGGGATGGGGTGTCGTTTCCCGGGCGGGGTCGCCTCCCCCGAGGACCTGTGGCGGCTGGTGAGCGAGGGCGGGGAGGGCATCACGCCCTTCCCCACCGACCGCGGCTGGGACCTGCCCGCCCTGTTCGCCGCCGACGCGGACCAGGAGACGGGCACTTCCGCCACCCGTGAGGGCGGCTTCCTGCACGACGCCGCCGAGTTCGACGCGGAGTTGTTCGGGATCAGTCCGCGTGAGGCGCTGGCGATGGACCCGCAGCAGCGGCTGCTGCTGGAGACCTCCTGGGAGGCGCTGGAGCGGGCCGGCATCGACCCGCACTCCCTGCGCGGCACCGCCACCGGCGTGTTCGCCGGGCTCATGTACCACGACTACGCCTCCCGGCTGCACGAGGTGCCCAAGGACGTCGCCGGCTTCCTCGCCAACGGCAACGCCGGCAGCGTCTTCTCCGGCCGTATCGCCTACGTCTACGGTCTCGAAGGCCCGGCCGTCACCATCGACACCGCCTGCTCCTCCTCCCTGGTCGCCCTGCACCTCGCCTGCCAGTCGCTGCGCGCCAGCGAGTGCACGATGGCGCTGGCCGGCGGCGTCACCGTGATGGCGCAGCCCACGACGTTCGTCGAGTTCTCCCGGCAGGGCGGGCTGGCCGCCGACGGCCGCTGCAAGGCGTTCGCGGACACCGCCGACGGCACCGGATGGGCCGAGGGAGCGGGCGTCCTGGTCCTGGAACGACTGTCGGAGGCGCAGCGCCTCGGCCACCCCGTCCTGGCCGTCATCCGGGGCAGCGCCGTCAACCAGGACGGCGCCTCCAACGGCCTCAGCGCCCCCAACGGCCCCTCCCAGCAGCGCGTCATCCGCCACGCCCTGGAATCCGCACAGCTCACGGCCGCGGACGTGGACGCCGTCGAGGCCCACGGCACGGGAACCCGGCTGGGGGACCCCATCGAGGCGCAGGCCCTGCTCGCCACCTACGGCAGGGGCCGCGCCGCGGACCGCCCGGTCTGGCTGGGCTCGGTCAAGTCCAACATCGGTCACACCCAGGCCGCGGCGGGTGTGGCGGGCGTCATCAAGATGGTGATGGCCCTGCGCGCAGGCCGGCTGCCGCGCACGCTGCACGTGGACCGGCCCACCTCGCACGTGGACTGGACGGCGGGCGCCGTCCGTCTGCTCACCGAGTCCCGTCCCTGGCCCGAGACGGGCCACCCGCGCCGCGCGGGCGTGTCCTCCTTCGGTATCAGCGGCACCAACGCCCACGTCATCCTCGAGGAGCCGCCGACTCCGCAGCCGACCGGCGCACCCGAAGAGCCCGGCCGGTCCACCCCCGTCAGCACGACGGGCACGGCGGGCACGACCCACGCCACCGGCACGACGGACACGGCCGTCGAACCCGGCCCCACCGGCACGGCCGGCGCCTCCCCGGCCGCCGCGGCGCCCGGCACCCTCCCCTGGGTGCTCACGGCCCGCAGCGCTCCCGCCCTGGAGGCGCAGGCCGCCCGGCTCGCCGACTTCCTCACCGCACCGGACGCCCCCACCGCATCCGCGCTGGACATCGGCCACACCCTGGCCACCGGCCGAGCCGTACTGGAACACCGGGCGGTCCTCCTCGGCCGCGACCGCGCCGACCTCCTGGCCGGTCTGCGGCAGCTCACCGACCGGACCGGCACCGGCCAGGAGACGACCGGCACCGGCACGGTGATCACCGGCGCCGTCACCGAGGGCCGTACCGCCTGGATGTTCACCGGTCAGGGCAGCCAACGCCCCCGGATGGGACGGGAACTGTACGCCGCCCATCCCGCGTACGCGCAGGCCTTCGACGAGATCTGCGCCCTGCTCGACACCGAACTCGACGGCGCACCGGGCTTCGGCACCCCTGTACGCGAGGTCTGCTTCGCCGCCCCCGGCACGCCCGAGGCCGCGCTCCTCGACCGCACCGGCTACGCCCAGACCGCGGTCTTCGCCGTCGAGGCCGCGCTCGTCGCGCTGCTCCGCTCATGGGGCGCGGAACCCGATGCCGTCGTCGGTCACTCGGTCGGCGAGATCGTCGCCGCGTACACGGCCGGCGTCCTCGACCTTTCCGACGCCGTACGCCTGGTGGCGGCCCGGGCGCGCCTCATGCAGGCGCTGCCCGAGGGCGGGGCGA
>NZ_BAAATK010000118.1:0-3018 GCF_039533365.1 Streptomyces glaucus
CCACATCGAGCAGCACCTCACGCCGCTCCACCTCATCCAGCCCCACCAACCGCCGGGCAAGGTTTCCCGTGGCGACCACTCGGCGGCGGGCCCGCACGAGGTGGCGGAACAGCGGAGGTACGTCGGGGAGCTCCCGTACCGCGTGCAGGTCGAGCGGCACCGGCAGGACCACGGGTTGATTCGCCGTCAGTGCCGTGTCGAAGAGCTCCAGGCCCTGTTCGACCGTGATGGCCGGTATCCCCGCGCGGGCCATGCGGTCCGGGTCGGCGGTCATGCCGCCGGACTCCTGCTCCCAGGGCCCCCACACCAGGGAGACGGCATGCCGACCGGCGGCGCGCCTGGCGCGCATCAGTTCGTCGAGGAAGGCGTTGGCGGCGGCGTAGGCCGCCTGCCCCACGCTGCCCAGCACACCGGCGACTGACGAGAAGACGATGAACGCCGTGTCGTCACCGAGCAGCTCGTGCAGGTGCCAGGCGGCATCGGCCTTCGGCGCCAGAACCGCGGCCAGCCGCTCCGCGGTCAGGCTGCCCACCAACCCGTCGTCCAGCACCCCCGCCGCATGCACCACCGCACCGATCGACCGACCGGCCACCACACGAGCCAGAGCCTCCCGGTCCGCCACATCACACGCGAGAACCTCGACCCGCTCGGCACCCGACCCGGTCAGCTCGGCGACGAGCTCACCCGCACCCGGCGCCTCCCCACCACGCCGCGACACCAACACCAGCTCCCGCACCCCGTGCACCCGCACCAGATGCCGCGCCACCACCGCACCCAGACCACCGGTCCCACCCGTCACCAACACCGCACCCGGACCACCCCACACATCCGCTGTGGCATCCGGGAACACCGCCTCCGACGTCGCACGCACCAGCCGCGGCACGACGACGCCATCGGCACGCAGCGCTGCTTCGAGTTCGTCAGCCACCGACAGCACACGCAACGCGGCATCGATGTGGTCCAGGTGTCCTTCGGCTGCGTCCACGAGCCCGAAGCGTCCCGGGTATTCCGCAGCAGCGGATCGCACCAGGCCCCGCACGGCGGCGGACACCACGGCCGTACCCCGGGTCAGTACGATCAGCCGGGCGTGCCGGAACCGCTCGTCCGCCACCCACTTCTGGACGAGTGCCAATGCCCGGGCCACCGTCGCGTGCACGTCGGGGACCACGTCCCCGGAGGAGTCGCCCGAGGTGCCGACCAGCGCCACGACGATGTCGGGTACCGGCCGTTCGTCGGCGGCGAGTTCGTCGAGTCCGACGTACGGCCGCACCTCGGACACCGCGTCCCGTATCGCACCGGTGACAGCGGAGTCGGCCCCCACCAACGCGACGGCGGGGACGTCGGCCGACACCTCCGCAGGTTCCACCCAGTCCAGTGCGAACAGGGAACCGTCCGCCGGAACACCCTCGAAGCCGAGTTGCTCGTCGGTGACCGGACGGGTGACCAGTTCCGCCACGTGGGCCACCGGCCGGCCCTCGATGTCGGCCAGGTCGACGGTCAGCGCGTCGCGGTCGGCCCGGCGCACCAGCCGGGCCCGTACCTCGGTCGCTCCGGAGGCGTGCAGCGACACCCGTTCCCAGACGAACGGCAACCCCTGCTCACCCGATCCGCCGACTGCCGCGACGGCGTGCAGCACGGAGTCCAGCAGCGCCGGGTGCAGGCCGAAACCGCCGTTCTCCGTGCCGGCGGCAAGGCCCGCCTCCGCGAACAGCTCGTCGCCGCGCCGCCACACGCGGCGCAGCGCGCGGAAGAGGGGACCGTATGCGAAACCCTTCTCCGCCAAATCCTCGTAGAGGTCGGAGAGGTCGACCGGTTCCGCACCGGCAGGCGGCCACTGGCCGACATCGGCGCGGCTCGGCTGCTCCGGCTCCTCCGCCAGGACACCTGTGGCGTGCTGTGTCCAGGGTGCGTCCCCAGTCGGCTCGTCGGGGCGCGCGTGCACGGTCAGGGTCCGCCGACCACTCTCGTCGGCGTCCGCCACACGCACCTGGATCTGTGCGGCCGCCCCCTCCGGCATCACCAGGGGCGTCGCCACGGTGAGTTCCTCGACCGTCGCGCACCCGACCTGGTCGCCCGCCCGGACCGCCATTTCGACGAACGCCGTCCCGGGGACGACCACATGGCCGAAGACCACATGATCGGCCAGCCACGCGTGAGTGGCCAACGACAACCGGCCGGACAGGACCACACCGTCGGAGTCGGCCAGGGACACCGCGGCCCGCAGCAGCGGGTGCTCGGCCGGGACGAGTCCGGCGGCCCGGACGTCTCCGAGGTTCCGCCCGCTCATGGGCCAGTAGTGCTGGTGCTGGAAGGGGTAGGTGGGCAGGTCGGTGCGGCGGGCGCCGGTGCCGGCGAACAGGGCCGGCCAGTCCACCGCCACACCGTGCACGAACAGCTCCGCCAGGGCGGCGATGAAGACCCGCTCCTCGGGGCGGTCCGTGCGCGCGGCCGGGACGGTGACCGTGGCCTGGGGCGCGGAGGCGGCGATGAGGGGGGTGAGGACGGCGTCCGGGCCCAGCTCCAGGAACCGGTCCACCCCCCGGCCGGTCAGGGTGTGGACCGCGTCGGCGAAACGGACACCCTCACGCACCTGGCGCACCCAGTACCCGGGCGTGTCCAGCTCCCCGGGAGCAGCCAGCGCCCCGGTACGGGTGGAGACCACCGCCATCCGCGCCGGCCGGAAGACCAGCGCGGACACCGCCCGCTCGAAATCGGCCAGCATCGGCTCCATCAACGGCGAGTGGAAGGCATGGGAGACCCGCAGCCGCCGGGTACGTCGGCCCGGCAGGGCCGCCGCCACCGCCAGCACCGCCTCCTCGCCCCCGGACAGCACCAGCGAGGCCGGGCCGTTGATCGCCGCGATCGCCACCCCGTCCGTCAGGTGCGGGGTGACCTCGTCCTCGGTGGCCTCCACGGCCAGCATCAGGCCGCCCTCGGGCAGGGCCTGCATCAGCCGGGCCCGCGCGGTGACCAGGGCGCACGCGTCGGTCAGGGACAGCACCCCGGCCACGTGCGCGG
>NZ_BAAATK010000119.1:0-2408 GCF_039533365.1 Streptomyces glaucus
GGCCACCCGGCTGCGGGTGAGCCATGCCTTCCACTCGCCGCTGATGGAGCCGGTGCTCGCCGAGTTCACCGAGCAGGCCCGGCGGGTGGTGTATCGGCGGCCGGTGGTGGCGGCGGTGAGCACCATGACCGGTGCTCCGCTGGCCGGGGAGGAGTGGACGAGTCCGGAGTACTGGGCGGAGCAGATCGTGCGGCCGGTCCGTTTCCACGACGCGTTGACGGCCGCGGGTGCTGCCCGGTGGCTGGAGGTGGGTCCGGATCCGGTGTTGACCGGGCTCGCGGACGGTCCCGCGGCCGCGGTTTTGCGCGAGGGCCGTTCCGAGCCGTACACGCTGCTGACCGCGCTCGCCGAACTGTACGTCCGCGGCACCGCCGTCGACTGGGCCGCCCTGTTCGACGGCACCGGCGCCCACCGTGTCGACCTGCCCACCTACCCCTTCCAGCACCACCGCTACTGGCTCGCCGACCACGCTCGCCCGGTGGCGCGCACCGGCGACGAGTCCGCCGACGGTGGCTTCTGGGAACTGGTCGACCGGGGTGACGCGGCTTCGCTGGCGGGGGAGCTGGGGGTGGAGAACGGGGCTCCGCTGGACGCCGTGCTGCCCGTGCTCTCGGACTGGCGGCGCAGGCGGCGTGAGGAGTCCGTGCTGGCGGGCTGGCGGTACCGGGTCGGCTGGCGTCCCGTCCGCGTCCCCGGCACCGGCTCGCTCTCCGGCTCGTGGCTGCTCGCCGCCGGCGACGGCACCGACGACGCCGAGACCGCCCGGGCCGCCGAGGCGCTCAGGGCGGCGGGTGCCGAGGTGACGATCGTCACCGGACCGTCGGACGGCGGGGCCGCCCGGCCGGCCGGAGTGCTGTCCCTCCTGACCGACCCGGCGGACGTACTGAGGCTCCTCCAGGCCTGGCCGGAGACACGGGTGTGGTGTGTCACGCGGGGGGTCGTGGCGGTCTCCGCCGACGAGGCTCCCGCACACCCGGAACAGGCCGCCGTATGGGGTCTCGGCCGGGCCGTCGCGCTGGAGCAGCCGGACCGCTGGGGCGGTCTGATCGACCTGCCCGCCGTACCGGAGCCCCGGTCGTGGCAGCGGCTCGCGGCCGTCCTCGCCGCGGACGGCGCCGACGAGGACCAGCTCGCGATCCGGCCGACGGGCGTCCACGCGGCCCGGCTGGTGCGCGACGGCGACGGGCGGAGCCAGCGCTCCTGGAGCCCGGCGGGCACCGTACTCGTCACCGGAGCCACCGGCGCCCTGGGCGGGCACATCGCCCGCTGGCTGGCCGCGCGCGGCGCCGAACGTCTCGTACTGCTCTCCCGGCGCGGCGCCGACGCGCCGGGAGCCTCCGGACTCGCCGCCGAACTGGCCGCGTCGGGCGCGGAGGTCAGCTTCGTCGCGTGCGACGTGACCGACCGGGAAGCCCTGGCCTCCGTGGTGGCGGCGTACGCGCCGACGGCCGTCGTCCACGCCGCCGGTGTCCTGGACGACGGGCTCGCCGCCGACCTCACCCCCGAGCGGCTGGCCCGCGTCCTCGCGGTCAAGGCCGACGCGGCCCAGCACCTGCACGAGCTGACGGCCGACCAGCCCCTTGACGCTTTCGTGCTGTTCTCGTCCGTCACCGGTGTGCTCGGCAACGCCGGGCAGGCCGCGTACGCGGCGGCCAACGCGCGGCTCGACGCGCTCGCCCAGCACCGGCGCGGACTCGGCCTGCCGGCGACCTCCGTCGCCTGGGGCCCCTGGGACGGCGCGGGCATGGCCGCCGACGAAACCGTGGCGGAGCACTTCCGCCGCCAGGGCGTCCGCCCGCTGGACCCGGCGCGAGCCGTGGCCGCGCTGCAGCGCGCCCTCGACGAGGACGTCACCTGCACCACCGTCGCCGACGTCGACTGGGCTCGCTTCGCCGCCGCGTCCGCCTACACCCGCCGTCCGCTGCTCCGCGGCCTCCCCGAGGCCACCCCGGCCGTCCGGACCGTCGCCGAGCCCGTCGCGGCGGGCGGCGGCGCGCTCGCCGCCCGGCTGCACGGCCGGCCCGCCGCGGAACAGGACCGGCTGCTGCTGGATCTCGTCCTCGACCAGGTCGCGGCCGTGCTCGGGCACGCCACCGCCACCGCCGTCGACCCGGCCCGCGCCTTCAAGGACCTCGGCTTCGACTCCCTGACCGGCGTCGCGCTGCGCCACCGGCTCGCCGCGGCCACCGGGCTGCGCCTGTCCGCCACCCTCGTCTTCGACCACCCCACGCCGACCGCGCTCGCCGCCCATCTCCGTGGCGAGCTTCTCGGCTCGACCGCCGACGAACCGGAACGGGACGGTGCCGCGTTCACCCCCGTAGGCGCCGGCGAGGACCCGGTGGTGATCGTGGGGATGGGCTGCCGGTTCCCGGGCGGGGTGGACTCGCCCGAGGAGCTGTGGGAGCTGC
>NZ_BAAATK010000120.1:0-2388 GCF_039533365.1 Streptomyces glaucus
GCCGGTCCGCTCCCCCGCGGCCGGCGGGGCGGCCCGCTCGGCGGCGGAGGGCCCGTCCGGCGCGGTCGTGGCGGCCGGGGCCGTCGGGCGGGGCGCGAACCGTCCCCCCGCCGGGGCCGGGGCGGCGGGTTCGGCTTCGAGGCCGTCTCCGGGTCCGGGCCCGTCCCCGGGTCCGGGTTGCGCGGTGGGGGCCGGGGTGGCGGGGGCGGTGTCCCGGGCGGGCCGCGGCCGGCCGAGGCGGGCGGCGAGGGCCGGGCCGCAGGTGTCCACCAGGTGCGTGCCGAAGGCGTTCACGGTGGCGTGCTCGAAGAGCACGGTCGGCATCAGCTCCAGGCCCAGCACCTCGTTCAGTTCGTTGACGAGCCGGCTCATGACGATCGAGTCCAGGCCGTACTCGCTCAGGGCGACGTCCGGATCCAGTTCCCCGACGTCGACCTTCAGCAGCCCGGCGACCTTCTCCAGCACGATGCTCGACACGCGTTCGAGCAGCTCGCGGGGGTCGGTGCCGGGCCGGGGCGCGGCGGCCGACCGGTGCCGCAGGGCGCGGATCAGACGCAGCGCCTCGGCCTGTCCGATGCGCCCGTCGCGGATGCCTGCGTGCAGGTCGTCGAGGGATTCGATGGATGTGGTCACTTCCTGGCTCCGTTCAGGCTCCGCTTGAAGTCGTCCGCGCTCAGGTCCTGGCGTGACACGGCTTCGATCAGGTGCAGCAGGTAGGTGTCGTCGTCGCCGCCGTCCGCCTCGTGTCCGGCTGCCGGGGCGGGTGCGGGCCGCGGCTCCCGGCCGGCGCCGGCCGGATCGCCGGACGACCGGCCCGACGGGGCGCCGGCCCGGTCACCGGGCAGGTCACCGGGCAGGTCGCCGGTCCGGTCGTGCGCGGCGAGGGCGCGGGCGGTGAACCCGCGCAGCCGGACGCACACCTCCCCGTCGTCGTCGCACACGTCGACGTCCACGCGGCGCACCGGCCCGGACCGGTCGTCCGCGGCGAACCGGGCGACGGCCCAGCCGGACGCCGGGGTGGGCCGCAGCACCTCCAGTGCGCCGAGCGCGAAGGGCAGCGCGGTGCCCGCGGCGCCGTCGTCGGGGAACAGTCCGGACGTGGCCTGGAGGGCGGCGTCCAGCAGGCCCGGGTCGACGACGCAGCCGGTGCCGGCCGGCCGCGCGGACGGCGGCGCTTCCAGGCGGGCGACCGCGAGGCCCGAGCCGCCGTGCAGGCGGCGCAGCGCGCGCAGCGCGGGCCCGTACTCCAGGCCGCGGCGGGCGAACCGCTCGTAGACCGCCCCGGCGTCCAGTTCCTCGCCGGTGCAGCGGGCGAGCAGGGCCGGAAGGTCGAGGCGTTCCCCGGCCGCCGGCGTGCGGCGGTGCAGCCGTCCGTGGCCGTGCACGACGGCCGTGCCGTCGGCGTCGCGGCTGCGCACCTCGTAGGACAGGCTGCCGTCGGGCCGGGCCGCCAGGGCCACGTCGACGTCGGTGGGCCGTTCGACGGCCAGCGGGCGGGTCCACACGACCTGCCCGAGCGACCAGGCCCGCGCGTCGTCGCCGGAGGCGAGCCGGGCGGCGGCGTGCGCCATCTCCAGCTGGGCGGCGCCCGGCAGCACCGGCACGCCCCGGACGCGGTGGCCGGCCAGCAGCGGTTCCCGCCCGGTGAAGCGGGTGGTGTACCGCTGCTCGGTCAGGTCGGAGGTGTTGGTGTGCAGCAGCGGGTGCAGCGCGGCGGCCTGTGCCCCGGCGGGGGCGGTGGTGTCGATCCAGTAGCGCCGCAGCCGGAACGGGTAGGCCGGCAGGGGGACGCGGCGCGGCCGGGGCCCGGTCCACCAGCGTTCCCAGTCGACGTCGGCGCCGTCGAGCCAGGCGGTGAGGGCGCGGTCCCAGTCCCGGCGGACCGGGCCGTCGGCCGGGCCGGGCTCCGGTCCGGCGACGGCGTCCGGGGTGTCGCCGCCGCGGCGTACCCGGCCGGTGCGCACAGCCGGGCCGGACTCGCCGCGCAGCCAGGCCTCCAGGTGCCGCCGCAGGTCGTCGACGCCGTCGGCGAGGACGGCCAGGCGCTCGGTCATCGGGGTGCGTCCGGTCAGCGACGTGTACGCGATCGACGGCAGGTCGGCGTCGCGGTGGTCGCCGCGCCGCAGCGCCGTCACCCACTGTCCGGCCAGGTCGCGCAGGACGTCGGGGTGGCGCGCGGAGAGCACCACGGGCAGCGGTGCCGCGGGCGCGGCCGGCGTCCCGGCGCCGTCGGGCGGGACGTACTCCTCGAGGACGACGTGGGCGTTGACCCCGCCGAGCCCGAAGGAGCTGACGCCGGCCCTGCGGGGCAGTTCCCGGCCCTCGGCGTCCCGGGGCGCGGCCCAGGGCTGCCGCTCGCGCACCAGGTAGAACGGGCTGTCCTCCAGC
>NZ_BAAATK010000121.1:0-2112 GCF_039533365.1 Streptomyces glaucus
GCGAGGGCCGTTCCGAGCCGCACACGCTGCTGACCGCGCTCGCCGAACTGTACGTCCGCGGCACCGCCGTCGACTGGGCCGCCCTGTTCGACGGCACCGGCGCCCACCGTGTCGACCTGCCCACCTACCCCTTCCAACACCACCGCTACTGGCTCGACGCGCCGCCCCCGGTCTCCGACGCCGACGGGCTCGGTCTCGGGCGGGCGGATCACCCGCTGCTGGGGGCGACCGTCCCGGTGGCCGGTTCGGACGCCGTACTGCTCACCTCCAGCCTCTCCACACGCTCGCACCCCTGGCTGGCCGACCACGCGGTGGCCGGTTCGGTGGTGGTGCCCGGCACTGTCTTCGTGGAGCTCGCCGTCCAGGCGGGTGACCGGGCGGGCTGTGGGCACCTGGCCGAACTCGCCCTCGAACGGCCGCTGGTGCTGCCCGTGGAGGGCGCGGTGCAGCTCCAGGTCAGCGTCACGGCCGACGAGCGGCCGGACGACGAGGACGACCGGCCGGACGGGCGGCGCACGCTCCACGTGTACGCCCGCCCCCAGGACGCGGACCCGGACGAGCCGTGGACGCTGCACGCCAGCGGCGCCCTCGCCGCCGATGAGCCGCCCGCCCCGGACTGGGACCTGCGGGTCTGGCCGCCGGCCGGCGCGGAGCCCGTCGAGGATGCCGAACTGGAGGGGCTGTACGAGCGGCTCGCCGCCGGCGGACTCGGGTACGGTCCTGCCTTCCGCGGGCTGCGCCGGGTCTGGCGGCACGGCGACGACCTGTACGCCGAGGCCGAGCTGCCCGAGCCGGTCGCCGGGGACGCCGCCTCGTACGCGTTGCATCCCGCGCTGCTGGACACGGTCCTGCACGGCCTCGGCCTGCACCCGCGGACGCCGGACGGCGCGCTGCTGCCGTTCCTGTGGTCGGGTGTGTCGCTGTCGGCGGCGGGCGCGGGCACCGTACGGGCCCGGCTCACCGTGGGCGGCCCCGGCGAGGTCGCCCTGCGGGTCGCGGACGCGACGGGCGCACCGGTCGCGGAGATCGACTCGCTGCTGCTGCGGGCCCCCTCGCCCGGACAGTTCGCGGCGTCCGGCCCGGACGGTCTCCTCCGGCTCGACTGGCTCCCGGCCCCGGAGGAGCCGTCCACGCGGACACACCCGGTCCGGGTCGCCGTCGGGGCCGTCCCCGCCCCCTTCGCCGCCACGGTGTACGCCGATCTCGGCGCGCTGGGGGAGGCACTGGACGCGGGTGCGGCAGTGCCGGACACCGTGCTGCTGGCGGTGCCCCGGACAGCCGGCGAGGGCACGCCGGACGTGCCGGGGACGGTGGCGGGCGTACTGGCACACGTGCGGGCGTGGCTGGCCGACGAACGGTTCGCCGGATCGTGTCTGGTGGTGCTGACCTCCGGCGCCGTCCAGGTCCCTGCCGCCGGGGACGGGTCGTGCGACGTGACCGCCGCGGGGGTGTGGGGACTGGTCCGTACCGCGATCAGCGAACACCCCGGCCGGTTCGCGCTGCTGGACACCGACGACGATCCCGCCTCCCTGGACACCCTCCCCGCCGTGTCGGCCATGGCGGAGCCGCAGCTGGCGGTGCGCGGCGGGCGGGTGTGGATGCCGCGTCTGGTGCGGATGGCGGGAGACGGGGTGCTGGTGCCGCCGGTGGGCGTGGGGGACGCGTGGCGGCTGGACATCGTCGCTCAGGGGCGGCTGGACGGGGTGGCGTTGGTGGCGGAGGAGCCGCGGGCGCTGGGGCCGGGTCAGGTGCGGGTCGGGGTGCGGGCGGCGGGGGTCAACTTCCGCGACGTGCTGAACGTGCTGGGCATGTACCCGGGCGACGCGGGCCGGATGGGCCTGGAGGGCGCCGGGGTCATCGTGGAGGTCGGCCCCGGGGTGGACCGGTGGGCGGTGGGAGACCGGGTGATGGGCATGCTGGATGCGGCCTTCGGCCCGACGGCGGTCGCCGACGCCCGCCAGTTGGCCCCGATCCCGCAGGGCTGGTCGTTCGAGCAGGCCGCGAGTGTGCCGATCGTGTTCCTCACGGCGTATTACGCGTTGGTGGATCTGGCCGGTCTGCGGGCGGGGGAGTCGGTGCTGGTGCATGCCGCGGCCGGTGGGGTGGGCATGG
>NZ_BAAATK010000122.1:0-1745 GCF_039533365.1 Streptomyces glaucus
GCAGGGCCACCCGGCTGCGGGTGAGCCATGCCTTCCACTCGCCGCTGATGGAGCCCATGCTCGCCGAGTTCGCCGAGGCCGTCTCCGCACTCGGTTACCGCCGGCCGGTGCTGCCGGCCGTCAGCACCGTCACCGGCCGGGCCCTCGGCGAACAGGACGACCCGCACAGCCCGGACTGGACGTCCCCGGACTACTGGGTGCGGCAGGTGCGCGAGGCCGTGCGGTTCCACGACGCCGTCCGCACCGCCACCGACCGGCTCGGCGTCACCCGCTTCCTCGAAGTCGGACCCGACCCCGTCCTTGCGGGCCTGGTGCAGTCCACCGCCCCCGACACGCACGCCGTCGCCACCCTCCGCGAGGGCCGCGACGAGCCGGCCTGCGTGCTGTCCGCGCTGGCCGAGATGTTCGTACGGGGAGCGACCGCCGACTGGGCCGCGATGTTCGCCGGCACCGGCGCCCGCCGCACCGACCTGCCCACCTACGCCTTCCAGCGCCGCCGCTACTGGCTCGACGCCACCCGGACCGCCACCGACGCGCGGGGCCTCGGGCTCGGCGTCGCCGGACACCCGCTGCTCGGCGCAGCCGTGGCCGTGGCCGGCTCCGACACCCTCCTGCTCACCGCACGGCTCTCCGCCGGCTCCGTCCCCTGGCTCACCGACCACGTCGTCGGCGACCTGCTGGTCGTACCCGGCACCGCCCTCGTCGAACTCGCCGTCCAGGCCGGCCTGCGCGCCGACTGCGACCGCCTGGACGAACTCACCCTGCAGGCCCCGCTGATCCTCCCCGACCAGGGCGCGGTACAGGTGCAGATCGTCCTCGACACCGCCGACGGCGACCGGAGCAGCCGCACGGTACGCATCTTCTCCCGCGCCGAGGACGCCGAGATCGAACAGGCCTGGACCCTGCACGCCACCGGCGCGGTGAGCCGTACGACACCCGCGGCCGAATCGTGGGACCTGCGGGTCTGGCCGCCGGCCGAAGCGGAACCGGTGGACGTGACCGGCCTGTACGAGCGCCTCACCGACGCCGGACTGCGCTACGGACCCGCCTTCCGGGGCATCGACAGGGTGTGGCGAGCCGGTGACGAGTGGTTCGTGGAGGCGGCGCTGCCCGAGCCCGTCGCCGACGACGCCGCCGCGTTCGGTCTGCACCCCGCGCTCCTGGACACCCTCCTGCACACCCTGGCGCTCCGCGGGGGAGAGGGGCGGGGCGCCCTCCTGCCGTTCGTGTGGTCGGGGGTGACCCTCCCGGCGGTCGGCGCGTCCACCGTCCGGGCACGACTGCGGATGCGCGGCGACGACGAGGTCGGCCTGTGGGTGGCCGACGCGGCGGGCGATCCCGTCGCCGCGGTCGACTCCCTGCTCCTGCGCCCGGTCGCCCCGGCCGAACTCGCCGCACAGCGGACACCGGCCGACACGGAGAACCTCTACCGCGTGGAATGGACCCCGGCCTCCGCCGCCCGTCCGGACCAGGACCGGGCGGCACGGCGGGAACCCCACGGAATCGCGGTGCTCGGCGGCCCGACCACCACGACCCCCGGTATCCCCGGCCTCGACCCCACCCACCCCGACCTCGACGCACTGATCGCCGCCCTGGACGAGGGGCAGGACATTCCGCACCGCGTCCTGCTGCCCGTCCCCGCCGGACCCGTGGCGGACACGGTCCCCGCCGTCCTGACCGCCGTACAGCGGTGGCTGGGTGAGGAGCGGTTCTCCGCCGCGCGTCTGGTCGTGGTGACGTCCGGC
>NZ_BAAATK010000123.1:0-1722 GCF_039533365.1 Streptomyces glaucus
CCGCCCCCGGCGCCCGCACCACCCACGCACGGAACAACTCCAACACCGAGGAACCGGGTGTCCGGCCGGCGGTGGTGTTCCAGCCCCGTACCACCAGTCCGCGCTCCAGCGGGCCCGCGACATCGATCCGCCCGACCGGCGCGAACGGGTCGGCGGCCACCTGTTCCAGCACCCGTTCGACCTGCCGGGCCACGTGGAGGGCCTCGTCGCGGTCCAGGAGGTCGGGCCGGTAGGTGACGTGTAGCCGCATCCGGTCGCCGGGCATGACGCCGACCGCCAGCGGATAGCTGGTGCCGGCGCGGGTGTGGACGCGTGCGACGGTGACTTCGTCGTCCCCGGCTGCGGTGCCGGAGGTGTCGCCGGGGTAGTTCTCGAACATCAGCATGGTGTCGAACACGGCGCCCGCGCCGCAGAGCGACTGGATCTCCGCGAGGCCGAGGTGCTGATGGGCGAGCAGGGCCGACTGGCGGTCCTGAAGCCGTGTCAGCATCCGCACCACGCTTTCGCCGCCGTCGAGCCGCACCCGTACCGGCAGCGTGTTGAGGAACATCCCCACCATCGACTCCACGCCCGCCAGTTCCGGCGGGCGGCCCGCGACGGAGTTGCCGAACACGACGTCCGTACGCCGGGCGAGCCGGCTCAGCACCATCGCCCAGGCGCCCTGCGCGAGCGTGTTCAGGGTCAGCCCGTGCGTGCGGGCCGTGGTGGTCAGGGCGCGGGTCAGTTCCTCGGAGAGCAGCACCGAGTCGCCTTCCGTGGCCGCCGGTCCCCGGCCCGCGGCCGTGGGAGCGATCAGCGTGGGTTCGTCGGCGTCCGCCAGCTCGGCCCGCCACGCCTCGCGCGCGGCCGCCTTGTCCTGCCGGGCCAGCCAGGCCAGGTGGTCCCGGAAGGAGGGCGCCGGGCCGAGCCCGGAGGCGTCGCCGCCGGCGGCGTAGATGCGGGACGCCTCACCCAGGACGATCGGCGTGGACCAGCCGTCCAGCAGGATGTGGTGGGAGGTCATGACGAGGCGGTGGCGCCGTTCGCCGAGCCGGACGAGGAGCAGCCGCAGCAGTGGGGCCTCGGCCAGGTCGAAGCGTTCGGCGCGCTCCTGTTCCGCCAGCGTCTCGGCCTCCGCGAGCGCGTCCGTCTCCGTCCGCCCCGAGAGGTCGGCCTCGCGCCAGCGGGGCTCGGCCGCGCCGGTGACGGCTTGGACGCTGCGGCCGTCGGCCAGCTCGTGGAAGCTCACCCGGAGCATGTCGTGCCGGGCGACGAGGGCGTTCCAGGAGCGGCGCAGCCGGGCGGCGTCCAGCGGGCCGGTCAGATCGAGCACCCGCTGGGTCCCGTAGACGTCGGGGCCCTGGCCGTCGTAGGCCGTGTGGAAGAGGAGTCCCTCCTGGAGCGGGGAGAGCGGCCAGACGTCGGTCAGGCCGGGGACCGTGGTCTCCAGTTCCTCCACGTCGGCCTGGGTGAGGGCGAGGAGGGGGAAGTCGGACGGGGTGTGGCCGCCGGCCGACGGGTCCGCGACGTGTGCGGCCATGCCGGTGAGGAGAGCGAGCCAGGTGGTGCCGAGGTGTTCGGCGTCGCCGTCGTCCAGGATGCCGCCGGCCCAGTTCAGCGTGAGGGTCAGGGCCGGGCCGTCCGGGGTGTCCCGGACCACGGCGACGGCTTCGATCGTGTGCGGCAGCGGCATGTCGGGGTGGGTGGAGCCGCCGAGCGCGGACGGGCCGGCGGGCTGCCAGG
>NZ_BAAATK010000124.1:0-1702 GCF_039533365.1 Streptomyces glaucus
GCGCTCGTGGACCCCGCACCCGCGGCAAGCGTGCTGCGCAAGGGCCGGGACGAGCGGGAGACAACCCTGGCGGCGGTGGCGGAGATGTTCGTGCGGGGCACCCGGGTGAACTGGGCGGCCGTGTTCGACGGCACGGGGGCGCGTGAGGTGCCGCTGCCGACCTACGCCTTCCAGCGGCAGCGCTACTGGCTCGACGCGCCCCGCGTGACCGTGGACGCCGGCGGCCTCGGCCTGGGCGCCGTCCGGCATCCGCTGCTCGGCGCGGCCGTGTCCGTCGCCGGCTCGGACACGATCCTGCTGACCTCCCGCCTGTCCGTGCTCGACCACCCGTGGCTCGCGGACCACGTGGTGGCCGGAAAGATCCTCGTCCCCGGCACCGCCCTGCTCGAACTCGCCCTGGCCGCCGCCGACCGCGCCGACTGCCACCGCGTCGACGAACTCACCCTCCAGACACCCCTCGTCCTGCCCCCCGACGGTGCCGTGGACCTCCAGGTCGGCATCGAGGCCCCGGACGCCTCCGGACGCCGTGCACTGCGCATCCACACACGCCCGCGGGACGCCGCACAGGAAGACCCCTGGACCCTGCACGCCGTGGGTGTGCTGTCGGCGGCCGGAGCGCCGTCGGCGGACTGGGACCTGCGGGCCTGGCCGCCGCAGGGCGCCGAGCAGGTGGACCTGACCGGCCTGTACGACCGGCTGGGGGCCGCGGGACTGTCGTACGGCCCGGCCTTCCGGGGCCTGCGACGGGTCTGGCGGGACGCTTCGGGGTGGTACGTCGAGGCCGGGCTGCCGGAGCCGGCGGCGGACGACGCCCAAGGGAGCACCGACGGGTACGTGGAGGAACACCTCGGAGGACACGCGGAGGGGTACGGGCTGCACCCGGCACTGCTCGACACGGTGCTGCACGTGCTCGGGCTGCAGGACCGGGACGGCGCCGCACTGCCGTTCGTGTGGTCGGGCGTGGAGCTGACGGCCGTCGGCGCCTCCGCCGTACGCGTGCACGTGGCTCAGGCCGACGAGGACACGGTCGCACTGCGTGTGGCCGACACAGCGGGTGCGCCGGTCGCCGAGATCGACTCGCTGCTCCTGCGGCCCGTACCGACGACCGAACTGACGAGGACCGACGCGTCCATCAGGGACGCACTGTTCCGGGTCGAGTGGCAGCCGCTGCCCGCGGCCGAACGGGCCCGGATGACCGACTGGACCGTGCTCGGCGAGCTCCCGCAAGGACCGGCCGGCACCGACCTCACTCACTACGAGACCCTGCCCGCCCTCCGGACGGCACTGGCCGGCGGTACGCGGGCGCCGCACACGGTCCTGTTGCCCGTCGCTACGGCCGGGCGACCCGTGAGGGAACCGGTGACGGAGACCCTCGACACCCTGAGGGAGTGGCTGGCGGAACCACGGCTCGCGAACACCCGTCTGGTCGTGATCGTGCCGGGCGCCCCCGCTGCGGAACCGGAGTACGGGAAATCCCCGGCAGAGCCTGCCGCCGCAGCTGTCTGGGGCCTGGTCCGATCGGCTGCGACCGAACACCCGGGCAGGTTCGCACTGGCCGATGTCGACGACGATGCCGCCTCGTGGGAGGCCCTCGCGGGAATTCCGGAGGACGTGACCGAGGCGTTGGTCCGCCAGGGAACCGTGCGCGTGCCGCGTGTGGTGCGGATGGCGGGGGACGGGGTGCTGGTGCCGCCGGTGGTGG
>NZ_BAAATK010000125.1:0-1584 GCF_039533365.1 Streptomyces glaucus
GTTCCGCCGGATGGTGTTGAGCTTGGTGATCAGGGGGCCGATGCTGCGTCCCTCGCGTTCGGCGGCGGCCCAGTCGCGGGGACGGAGCTGGTACTTCTCGCTGTCGAGGTACTCCTCGCTGCCCTCCTTCAGCGGGGTGTTCTCGCACAGTTCGTAGCCGCTGTAGATGCCCCAGGAGGGAGAGAGGGTGGCGGCCAGCACCGCGCGGACCTCGAAGGCGGGCCGCCCCCCGTGCTGCAGATAGGCGTGCAGGATGTCGGGGGTGTTGGCGAAGAAGTTCGGCCGCATGTAGGCCGCCGCCTCCCCGGTCAGCTCGGTGAGGTACTCCGTCAGCTCCTGCTTGGTGTTGCGCCAGGTGAAATAGGTGTAGGACTGCTGGAAACCGATCCGGGCCAGGGTGTGCATCATCGCCGGGCGGGTGAACGCCTCCGCCAGGAAGATCACGTCGGGGTCGGTGCGCTGGACGTCGGCCAGCACCCGCTCCCAGAACACCACCGGCTTGGTGTGCGGATTGTCCACCCGGAAGATCCGCACCCCGTGGCCCATCCAGTGCCGCAGCACCCGCAGCGTCTCGGCGACCAGCCCCTCGAAGTCGGCGTCGAAGGCGATCGGATAGATGTCCTGGTACTTCTTGGGCGGGTTCTCCGCATAGGCGATCGACCCGTCGGGACGGTGGTGGAACCACTCGGGATGCTTGTCCACCCACGGATGGTCCGGCGAGCACTGCAGGGCGAAGTCCAGGGCCACCTCCAGGCCCAGCGCGCGGGCCCGCTCCACGAAGCGGTCGAAGTCCTCGAGCGTGCCCAGCCGCGGATGGACCGCGTCGTGGCCGCCCTCCGCGGAGCCGATCGCCCAGGGCACCCCCACATCGTCCGGGCCGGCCGACAAGGTGTTGTTGCGGCCCTTGCGGAAGGTGGTGCCGATCGGATGGATCGGCGGCAGGTAGACCACGTCGAAACCCATCGCCGCGATCGCCTCCAGCCGCCGCGCGGCGGTGCGGAAGGTGCCGTGCGGCTGCTCGGGCGTGCCCTCCGAACGCGGGAAGAACTCGTACCAGGACCCGAACAGCGCCCGCTCCCGCTCCACCAGCAGCGGCAGCGGCGCCGAGGAGGTGACCAGCTCCCGCAGCGGATGACGGGCCAGCACCGCGTCCACCTCCGGCGTCAGCGCCGCCGCCAGCCGCGCCGCGGCCGGCCGGCCCTCGTCGCGCAGCGCCGCCACCGCGGCCCGCACCACCGCGCGCCCGGCCTCCTGCGGCACCCCGGCCGCGGCCCGCTCGTACAGCCGCGCGCCCTCCTCCAGCACCAGCGCGGTGTCGATACCGGCCGGGACCTTGATCCGCGCATGGTGCCGCCAGGTCGTCACCGGATCGCTCCACGCCTCCACGGCGTACGTCCAGCGGCCCTCGCGGTCCGCGGTCACGGTGGCGCCCCAGCGGTCGGTGCCCGGAGCCAGCTCCCGCATCGGCGTCCACGGCCCCGGCCGGCCCCGCGGATCCCGCAGCACGACATTGGCCGCCACCGCGTCGTGCCCCTCACGGAACACGGTGGCCGACACCTCGAACGACTCACCCACCACCGCCTT
>NZ_BAAATK010000126.1:0-1556 GCF_039533365.1 Streptomyces glaucus
GTCCCAGCGCACCGACCCCACCCCACCGGCCCCCGCACACCGGACCAACCGGGGCACCAGCGCCTCCCCGCCCCGGACCGCGGCCTCGGGCTCCGCCGCGTCGAGCAGCAGGCCGAGCGCGGTCCGCAGCGCCTCGGGCACGGGGTCCTCGTCGTCGAGGGCGAGTGCGGCCACCCGGCCCGGGTGCTCGGCGGCCGCCGAGCGCAGCAGCCCGCGCACGGCGGCCACCGCGGGGTCCCCGCCGTCACGGGTCACGACGACCAGCGGCCGGTCCTCCGCCGCCACCGCTTCCTGAAGGACCGTCAGGGCGGCTCGCAGGGAGGGGAGAACCTCGGCGTCCGGGGACGGGGCCGGCAGGACGGCTATCCCGGCCGCCGCGTCCGTGCCGTCCGCCGCGACGGTGAACCCGGCGGCGCGCAGGGCGGCGGTGAATCGGCCGTCCGCGTCGCCGGACACGGCGAGCGCGCCGTCGCAGGGGTCACCGGCCCGCCCGGCGGGCACCCAGTCGACCCGGAGGAGCGGGCTCCCGGCCGCCGCCGCGTCCAGCGGTGCGTCCGTGACCGGGCGGACCGCCAGCCCGTCGGCCGTGGCGACCGGCTGCCCCGCCGGATCGGCGAGCGCCACACGCACCCGGTCCGGTCCGCGCAGGGACAGCCGGGCCCGCACCGCCGTCGCCCCCTCGGCGTGCAGCGCGACGCCCTCCCAGGCGAACGGCACCACGCCGTCACCGGTCAGCAGCGACGTGGCCTGCAACGCCGCGTCGAACAGGGCGGGGTGCAGGCGGAAGCCGCGCGGGTCCGTGCCGTCCGGAAGCTCCGCCTCGACGAACACCTCGTCGCCGCGCCGCCACACGGCACGCAGCCCCTGGAACGCGGGGCCGTAGCCGAACCCGGTCACGGCCCGCTCGGCGTAGAACCCGTCCAGCGGCACCGCCTCGGCGCCCGCGGGCGGCCACACGGCGAACTCCCCGCCGGCGGCCGGGGCCTCGCCCCAGGGGCCGAGCAGCCCCGTCGCGTGCACCGTCCACGGAACGTCCTCGGCGCTCTCCGGCCGGGAGTGCACCCCCACCGGTCGCCGCCCGTCGTCGTCCGCCGCGCCGACGGTGACCTGGACGCGTACGGCGCCTCCGGCGGGCAGGACCAGCGGTGCGCCCAGGGTCAGTTCCTCGACCCGTTCGCACCCGTACTCCTCACCGGCCCGGACTGCGAGCTCCACCAGGGCCGTGCCCGGCACCAGGGTGCGGCCCAGCACGGTGTGGTCGGCCAGCCACGGATGCGTGGCGAGCGACAGACGTCCGGTCAGTACGGCGCCGTCCGCGTCGGCGAGCGGCACGGCCGCGCCCAGCAGGGCGTGTCCGGCCGGCACGAGCCCCAGCCCGGCGGCATCCCGGCCCGCGTGCGACGGGTCGGGCCAGAAACGCCGGTGCTGGAAGGGGTACGTCGGCACCTCCACGGCCCGCACCCGGGCCCCGTCGAACAGGGCCGGCCAGTCCACCGGCACGCCGTGCACGAACAGCCGCGCCAGGGCGGTGGCGAAGGCCTCCTCCTCGGGACGGT
>NZ_BAAATK010000127.1:0-1541 GCF_039533365.1 Streptomyces glaucus
GCCCGCCGCACCGACCTGCCCACCTACCCCTTCCAGCACCAGCACTACTGGCCCGCCGCCACCCCAGGCGTCCAGGATGCCGTCGCGCTCGGACTTGAGCCGGCCGGGCATCCGCTGCTGGGAGCGGCCGTGCCGTTGGTCGAGTCCGACGGGGTGGTTCTCGCCGGGCGGCTGTCCGCGGGGACGCATACCTGGCTGGCCGACCACGAGGTGCACGGGAGCGTCCTGCTGCCGGGGACGGCGTTCGTCGAGCTGGCGGTCCGCGCGGGTGACGAGGTCGGATACGGCCGCCTGGAAGAACTGTCCCTCGGCGTGCCGCTGGTGCTGGGCCGGCGTGAGGCCGTACGTATCCAGGTCGTCGTCGGTACGCCAGACGAGACCGGTCGGCGCTCGGTGAGCGTCTACTCCCGTCCCGATGTGCCTGAGGAAGACGCGCCCTGGACGCAGCACGCCTCCGGCACATTGGTCGAGGAGGAGAGCCCGGGCGAGGCACTGGACGTGTCGGTGTGGCCCCCCGCCGGTGCCCGGCCTGTGGACCTGGACGGCTTCTACGAGGACCGGGCGGAGGACGGATTCTCCTACGGCCCCGTCTTCCGGGGACTGCGCGCCGTGTGGCGGCGCGGCGACGAGGTGTTCGTCGAGGTGGCTCTGCCCGAACAGGTCCCGGTGCGTGGCTTCGGGCTCCACCCGGCGCTGCTGGACTCCGTGCTGCACGCGGCGGTCTTCACGGCAGGGGAAGGAACATCCGAGGGCGGCATGCTGCCGTTCGCCTGGGAGGGCGTGTCGCTGTACGCCTCGGGCGCCTCCACCGTACGGGCACGGCTCGTGCGGGCCGAGGCCGGTGGCATCGCGGTGACGGTGGTGGACCAGGACGGGAACCCGGTGGCCGCCATCGACGGCCTGGTCGTCCGCCCCGCCGGTGACAGGCTGCTGACGGACCGCCGGGCGGCCGATGACCTGTACCGCGTCGAGTGGACTCCCACCACCGCATCCGGCCGCCACGACGGCCCCTTGGCCGTCGTCGGGCAGGACGGCGCGGCCCTCGCCGAGACGCTGGGCGCGGCTGCGTACGCCGAACTCGCGGAACTCCCCGAGGAGACGGACGTGGTGCTCGCGTCCGTCACCGGCGACGGCACTTCCGACGACATCCTCACGACGCTGCATGTCACAACGGCCCGCGTTCTGCGGCTCGTCCAGCAGTGGCTCGACGACGAGCGACACGCCCGCGCGCGGCTCGTCCTGGTCACGGCGGGCCTGCCGGGGCCGGTCCTGGGCGCGGTACGCGGTCTGCTCCGCGCCGTATGGAGCGAGCACCCGGGACGCGTAACCCTGCTGGACATGGCCGGTGAACCGCTCGACACGGAACTGGCCACGCGGGCACTGGCCCTCGACGAGCCGGAAATCGCCGTCCGCGACGAGCGGTTGGCCGTGCCGCGCCTGGTCCGGGTCGCTGCGCCTCCTGCCACAGCCGATGTGTGGGGTGGTTCGGGTGCGGTGTTGGTGACGGGTGGGACCGGTGGTCTGGGTGCGGTGGTGGCGCG
>NZ_BAAATK010000128.1:0-1535 GCF_039533365.1 Streptomyces glaucus
ACTGGGGCGGGTTGCCGTGCTTGCGGGAGGGCAGGTCGGCGTGCTTGGTCTGCAGCATCGCCAGGGACTTGATCAGTACCTCGCGGGTCTCCGCCGGGTCGATGACGTCGTCGACCAGGCCGCGCTCGGCCGCATAGTACGGATGCATCAGCTCGGCCTTGTACTCCTTGACCATCTTCTGCCGCATCGCCTCGGGGTCCTCGGCCTCGGCGATCTGGCGGCGGAAAATGACGTTGGCCGCGCCCTCGGCGCCCATCACCGCGATCTCGTTGGTCGGCCACGCGTAGGTCAGGTCGGCGCCGATGGACTGGCTGTCCATGACGATGTACGCGCCGCCGTACGCCTTGCGCAGGATCAGCGAGATCCTCGGCACGGTCGCGTTGCAGTACGCGTACAGCAGCTTCGCGCCGTGCCGGATGATCCCGCCGTGTTCCTGGTCGACGCCCGGGAGGAAGCCCGGGACGTCGAGGAACGTGACGATCGGGATGTTGAAGGCGTCGCACATCTGGACGAAGCGCGCGGCCTTCTCCGACGCCTCGATGTCCAGCACGCCCGCCAGCACCTGCGGCTGGTTGGCGATGATGCCGACCACCTGGCCGTCGAGGCGGGCCAGCGCGCAGATGATGTTGCGCGCCCAGCGCTCGTGGACCTCCAGGTACTCGCCGTCGTCGACGATCTCCTCGATGACCTTGGTCATGTCGTACGGCCGGTTGCCGTCCGCCGGCACCAGGTCCAGCAGGACGTCCGAGCGGCGGCCGGCCGGGTCGGCGCACTCCGCCCGCGGCGGGTTCTCCCGGTTGTTCTGCGGCAGCAGGGAGAGCAGGTAGCGCACCTCCGCCAGGCACGTCTCCTCGTCGTCGTAGGCGAAGTGGCACACGCCGGAGGTCTCGGCGTGCACGTCGGCGCCGCCCAGGCCGTTCTGGGTGATCTCCTCGCCGGTGACCGCCTTGACGACGTCCGGGCCGGTGATGAACATCTGCGAGGTCTCGCGGACCATGAACACGAAGTCGGTCAGGGCGGGGCTGTAGGCCGCGCCGCCCGCGCACGGGCCGAGCATCACCGAGATCTGCGGGATGACGCCGGAGGCCTTGGTGTTGCGCTGGAAGATGCCGCCGTAGCCCGCGAGGGCGGAGACGCCCTCCTGGATGCGGGCGCCGGCGCCGTCGTTCAGCGACACCAGCGGGGCCCCGGCCGCGATGGCCATGTCCATGATCTTGTGGATCTTGGCGGCGTGGGCCTCGCCCAGCGCGCCGCCGAAGATCCGGAAGTCGTGGGCGTAGACGAAGACCGTCCGGCCCTCCACCGTGCCCCAGCCGGTGACCACACCGTCGGTGTACGGCTTCCTGGTCTCCAGGCCGAAGCCCGTGGCCCGGTGCCGGCGCAGCTGCTCGACCTCCCGGAAGGAACCGGGGTCCAGCAGCAGCTCGATGCGTTCCCGTGCGGTCAGCTTGCCCTTGGCGTGCTGCGCCTCGGTCGCCCTCTCGCTGGGACCCGCGAGTGCCTGGGCACGAATCTCGTGCAGTTCGGCCACCCGC
>NZ_BAAATK010000130.1:0-1501 GCF_039533365.1 Streptomyces glaucus
CGGGCAGCAAGGGATCGATCCGCACCCACAAGTCATCGTCGACCAGCCACGGTTGAGGATCACGCTTCCTCACGCCCAACCAACCGAGTCACCCAGCGGGAAGACACGCCCCAACCGCATTCCGTTAGGAGCTCTTATTGCAGGTGAATCTGATGGCGACGAGCATGATCAGTACGCCCCCCGGCCCCGAGTGCGGGCTGCCGTGCAAGTCGAGCAGCAGGTCCAGACCGCACACCCGCCATCTCTCGACGAGGCCCAGCCGCGTGAGAGCTTCGAGGATCCGGTGCAGGCAATACGTCGAAGTCGTCCTGCACCAACGCGACGGCCGCGCCATCCGGTAGCGGACGTGATCAAACCCCGGACGGACAGGCCGCCCCTGTCGTACCGTCACTCCACAGACCAGCGCCAACCCGCCCAGGAGCTCCAATGCCGTCCATCTATCTCGCCGGAAAGATCGGCCCAGGCGACTGGCGCTACGACCTGATCGGCTACCGGCTCCGCGGAGCCTGGGAGGTCGACGATGACCACCCCTCCGAGCCGTGGCCCGTTCTGAAGCGCAGCGTTCTTGGCCTTTTCGACTACGTTGGCCCGTACTTCGTCAGCGACGACCATGGCTGTGGACACGGCCCCAATACCCACGGTTGCGGCAATGACGGTGCTGTTCCCTGTTTCACCTACGAAAACCTGCCCAAGAGGAATCAGGTACGGGAACTCTGCCTCTCGGCCATCGACACAGCAGACATCGTGTTCGCCTGGCTCGACGACCTCACTGCCTACGGCACGCTCGTCGAGATCGGCTACGCCAAGGGGCGCGGCAAGACCATTGTCATCGCAGCGCCCGAGACACCCCAGACCTTCGGATGGTTGTCGGAGGCCAGCGAGGTTGGTATGGGGATCGTGGACAGCGCCACCAACGATCTGTGGTTCGCCTTCTCTTGTGCCTCCAGCACCATCGTCGCCGCGACTCCCCTTGAAGCCCTCAAAGAGGTTGTGCGCTTATCCCCCAACCTTGAGTCCCCTATTGAGCAGGCGTTCTGGGGAGCCTACGTGCAACAGACGCCACGTGAGTTGAATGGCCTGGAGGCTCAGCACCCGGTCTTCGGCGGTCGGTACCGCCTCGACTTCGCTCTGCCCAAACAGAAGATCGGCATCGAACTCGACGGGTACGCATGGCACTCCAGTCCCGAAGCCTTCACCCGAGACCGGGCCAGGCAGCGCGAACTCGAACTCGATGGCTGGCGGATCGTGCGCTTCAGCGGCTCGGAGATCAACAAGGATGCCGCCGACTGCGTCCGTCAGGCCGCGGCATTCGCCGCCAGCATCGAGCGCGACCGACCAACCCCCTGAAGATGCGGGACGGCAGGGTCGTCGCCACAGAGCCACGCTGTGTCACCAAGAAGACCCGCGTGTTCCCCTGCGCCGAAAATCCTGGACAAGGCGAGCCTCTACTGAGGTTGAACTCGTGTTGTCGTAGGGGCTGACGGGCCGCGGTCCCCTGCGG
>NZ_BAAATK010000131.1:0-1407 GCF_039533365.1 Streptomyces glaucus
GATGCTCACTCATCGCCGACCGCACCAGACCCCACACCCCGGCCCCACCGAGGTCCGGGGCAGCCGTATCGGCGGCAGGGTCTACCGTGACCGCGCCTGTGGTCATCACCACCAGGGGCGTGTCCGCCCAGCGCTCGTCCGCCAGCCAGGTCCGCATGACCCCCAGGACACCAGCAATCCCACCCAGGACTTCACCAGAGTTCGCGCCGACGGTGAGGACGACGGCCGCGGGGACGGCCATGCCGGCCTCGACGGCGGTGGTGAGCGCGGGCAGGTCGTCGTATGCCGTCGCGGTCACACCGGCCTCGGTCCAAAGGGCCGCATCAGCTCCGATCACGGCCCAGGGACCGGGCTCATCCGTCCCATCCGGGTCGACGGACGCGGGAACCCAGCTGAGGCGGAACAGACTGTTCTGGTCCGCGCTCTGCGCAAGGTCGGCGGTGGACACGGGACGCAGCAGCAGCGAGTCGACGGTCGCCATGGGGGCACCGGTCGCATCGGCGACATACAGGGCGTACTCGTCGGCACCGCGCGGACTGATCCGCACCCGCGCTCGGCTCGCTCCCACCGCGTGGCTCGACACCCCCGACCACAGGAACGGCAGCAGCGTTCCCTGGTTCTCGCCGGTCCGCAGCGCGAGCGCGTGCAGCACGGCGTCCAGCAACGCCGGGTGCAGCCCGAACGCGCTCGCTTCGGCCGCCGGTTCCTCCGGCAGCGCCGCCTCCACGAACAAGTTGTCGTCCCGCTCCCAGACTCGGCACAGGCCCCGGAAGGCGGGACCGTAGGACAGTCCGGAGTGGTCGAGGCGTTCGTAGAGGCCGTCAAGGGGGAGTTCGCGCGCTCCGGTGGGCGGCCAGGTGCTCAGGTCGTGTGTGTGCTGGTCGGCGTCCGACGAGGCAGAGCCGGTACCAGGTGCGAGCACGCCGGTGGCGTGCAGGATCCACGGTTGACTGGAGTCGGTGTCGTCCGGACGGGCGTACACCTGGAGTACGCGGCTGAGGTCACCCTCTTGTGCCGACGGCTCGACGGTGATCTGCACACTCACCGAACCGTCCCGTGGTAGCAGGAGCGGTGTCTGGAGAGTGAGTTCGTCGATCCGCTCGCAGCCGACCCGGTCACCGGCCTGGAGGGCGAGTTCGACGAACGCCGTACCGGGCACGACGACGTTCCCGGCCACGACATGGTCCGCCAGCCACGGGTGCGTGCGGACCGACAGCCGGGAGGTGAGCAGCAAGGTCTCCGAGCCGGCGACGGATACGGCGGCCCCGAGCAACGGATGGTCCGCCGCACCGAGACCCAGACCGCGAGCATCGACGGCAGGACGATCCGGCGCCAGCCAGTAGCGGTGGTGCTGGAAGGGGTAGGTGGGCAGGTCGACGCGGTGGGCGCCGGTGCCGTCGAACAGCG
>NZ_BAAATK010000132.1:0-1364 GCF_039533365.1 Streptomyces glaucus
CCGGTGAGGGCGGTGCGGAAGTCGTCGAGCATCGGGTCCATCAGCGGCGAGTGGAAGGCATGGCTCACCGCCAGCCGGGTGTGCCGCCGCTCCCCCAGCGCCGCCAGCACCCGCTCCACCCCCGCCTCGGTCCCCGACACCACCACCGACCGCGCACCGTTCACCGCCGCCAGCGCCACCCCCTCACCCAGATGCGCCCGCACCTCCTCCTCGGCCGCCTCCACCGCGGCCATCGCACCCCCCGCGGGCAGCGCCTCCATCAACCGCGCCCGCGCCGCCACCAGCCCGCACGCGTCCCGCAGCGACAACACCCCCGCCACATGCGCGGCCGCGACCTCCCCCACCGAATGCCCCGCCACGAACCTCGGCACCACCCCCAGCGACTCCACCAGCCGGAACAGCGCCACCTCCACCGCGAACAACGCCGGCTGCGCCACCCCCGTCCCCTCCAGCACCGCCGGATCCCCGCCCCACATCGCCTCCCGCACGCCGGACGGCAGGTGCGCCAGCACCTGGTCGAGGGCCTCGGCGAACACCGGGAAACGGCCGTACAGCTCCCGCCCCATGCCCAGCCGCTGGGCACCCTGCCCGGAGAAGACCACCGCCAGCGGGCCGGGCTCGGCGACCGCCCGCGCGGCCTCGGCGAGTCCGTCGTCGGCGGCGAGCAGGACGGCCCGGTGCTCGAAGACGGACCGGCCGGTGGCCAGGGAGTACCCGACGTCCAGCGCCGCACGGCCCGCGGCGTGCGCGCGGACCCGGTCGAGCTGGGCGTCGAGCGCGGCCTCGGTGCGGGCGGACACCGGCCAGGGCACGACCCGGGGAAGGACGCTGACCTGCTCCGGTTCCTCGGGGGCGAGGTCGGGGGCCTGTTCCAGGACGACGTGGGCGTTGGTGCCGCTGATGCCGAAGGACGACACGCCCATGCGGCGCGGCCGGCCGGTGTCGGGCCAGTCGGTGTTGGCGGTGGCGAGTGCGACGGCCCCGGCCGTCCAGTCGACGTGCGAGGAGGGGCGGTCGGCGTGCAGGGTGGGTGGCAGGACGCCGTGCCGGATCGCCATGACGGCCTTGATGAGTCCGGCGGCGCCGGCGGCGGCCTGGGTGTGGCCGATGTTGGACTTCACCGAGCCCAGCAGCAGCGGCCGCTCGCGGTCCTGCCCGTAGGCGGCGACGAGGGCCTGCGCCTCGATCGGGTCGCCGAGGCGGGTGCCGGTGCCGTGCGCCTCCACCGCGTCCACCTCGGACGGCTTCAGCCCGGCCGACGCCAGCGCCTGCCGGATCACCCGCTGCTGCGACGGCCCGTTCGGCGCGGTCAGACCGTTCGAGGCGCCGTCCTGGTTCACGGCGGACCCCTTGATCACGGCGAG
>NZ_BAAATK010000133.1:0-1182 GCF_039533365.1 Streptomyces glaucus
CGCCTGTTCACCTCGGAGTCCGTGACCGAAGGTCACCCCGACAAGATCGCTGACCAGATCAGCGACACCATCCTCGACGCGCTGCTCAAGGAGGACCCGGCCTCCCGGGTCGCCGTCGAGACCCTGATCACCACCGGTCTGGTGCACGTGGCCGGCGAGGTCACCACCAAGGCCTACGCGGACATCGCGACCCTGGTCCGCAACAAGATCCTGGAGATCGGGTACGACTCCTCCAAGAAGGGCTTCGACGGCGCCTCCTGCGGCGTGTCGGTGTCGATCGGCGCGCAGTCCCCGGACATCGCGCAGGGCGTGGACGCCGCCTACGAGGCCCGCGTCGAGGGCGACGAGGACGAGCTGGACCGGCAGGGCGCCGGCGACCAGGGCCTGATGTTCGGCTACGCCACCGACGAGACGCCGACGCTGATGCCGCTGCCGGTCTTCCTGGCGCACCGCCTGGCCAGGCGCCTGTCGCAGGTGCGCAAGAACGGCACGATCCCCTACCTGCGTCCGGACGGCAAGACGCAGGTGACCATCGAGTACGACGGCGACAAGGCGGTGCGCCTGGACACGGTGGTGGTCTCCTCCCAGCACGCCTCCGACATCGACCTGGAGTCGCTGCTGGCCCCGGACATCCGCGAGTTCGTGGTGGAGCCGGAGCTCAGGGCGCTGCTGGAGGACGGCATCAAGCTGGACACCGAGGGCTACCGGCTGCTGGTCAATCCCACCGGGCGGTTCGAGATCGGCGGCCCGATGGGCGACGCGGGCCTGACCGGCCGCAAGATCATCATCGACACCTACGGCGGCATGGCCCGCCACGGCGGCGGCGCCTTCTCCGGCAAGGACCCCTCCAAGGTGGACCGGTCGGCGGCCTACGCGATGCGCTGGGTGGCCAAGAACGTGGTCGCCGCGGGCCTGGCGAGCCGCTGCGAGGTGCAGGTCGCCTACGCCATCGGCAAGGCCGAGCCGGTCGGCCTGTTCGTGGAGACCTTCGGCACCCACACGGTGGAGACCGGCAGGATCGAGAAGGCCATCGAGGAGGTCTTCGACCTCCGCCCGGCCGCCATCATCCGCGACCTGGACCTGCTCCGCCCGATCTACGCCCAGACCGCCGCCTACGGCCACTTCGGCCGCGAACTGCCCGACTTCACCTGGGAACGCACCGACCGCGTGGACGCCCTGCGC
>NZ_BAAATK010000134.1:0-1165 GCF_039533365.1 Streptomyces glaucus
TACTGAGGTTGAACTCGTGTTGTCGTAGGGGCTGACGGGCCGCGGTCCCCTGCGGTATCACCGGGGCATGCGGTATCCACAAGGGGGCGGGCTGGCCGCCGAACGTCAGCGGTTCCGCGAGGAGTTACGGCTCCAGGCGGCCGAGCGGTTCGCCCTCGGCGAGGCGGGCTCGGTGATCGCCAAGGACTTGCGCGTCAGTGTCCGGTCGGTGCAGCGGTGGCGGCAGGCGTGGGACGAGGGCGGTCCGCGTGCTCTGCGATCGCGGGGGCCGGCGTCGTTGCCGGGACTGAGCGAGAGGCAGTTCGCACAGCTGGAGGCGGAACTGGCCAAGGGACCGGCCGCGCACGGCTGGGAGGACCAGCGGTGGACCCTGGGCCGGATCAAGACCGTGACCGGCCGGCGCTTCCACCTGGCCTACACCCTTCAGGGTGTGCGAAAGCTGCTGGTCCGCAACGGCTGGTCCTGTCAGGTCCCCGCCCGCCGGGCCCTGGAACGCGACGACGAGGCCGTGGCCGGCTGGGTGAAGGAGACCTGGCCCTGCGCGGAAGACTCGCGGCGGCCCGTGGAGCCTGGCTCGTCTTCGAGGACGAAGCCGGCTCCTCCATGACGCCGCCGCAGGCGAAGACCTGGCCGCCCCGTGGCCGCACACCGGTGGTGCGCGTCCGCGGCCGCTCCCGCAGACGCATCTCCATCGCAGCGTTGACCTGCTACCGGCCCGGCCACCGCTCGAGGCTGATCTACCGGCCTCGCCGCGACGACGGCAACCGCGACGGACGCAAGAGCTTCTCCTGGCGCGACTACCGCGACCTGCTGACCGCGGCACACCAGCAGCTCGGCGGCCCGATCGTCCTGATCTGGGACAACCTCAACGTCCACAAGGCCACCGACCTGCGGAAACGGGCGGCAGCCCGGGATTGGCCGACCATCTACCACCTGCCGCCCTACGCACCCGACCTCAACCCCGTCGAAGGCATCTGGTCGCTCCTACGACGCGGCTGGCTGTCCAACGTCGCCTTCAGCACCCCCGAACACCTCATCCAGCGCATCCGCCACGGCCTGCGGCACATCCAGTACCGCAGCCACCTCATAGACGGCCGCCTCGCCGAGACCGGCCTGATCATCAGACCCGCCTGACCAGCACGACATCACGAGTTCAACCTCAGTA
>NZ_BAAATK010000135.1:0-1135 GCF_039533365.1 Streptomyces glaucus
GTGGGGGTGGGTGGATGGTGAGTCCGGTGTGGGCGAGGAAGGACCAGGGCAGCTGATCGTTCTGGCTGATGCGGTGGATGCCTCGTTCGACTGCGTCGGCAACGTCTGCGAGGTGGTCGCCGGCGAGGTTGGCGAGCTCACGTGTCCTGATCGCCGACCACAGCAGTTCGACGGGGTTGAGCTCGGGTGCGTAGGCCGGTAATCGCTCGAGGGTGAGCCAGTCCTGCTGCGCGGCCCAGGCGCGCATGGCCCGGCTCCAGTGGGCGGACAGCCCGTCCCAGACCAGCACTACCGGCTCTTCGGCGTAGAAGACCTTGACCTGCTCGAGGACCTGAATGAGTGCGGCGGTGTCGTAGCTGCCGGGCTTGAGGTGGAAGCACAGCCGCGGACCGCGGTCGTGATCAGCGGCGTGATACCCCAGGGCCGCGGCCATCGAAGCACGTTTCCAGTTCAGCCGGTGCCGCGGAGTCGGGGTGCGGCCGCGGGGCGCGTAGGTGCGTCGGACCTGGGGCGGCAGCGACACTCCTGATTCGTCGAGGAACACGATCCAGGCACGCTTGTTCACCGCCCCTTTTTGATGCGCGGCCACTCATGCGCGATCCAGCGGGCGATCTCGGATTCGTCCCGCTCGACCGCCCGCCGCTCGGGCCGCTGCAGGCTCCACCCCATCCGGCCGGTCAGCAACCGCCACACCGATGCCCGCGACAAAGACACCCCCGTCACCCGCTCGACCACCAGGCCGACCCGCTCCAAGGTCCACAGATCGGCCTCGAAGCCATGCGCCTGGGCGCCTTGCTCCAGTACGGTCCGCACCTGCTCGACCTGGGCGTCGTCCAGCTTGGACGGGCGACCGGTGGCCGGGCGTCGCCGTAAGGCGTGAGTGCCACCCCTCTCCCATACTCGTTTCCACCGCCGCACGCTTTCGGCACTGACCTCCAGCGTTCGTGCGATCTCGGCATTCGAGCGTTCCTGCTCGAACAGCTCGGCTGCCCGTACACGCCGGGCCTCGGCCAACTGTGGTCGTGTCAAAGGGGAACGACAGACCCGGAGACAGCACGCGAAGGCTTGAAAGACACGACCCCAGGCTCCCACCAACGAGTCCGCCACGCCCACAGAACTAACGAAAACCTCAGTA
>NZ_BAAATK010000136.1:0-1122 GCF_039533365.1 Streptomyces glaucus
CTAGCTGTTCTGTCCGGGGAGGTTGTGGACGGGTGACGCAGGTCTCGGCTGAGGGATCTTGAAATGGGTGAGGGCCTTCTGGCCTGGTGTGGATTGCGACATCTGCACCAGCGATCAGAAAGGCCCTCGTGCCCCACCGTAATGCACCCCTGACCGAGACCGGGCGCCTGCGCCTGGCCCGCTGCATCGTCGACGACGACTGGCCACTTCGGCGGGCCGCAGAACGTTTCCAGGTCTCGCCGACCACGGCCCAGCGGTGGGCCGACCGCTACCGGCAACTCGGCGAGGCCGGCATGACCGACCGCTCCAGCCGCCCGCGCCACAGCCCCCGCCGGACGCCGACACGTACCGAGCGGCGCATCATCAAGGTCCGCCTGCTGCGCCGGTGGGGACCGGCCCGCATCGCACACTTCCTGCGCCTGGTGCCCTCCACCGTGCACCGAGTCCTCACCCGCTACCACCTCGCCCGCCTGTCCCACCTGGACCGCGCCACGGGCCATATCGTGCGCCGCTACGAACGCGAGAGGCCCGGCGAACTCATCCACGTCGACATCAAGAAGCTGGGCAACATCCCCGACGGCGGCGGACACAAGGTCCACGGCAGAGCCCGGGGCAGCCGCAACAGCTCCGCACACCGCGACCCCGCCCGGCCCCGCACCCGTCACGGCCGCCCCAACCTCGGCTACAGCTACCTGCACACCGCCGTCGACGACCACTCCCGCCTCGCCTACAGCGAGATCCACTCCGATGAGAAGAAGGAGACCGCCACCGGCTTCTGGCAGCGGGCCCACGCCTTCTTCACCCAGGCCGGTATCCAGGTCGAGCGGGTGCTGACCGACAACGGCGCCTGCTACCGCTCACGCGACTGGCGCGATGCGCTGGCAGCGGCTGGGATCGCCCACAAGCGAACCCGGCCCTACCGGCCCCAGACGAACGGCAAGGTCGAACGCTTCAACCGCACCCTGCTGGAGGAGTGGGCCTACGCACGCCCCTACCGCTCCGAAGCCGAGCGCCGGGAAGCGTTCCCGCACTGGCTGCACACCTACAATCACCACCGCGGACACACCGCCCTGAAAGGGCAACCACCCGCCAGCCGCGTCCCCAACCTCACGGGTCAGTACA
>NZ_BAAATK010000137.1:0-1092 GCF_039533365.1 Streptomyces glaucus
CGGCGACGCGGCCCAGGCCCCACAGGGCGGCCTGGAGGGGATCGACGGGGTCGTCGGGCGTGACGGCGACCGCGCCGCGGGTGACGGCCCACACGCGGGTGCGGATCCCGGCGTCGTCGAGGGCCTGCAGCAGCACGGCCGTGTCGACGAGGCCGACCGGGACGCTGGTCCAGCGGGTGGCGTCGGTGCCGGCGAGCAGGGAGAGGACGCCGCTGAAGCGGGTGCCGTCGGCGGTGAGCCGGGACAGTTCCCCGGCGAGTTCGCCGCGGGCGGGCCGCTTGCCGAGCCTGACGGTCACCGTGTCGGTGCCGAGGGCGGCGGTCACGGCGTCCAGCCACGCGGTGTCGGTGTGGGGTCCGTCAGCGGGCAGGACGACGAGCCAGGTGCCGGACGGCCCGGAGGCGGCGGTCCGCAGTGGCTGCCAGGTCTCGCGGAACCGCAGCGCGTCGGACAGCGACCGGGCCCGGCGTCTGCTGCGCCAGGCGGACAGGGCGGGGACGACGCCGCCGAGGATCTCGGTGTCGAGGTCCAGCCGGGCGGCGAGGGACTCCAGGTCCTCGCGTTCGACGGCGGCCCAGAACTCGGCGTCCACGCCGTCGTCGCCGCCGGACGCGGGCACGGCGTCGGCGGTCTCGGGCCAGTAGCGCTCGTGCTGGAAGGGGTAGGTGGGCAGGTCCACGGCGCGGGCGCCGGTGCCGGCGAACAGGGCCGGCCAGTCCACCGGGACGCCGGCGGTGTGGAGCCGGGCCAGCGCGGTCACGGCGGCCGTCTCCTCGTCGCGGTCCCGGCGCAGCAGCGGGACGACCTCGGTGGCGTCCGGTACGGCCTCTCGTATCAGGGAGGTGAGGACGGCGTCGGGGCCGATCTCCAGGAAGTGGCGCACGCCCGCGTCGGCGAGCGCTCGGACGGCGTCGGCGAAGCGGACGGTCTCCCGGGCGTGCCGCACCCAGTGGTCGGGCGAGGCGAGGCCGGCCGGGCGGACGGTCGTCCCGGTGAGGGTGGAGACGACGTCGACGCTCGCCTCGTGGGCGGTGAGTCCGGTGAGGGCGGTGCGGAAGTCGTCGAGCATCGGGTCCATCAGCGGCGAGTGGA
>NZ_BAAATK010000138.1:0-1059 GCF_039533365.1 Streptomyces glaucus
ACGCCGTGCTGGACGCGCTCGCCACCGCCCGCCGGGCGCAGGGCCTGCCGGCCGTCTCGCTGGCCTGGGGCATGTGGGAGACCGCCGACGGCATGGGCGGGCGCATGGCGGACGCCGACGTGGCGCGGCTGCGCCGCCAGGGTTTCCCGCCGCTCGCCACGGACGAGGCCCTGGCCCTGCTCGACACCGCCCTGCTGATCGACGAACCCACCACCCTCCCGGTACGGCTGCGCACCAGCACTCTCGCCGAACGCGGAGATCACCTGCCGCACGTACTGAGGGACCTGGTGCCGATCGGGCGACAGCGACGAGCGGCCGGCGTCATGACGGCCGACGGCCAGACGGGCGGGCTGATCGACCGGCTGCGAGAGCTGCCGGCGGAGGAGCAGGAGAGGCTGCTGCTGGACCTCGTCCAGACACAGGTGGCCGCGGTGCTCGGCCACGCCTCGGCCGCCTCCGTCGATCCGGCCCGAGCCTTCAAGGACCTCGGCTTCGACTCGCTCACCGCGGTCGACCTGCGCAACCGGCTCACCTCCGCCACCGGGATAACCCTTCCCGCCACCCTCATCTTCGACCACCCGACCGTCGGCACACTCGCCGGGTTCCTGCGCACCGAGCTGGGACGTGCCGTCGGTGACACCACTCCGACCCTCACCGATCTGGACCGGCTGGAGGCGGCTGTGTTCGCCGTGGCGGACCAGGACGACGCACTGCGCAAGGAGATGCGGGACCGCCTCAGGGCGATGATGGCGCGCCTCGACGACGAGCCGGGCGCCGCCGACACCGAGCACGACAACGACGACATCGACTCCGCCTCCCTGGATTCGATGTTCGCCATCATCGATCGGGAACTAGAGGGATGACGCCGTCCATCGGCGGCCCCTCACGTGACAAGGGACAGAATTCACGTGCCCACTGACGAGAAGACTCTGACGTATCTCAAGCGGCTCACCACCGACCTTCGCCAGACCCGTCAGCGGCTGCGTGAAGTCGAGGCCAGGGACCACGAGCCGATCGCGATCGTGGGGATGGGGTGTCGTTTCCCGGGCGGGGTCGCCT
>NZ_BAAATK010000139.1:0-1043 GCF_039533365.1 Streptomyces glaucus
ACGACCGGCTGGGGGCCGCGGGACTGTCGTACGGCCCGGCCTTCCGGGGCCTGCGCGCGGTCTGGCGGCACGGCGACGACCTGTACGCCGAGGCCGCACTGCCCGACTCGGTGGCGCGCGAGGCCGAGGGGTACGGGCTGCACCCGGCACTGCTGGACGCCGTACTGCATGCTCTGGCACTGCGGGCCGGTGAGGGGCGTGAGGAGACGGCGTCGCTGCCGTTCGTGTGGTCGGGTGTACACCTGTCGGCCGTCGGCGCCTCCGCCGTGCGGGTGCGTCTGTCGCCGGCCGGTGAGGACGCGGTCACGCTGTGGGTGGCCGACGCGACCGGCGAACCGATCGCCGCAGCCGACTCCCTGCTCCTGCGGGAGCTCTCCTCCGCGGAACTCGCCCCGACGGACACGACCGTGCGCGACAGCCTGTTTCGGCTGGACTGGATTCCGCTGCCGGATGTCACCCCGGGCTCGCCTGCGGACTGGACACTGCTCGGCGCGCTGCCGATCCCGGAAGAGGCGCATACCCGCTATGCCGATCTCGCAGCACTGAAGGACGCTCTGGACGCCGGTGCTTCCGTGCCCGAGACCGTGATCGTCCCGGTCAACACCCGGAGCCGTGACATCACCGAGGTGGCCGCGGAGACACTCACCCTCGTTCAGGACTGGCTGGCCGCCCCACGGCTGACCGGAGCCCGGCTGGTGTTCGTCACCTCCGGTGCCGTAGGCGACGACGTGACAGACACCGTGGGCGCCGCGGTCTGGGGTCTGGTGCGGTCCGCGGCGAGCGAGCACCCCGACCGCTTCGGCCTCGCCGATGTGGACGGTTCGGCGGAGTCGTACCGTGCCCTGGCGGGCTGCCTCGAAGCAGCCGAACTGCTGATCCGTGACGGTCGCGTGCGCGTGCCGCGTGTGGTGCGGATGGCGGGGGGCGGGGTGCTGGTGCCGCCGGTGGTGGCGCCGGGCATGTCGTGGCGGCTGGATGTGGTTGCGCGGGGGCGGCTGGACGGGGTGGCGTTGGTGGCGGAGGAGCCGCGGGCGCTGGGGCCG
>NZ_BAAATK010000141.1:0-841 GCF_039533365.1 Streptomyces glaucus
CCCGTCCTGGTGCGCGACCTGCGACGGGTTCTTCTTCCGCGACCGCGGCATCGTCTCGGGGCGGTCCTGGCCGAGCAGAACGACGAGTGGACCGAGGCCCGCCGCTACATGAGCCGCGAACTCCTCGCCAAGGCCCGACTCCACCCGATCGAGTCAGAAACCGACGACACCGCCCTGCCCACCGGACTCACCGCATAGCCTCAGAACGAGATCGCCGAGTGGCCGTCGATACACCACTCCAGCGGACGTGACCCCACCATGACCCCACCCGCAGCCCTGGCTGCATAAACCCCGCTGTCACCCGATCATGCAGCAGTTCCGGTCCGCGCCCCGTGGACCGGGGCAAGCCGGGTTCCGAGATGCACGTCCTGTCGGACGCGAACGGACTGCCTCTACTCGTCGGCGTCTCCGCGGGTAACACCCACGACAGCGAAGGGCTGAAGCCGATGGTGGAGGTTCACCAAACGAGACACGACCCCCATCGCGGCCGGTACTTCAAGCCCCAGCGGCTGCATGCGGACAAGGCATACGACCAGGCTGATCTGCGCAGATGGCTCTGGGGTAGGCGCATCGGCGTACGCATCGCCCGCAAGGGCATCGAGTCCAGCGAGCGATCAGGGCGCCGCCGCTGGGTCATCGAGCGCACCGTGTCATGGCTGTCCGGCTACCGCCGGCTCAGCCCCCGCTACGAACACGATCCCCGCAACTACCTGGCCTTTCTCGGACTCGCCGCTGCCCTGTGCTGCTACAAATGATTCGTCCGCCTCACCACGTGGGACACGGTCTTACTGAGGTTTTCGTTAGTTCTGTGGGCGTGGCGGACTCGTTGGTGGGAGCCTGG
>NZ_BAAATK010000142.1:0-804 GCF_039533365.1 Streptomyces glaucus
GGTGGCCATGCCGCCGCCGTCCCAGGCGCCCCAGGCGATCGACGTGGCGGGCAGCCCCTGGGCGCGGCGCCGCTGGGCGAGCGCGTCCAGTACGGTGTTCGCCGCCGCGTAGTTGGCCTGGCCCGGGTTGCCGACCGCGCCGGCCACCGACGAGAACAGCACGAACGCCGCCAGGTCCAGCCCGCGCGTCAGCTCGTCCAGCAGGAGCGCCGATTGCACCTTGGCCCGGAAGACGGCGCCGAAGCGCTGCGGGGTCAGGCCGTCCAGGACGGCGTCGTCGAGGACGCCGGCGGCGTGCACGACGGCGGTCAGCGGCGCCTCGGCCGGGATCCGCGCCAGCGCGGCCGTCAGCTCCGCCCGGCCGGCCGTGTCACAGGCCGCGATGGTCACCCGCGCGCCGAGCCCGGTCAGCTCCGCCTCCAGCTCGGCCGCGCCGGGCGCCTGCCGGCCACGGCGGCTGAGCAGCAGCAGATGCTCCGCGCCGTGCCGCGCCGCCCACCGGGCCACGTGCCCGCCCAGCGCCCCCGTACCACCGGTGATCAGCACCGTGCCGGACGGCTCCCACACCGGGGCCCGCTCCGCACCCGGCGCGGGGGTGAGACGGCGGCCGAGGACACCGCCGGCGCGGACGGCGGCCTCGTCCTCCTCGCCTCCGCCGGCGAGGTGGGCGGCGAAGCGGCGCAGTACGGCGGCGTCGGGGTCGGCGGGCAGGTCGACCAGGCCGCCCCAGCGGTCGGGGTACTCCAGGGCGGCGACGCGGCCCAGGCCCCACAGGGCGGCCTGGAGGGGATCGACGGGGTCGTC
>NZ_BAAATK010000143.1:0-768 GCF_039533365.1 Streptomyces glaucus
GTGCTGCTGGCGGAGGCGAACCAGTGGCCGGAGGACGTCGTCGACTACTTCGGCGACTTCGCCTCCGGCGGCGACGAGTGCCACATGGCCTTCCACTTCCCGGTCATGCCGCGCATCTTCATGGCCGTCCGCCGCGAGTCCCGCTACCCGGTCTCCGAGATCCTGGCCAAGACCCCGGCCATCCCCTCGGGCTGCCAGTGGGGCATCTTCCTGCGCAACCACGACGAGCTGACCCTGGAGATGGTCACCGACGAAGAGCGCGACTACATGTGGGCCGAGTACGCCAAGGACCCCCGGATGCGCGCCAACATCGGCATCCGCCGCCGCCTCGCGCCCCTGCTGGACAACGACCGCAACCAGATCGAGCTGTTCACCGCCCTGCTGCTCTCCCTGCCGGGCTCGCCGATCATCTACTACGGCGACGAGATCGGCATGGGCGACAACATCTGGCTCGGCGACCGGGACGCGGTGCGGACCCCGATGCAGTGGACCCCGGACCGCAACGCCGGTTTCTCGTCGTGCGACCCCGGGCGGCTCTTCCTGCCGACGATCATGGACCCGGTCTACGGCTACCAGGTCACCAACGTCGAGGCGGCCATGGCCTCGCCGTCCTCGCTGCTGCACTGGACCCGGCGGATGATCGAGATCCGCAAGCAGAACGTGGCCTTCGGCCTGGGCTCCTACACCGAACTGCCCTCCTCCAACCCCGCGGTCCTGGCCTTCCTGCGGGAGTACGAGGACGACCTGGTGCTGTGCGTGAACAACTTC
>NZ_BAAATK010000144.1:0-765 GCF_039533365.1 Streptomyces glaucus
CCGCCGTGACCGCGCTGGCCCGGCTCCACACCGCCGGCGTCCCGGTGGACTGGCCCGGCTTCTTCACCGGCACCGGCGCCCGCCGCGTCGACCTGCCCACCTACCCCTTCCAGCGCGCCCGCTACTGGCCCGAGGCCGCCGAACCGGTCACCCAGGGCTCCGGCGCGGACGCCGAGTTCTGGGCCGCCGTGGAACGCGAGGACCTGGAGTCCCTCGCCGGCCGCCTCGACGTGGCCCCCGAGACGCTCGACGCGATCGTGCCCGCGCTCTCCTCCTGGCGCAGCCGCAGCCGGACCCGGGCCACCGTCGACTCCTGGCGGCACCGCGCGACCTGGCAGCCGCTGACCGGCGCCGCGACGGGCCGCCGCGAGGGCACCTGGCTCGCCGTCCTGCCCGCCGGGGCGACGGCCGCGCCCTGGGCCCGCGCCGTCACCGACGCGCTCGGCCCGGACACCGCGCTGCTCGTCGCGGACACCACCGACCGCACCGAACTCGCCGAGCGTCTGCGGCGGTTCGCGCCGGGCGACGACACCGGCGCACCGCACGTCACCCGCGTCGTCTCCCTGCTCGCCGCCGACCCCGCCGTCCTCCCCGGCGGCGTCCCCGCCGGCCTGCCCGCCACGGCCCTGCTGCTGCAGGCCCTCGACGACGCCGGCCTCACCGCCCCCGTGTGGGCGGTGACCAGCGGCGCCGTCGCCACCGGCCCCGGGGACGACCCCGTCGATCCCCTCCAGGCCGCCCTGTGGGGCCTGGGCCGCGTCGCCG
>NZ_BAAATK010000145.1:0-764 GCF_039533365.1 Streptomyces glaucus
GCAGGCGAGCTTGAGGAACGCCTCGTGGATGTCGTCGCGGATCTCCCAGCGGATGCGCAGGCGGCCGAACCAGTGCAGCAGCGCAATCGTCTGCTCGACGACCCACCGCTTGGTGCCCAGGCCGGAGCCGTGCTCGGTGCCACGACGGGCGATCACGGGCTTGATGCCCTTCGCCCAGACCCGGCGGCGGTAGCAGCCATGGTCATAGCCGCGGTCCGCGTAGAGCTCCCGCGGTCGCTGGCGCGGTCGCCCCCGCTTGCCGCGAATCGGTGGGACCGCCTCCAGAAGCGGCATGAGCTGGGTGATGTCGTTGCGGTTGCCGCCGGTCAAGGTGACGGCGAGCGGGATGCCGGTGGCATCGCAGATCAGGTGGTGTTCGGAGCCCGGCCGGCCCCGGTCGACCGGGCTCCGGCCGGTTTTGGGCCACCCTTGAGCGCCCGGACGTGGGAGCTGTCGATCACCGCCCTCGACATGTCCAGACGATCGGCGGCCCGCAGCTCGGCCGGCAGCACCTCATGCAGGCGCTGCCGGACCCCGGCGGTGTTCCAGTCCCGCAGCCTGCGCCAGCAGGTCATGCCTGAGCCGAAGCCCAGCTCCGCTGGCAGCCACTCCCATCGGATGCCCGTGCAGAGAACGAAGAGGATGCCGCACAGCACCTTGCGGTCATCCAGCGCCTTCCTGCCCGGGTGCCGATGCCGGCGCTGCCGGACGGGCAGCAAGGGATCGATCCGCACCCACAAGTCATCGTCGACCAGCCACGGTTG
>NZ_BAAATK010000146.1:0-752 GCF_039533365.1 Streptomyces glaucus
GGGCGCGGCCCAGGGCTGCCGCTCGCGCACCAGGTAGAACGGGCTGTCCTCCAGCTCGATGTAGGGATTGACCCGCTCGCAGTGCAGCGACTTCACCAGCGTGCGGTGCCGCAGCTGCAACAACACCTTGATCACGCCCGCGACCCCGGCCGCCAGCTCCAGGTGCCCGATGTTGGTCTTGACCGAGCCCACCCCGCAGTGCGCCCCCTGCACGGCCGCCCCGTGCGCCCGGTACAACTCGGCGAAGGCCGACTTCAGCCCGTTGATCTCCACCGGGTCGCCCAGCGCCGTGCCCGTGCCGTGCGCCTCGATGTAGCCCACCGTCCGCGGATCGACCCCGGCCCGCGTCCACACCCTGCGGATGAGGTCCGCCTGCGCACGCGGGTTCGGCGAGGTCAGCGAGTTCGCCCGGCCGCCGTGGTTCTCCCCGGTCGCACGGATCACCCCGTAGACGTGGTCGCCGTCGCGCTCGGCGTCCGACAGCCGCTTGAGCACCAGCATCCCCACGCCCTCACCGCGCACATAACCGTCCGCCCGGTCCGAGAACGTCTTGCAGCGCCCGTCCACCGCGAGCATCCCCGCCATGGAGAAACTGATGTGCCCGTCGGGTACGACGATGGTGTTGACGCCTCCGGCGACCGCCATGGGGCACTCTCCGCGCTCGATGGCGGCGACGGCGCGGTGGATGGCGACCAGGGAGCTGGAGCAGGCGGTCTCGACCGGCTCGCTCGGCCCGTGCACGTCGAGGAAGT
>NZ_BAAATK010000147.1:0-723 GCF_039533365.1 Streptomyces glaucus
CGGCGACGCCGCACGCCCACATCGGCATGGCCAGGGGCCAGCCCGGCGCTGTGCCCAGCGCGGCCGCCGTGACGGGCTGAGCCGCCCAGCCCCAGGGCAGCAGCCACAGGACGGTGGTGCCCACCCACGCGGGCAGCCCACGGGCCAGGGCGATGAGAGACAGCAGGCCCAGCAGGGCGACCCCGCACCAGCCGGCTCGGAAGATCCTGCGCTGCTGCTGTTCCCGCCGCCCCTCGTGGCGCACGACCAGAACGCTCAGCCCGGTGCCGGCCAGCGCGGTGCCCAGCCCGGCCCAGACACCGGCAGCGGTGACGGGGAGCCAGGCGGCCCCCGACACGTTGGCGACGAGGAAGCCGAGCACACCACCGCTCACCGTGCCCAGCAGCGCGCTGACCGCGGCCGACGACGCCAGCCGCGGCAGCAGGAGCGGGCCGCGCGCGACGGGCTGCGGCAGCAGCCAGGACACCGTCGCGCTGTCCGCGACGACCGGGCCCCGCCACACCGCGCTGCGCACGACGAGCAGCGACGCCAGGGCGAGAAGGGTGGGCAGCCACAGCGGCAGCGCCTGCAGGAGCGGTCCCGGGCCGTCGAGCCGGCTCGACCGCCCCAGGCGTGCCACGGCCAGCAGGGCGGGCACGCCCCACAATCCGCCGAACAGCACGAGCAGGTACACCGCGAAGGCGCCGCTCTCGCGCCGCTTCGTCCGGTACGCGCTGCGCGCGG
>NZ_BAAATK010000148.1:0-719 GCF_039533365.1 Streptomyces glaucus
GAGGGTCCGGCGGTGTCGGTGGACACGGCGTGTTCGTCGTCGTTGGTGGCGGTGCATCTGGCGGCGCAGGCGTTGCGGGGTGGGGAGTGTGCGCTGGCGTTGGCGGGTGGGGTGACGGTGATGTCGACGCCGGCGACGTTCGTGGAGTTCTCCCGGCAGGGGGGTCTGGCGCCGGACGGGCGGTGCAAGGCGTTCTCGGATGCGGCCGACGGGGTGGGCTGGGCCGAGGGGGTGGGCGTGCTGGTGCTGGAGCGGCAGTCCGACGCGGTGCGCAACGGGCATCCGATTCTGGCGGTGGTGCGGGGCAGTGCGGTCAATCAGGACGGTGCGTCGAACGGGTTGACGGCGCCGAACGGGCCGTCCCAGCAGCGGGTGATCCGGCAGGCGCTGGCGGCGGCGGGGCTGTCGCCGGCCGAGGTGGATGTGGTGGAGGCGCACGGCACGGGCACGGCGCTGGGGGATCCGATCGAGGCGCAGGCGTTGCTGGCCACCTATGGGCAGGGCGACCGGGAGCGGCCGGTGTTGCTGGGGTCGGTGAAGTCCAATATCGGGCACACCCAGGCCGCGGCGGGGGTGGCGGGTGTGATCAAGGCGGTGCTGGCGATGCGGCACGGGGTGGTGCCGGCCACGCTGCATGCCCAGGTGCCGTCCTCGCACGTGGACTGGTCGGCGGGTGCGGTGGAGCTGGTGCGTGAGCCGGTGGCCTGGCCCGAGACCGG
>NZ_BAAATK010000149.1:0-703 GCF_039533365.1 Streptomyces glaucus
CAGCTGCTCGGGGGTGTGCACCCCGCCGGGGAAGCGGCAGGCCATGCCGACCACGACGACCGGGTCGTCGGCGGTGTCGGCGGGTTCGGCGGCGGGCAGCGGGCCGTCCGGCTCGTCCTGGCTGCCGAGGAGTTCGGCGACCAGGTGTGCGGCGAGGGTGCTGGGCCGGGTGAAGTCGAACAGGAGGCTCGCGGGCAGGGCGAGGCCGGTGGCGCGGGCCAGCTGGTTGCGCAGTTCCATCGACGTCAGCGAGTCGAAGCCGAGGTCGTGGAAGGCCCGTTCGGCGTCGACGGCCTCGGGCCCTGCGTGGCCGAGGACGCCGGCGGCGTGCGTGCGGATCAGGTCGAGGAGGAGCGGGACCCGCTCGTCCTCCGGGGCGGCGTACACCTTGCGGCGCAGCACGGAGGCGGCGGACCGGGTGTCGTCGCGGAGGCGGCGGGCCTCGCTGCGGGCCTCCTCGGCGGCGGGCAGGGCGCTGAGCGCGGCGCACGGGCGGATGCTGAACAGCATCCGCAGGGTGTCCCGCTGCTGGAGGTCGGCGACGACGGTGACGGGGGCGGTGTCGGCGGCGAGTTCGGCGAGCACGCCGAGGGCGAGGCCGGGTTCGAGGGCGGTGGTGCCGGTCTCGCGCAGGGCGTCGGTGAGCGCGGTGGCCATGCCGCCGCCGTCCCAGGCGCCCCAGGCGATCGACGTGGCGGGCAGC
>NZ_BAAATK010000150.1:0-695 GCF_039533365.1 Streptomyces glaucus
TAGCTTGGTTAGGAATAAGTTGGCTAGGAAGAAGTAGGCTAGGATCTCTAGTTTCTACTGCTGCTTCCACCTCACTTGATGGATTTCGATTAAATTCTCGTTCTAGTTCAGACATTTCTCGGTCTCCTATACTAGACAATGGACTATCTTCAGACTCTTCCTCTATTGAAAGGGCCACCTCATCCCGGTTATATACTTCTTGCTCTAATTTTCACAGTTCTTCATCTCCTATGCTGGAGAGTGGACTATCTTCAGCTTCTACTGGCATCGGACTGATAGGCAGAATAGGAATAAGTTCGCTAGGATCTATAGTTTCTACTACTGTTTGGTTACCTAAACTCGCATTCATTAAAACTTCTCTAGCCAAATTTGCATCTATTTCCGGGGCAGATAAAGCCTCCTCCTCACGGTTAAGAAGATTTGGCTCTAAAATCTGACCAGTCTGCTCCTGGTTAGCTTGTCTATCTGATAATGCAGTTCTAGCAACCTCAGTTCTACTATGATCATCTACATTCTCCCCTCTCTGATAAGAAGGATTAATAATAGAAAGTCTTCGCCCCTCAGTATCTCCACCAAGTGGTGAAGAAACCTGACTATTATTTACTCTGTCTTCATACCTAGCCTGCATGTTAAAGATTTCCTGAGTAGAACGTATTATCATATCCCCGTCATAACTATAACCAAAAAAATCAGTA
>NZ_BAAATK010000151.1:0-691 GCF_039533365.1 Streptomyces glaucus
TCACCCGGTTGTCCGGGCGGGCGTTGAAGGCGGTCCGCCGCAACATCCAGATGGTGTTCCAGGACCCGTACACCTCGCTGAACCCGCGGATGACGGTGGGCGACATCATCGGGGAGCCCTTCGACATCCATCCCGAGGCGGCCCCGAAGGGCGACCGGCGCAGGCGGGTGCAGGAACTGCTGGACGTGGTCGGGCTGAACCCGGAGTACATCAACCGCTATCCGCACCAGTTCTCCGGCGGCCAGCGCCAGCGCATCGGCATCGCCCGCGGTCTGGCGCTCAACCCCGAGGTCATCATCTGCGACGAGCCGGTCTCGGCGCTGGACGTGTCGGTGCAGGCGCAGGTGATCAACCTGATGGAGCGGCTGCAGGACGAGTTCGACCTGTCCTACGTCTTCATCGCGCACGACCTGTCGATCGTGCGGCACATCTCGGACCGGGTGGGGGTGATGTACCTGGGGCGGATGGTGGAGATCGGCAGCGACGAGCAGATCTACGACCATCCCACGCATCCCTACACCCAGGCGCTGCTGTCGGCGGTGCCGGTGCCGGATCCGGAGGCCCGTGCGCACCGGGAGCGGATCATCCTCACCGGTGACGTGCCCTCCCCGGCCGATCCGCCCTCGGGCTGCCGGTTCCGCACCCGCTGCTGGAAGGCGCAGGACAAGTGCGCCCAGGAGGTGCCGCTGCT
>NZ_BAAATK010000152.1:0-676 GCF_039533365.1 Streptomyces glaucus
CGGTCTCTGGCCGGTATTTAGCTTTAGAAGACATATACCTCCCATTTAGAGCAGCATTCCCAAACTACTCGACTCGTCGAAGGAACTTTACAGAGATTTGGCATCCAACCAGACGGGGCTCTCACCCTCTATGGCGTCCCGTTCCAGGGAACTCGGAAGGCACCGCATCAAAAGTATCCTCTACAAATTACAACTCGGGCCCGAGAGCCAGATTTCAAATTTGAGCTGTTGCCGCTTCACTCGCCGTTACTAGGGCAATCCCTGTTGGTTTCTTTTCCTCCGCTTATTGATATGCTTAAGTTCAGCGGGTATTCCTACCTGATCCGAGGTCAACATTCAGAAGTTGGGGTTTAACGGCGTGGCCGCGACGATTACCAGTAACGAGGGTTTTACTACTACGCTATGGAAGCTCGACGTGACCGCCAATCAATTTGGGGAACGCGATTTGACTCGCGAGTCCCAACACCAAGCTGGGCTTGAGGGTTGAAATGACGCTCGAACAGGCATGCCCGCCAGAATACTGGCGGGCGCAATGTGCGTTCAAAGATTCGATGATTCACTGAATTCTGCAATTCACATTACTTATCGCATTTTGCTGCGTTCTTCATCGATGCCAGAAGCAAGAGGTGCGTTGTTGGAAGTTTTGATTTATTTATGGTTTTACTCAGAAGTTACG
>NZ_BAAATK010000153.1:0-661 GCF_039533365.1 Streptomyces glaucus
AGTCTTATAAGTATTGCTTTAGGAAGCTTTTTATAACTAGCTTTCCTAATATTAATATACTTATTTTTAAAGAACTTTATATAAAGCAATTAGCTATATATTACTAGATATATATTAAAAGATATATATTATAAAACTAAGTACCTAAGTATTAATTAGCTATATTTACCTTTAATTTATATTTCTTATACTGCTTTGCGTTACTTTATAACCTAATTTAATCTATTACTAACTTACTAAGCTAGCTTTAGCCTACTAATATTTATAGTTTTTCTTTTAATACTAAAACCTTTATTTTATAATTTACCTTTTTACATCTTTTTTTCCTTTTATTTCCTTTCTTTTACTTTATAATAGCCCTTAATTCCTATAATATAATATTTATACTATTAATTTAATTACTTTAATTATATATTTTAACTTTATAAACTATACCTAGTATTAGCTATTACTATTACTTAATCTAATAACTATAATAAAAGCCTATTACTTTATTAATAAGTCTTAATCTTACTTTAAGTAATTAGCTAGGTCTTTTAAAGCCTTTAATTTACTTATAATAGTTAGTATAATAAATATATTTTATATATCTAGGAGCCTTATAGTATAATTAAAGATTATAAGATTAATTTACTATATTAGTATTAATTTATTAATATAT
>NZ_BAAATK010000154.1:0-583 GCF_039533365.1 Streptomyces glaucus
GAGGCGACCCCGCCCGGGAAACGACACCCCATCCCCACGATCGCGATCGGCTCGTCGCTGCCGGGGGTCGTGGGGCCGGGGGTCGCGACGGAGTCCGAGGGCGTGGTGTCCAGGAGTTCCGTGCGCAGGTGGCGTGCGAGGGCGAGAGGGCTGGGGTGGTCGAAGACGAGGGTGGCGGGCAGGTGGAGACCGGTGAGGGTCTTGATCCGGTTGCGCAGGTCGACGGCGGTGAGCGAGTCGAAGCCGAGGTCCTTGAACGCGCGGGCCGGGTCGACGGCCGTACTGTCGGTGTGGCCGAGCACCCCGGCGACGGCGGTCCGGACGAGGTCGAGGAGGGACCGGTCCTGTTCGGCCGGGGTCTGGGCGAGGAGCCGGCGGGTGAGGTCCTGGGCCGGGTTCGCGGTTCCGTCGGCGGTGTGGGCGGCTGCGCGGCGCCGGCCGGGCGGGGTGAGGGCGTGCAGGACCGTGGGCACGGCGGCGCCGTGGGTGCCGAGGGCGGTGGTGTCGAGGGCGAAGGGAAGCGTGAGCGGTTCGTCGATCAGCAGGGCGGTGTCGAGCAGGGCCAGGGCCTCGTCCGTGGCGA
>NZ_BAAATK010000155.1:0-541 GCF_039533365.1 Streptomyces glaucus
ATAACTATTTGCCTAACCTAGGACTGATTTAATTGTATTAATAAGGTTATAATTAGTTATATAATAGGCCTGATTACCTTACAGGCTATTGCGAATAGCAGGCATTATAATAGTAGCTATAATAGATATTAGTAACTGTAACTAACAGTTAGGTCAGGGAACGTACTTTGCGATAGGTGCACTAGGCCCGGTATATTGTAAGGGTTGATTGAAGATGTCTTAGTCTTTTGGCTAGGGTGAAGGAAGAAGGTTAATATAGCTGCCGAAGGGCGGTACTTATACTGCTTAGTTAAGGCAGCAATTGCGCCACTTAAGGCAGATAAACCTTAACTAATCTTAACTTCTATAATTCTAGCTTACTATAGGGGCCTTACTATTTAAGCTATTATATAAAAAGTTAAAAGCTTGATAGCCCTGAATAAGGCTGACGGCAATTAAAAAAGAAATTAATTAAATACTATAGTAGCGCCGCTACTGTAGCGGCGATATAAGGTCTTAAAGGGCACCTTATAGTTCGTTATAGCCTATTATAAACTTAGTT
>NZ_BAAATK010000156.1:0-534 GCF_039533365.1 Streptomyces glaucus
TTTTCCCTCGCCCTTTCAGGCTCGGCCGGATTTGCTCCCTTCTCATATACCCTCCGAGACCGTTTTAGTGGGCCGCACGCCAGAACCGCCTCGTGGGCCACTTTTTATTTTCCGCAAAATTCATTTGTATGGGAAAACAAAAAAATCGACTCACGGCCACCAAACCACAAAACCATTTTGCACGCATTTTTTCAAAAGTGCGTATACCGACTATTTCGACCAAGGCGAATGCGATGGAGGTGGTCTCATCTTCGTGCGAGGTCCGTGGCGGCCGTGAGAGGCGATTGAAGTTGACTACCGGGTAGGCAGCTTTGAGGTGGGAAGTTGCCTACCCTAGACCCGACTCTGGACTACCCTAGACCTGACCCACATATGAGGACGAATCGACGGACGAGGTGAACGGTCGTGGGTGTGACTACCTACCCTATACCTCCACACCTCTCTACTTATCCCGCCCTGGACGGACGCACAGGAGTCGTGCAGACACGTGGGCTATACCGTTGTGCTCGTCTCGATGAGGCGCATCCGATGACG
>NZ_BAAATK010000157.1:0-533 GCF_039533365.1 Streptomyces glaucus
TCCATGGCCACCGTCCTGCTGTCAAGATGTACTAACACCTTTTGTGGTGTCTGATGAGCGTCTACTCTGGCACCTTAACCTCGCGTTCGGTTCATCCCGCATCGCCAGTTCTGCTTACCAAAAATGGCCCACTAGTGTTGATACATTCGAATGCTCACGTTCAATTAAGCAACAAGAGCTTCTTACATATTTAAAGTTTGAGAATGGATGAAGGCTAAATAGCGCCCCCGAGTCCCTAATCATTCGCTTTACCTCATAAAACTGAGTTCAACACTGCTATCCTGAGGGAAACTTCGGCGGAAACCAGCTACTAGAAGGTTCGATTAGTCTTTCGCCCCCATGCCCATATTTGACGATCGATTTGCACGTCAGAACCGCTGCGAGCCTCCACCAGAGTTTCCTCTGGCTTCACCCTATACAGGCATAGTTCACCTTCTTTCGGGTCCGGCCCCGTATGCTCTTACTCAAATCCATCCGAGAACATCAGGATCGGTCGATGATGCGCCGAAGCTCTCACCTGCGTTCACTTTCAT
>NZ_BAAATK010000158.1:0-527 GCF_039533365.1 Streptomyces glaucus
TAAAGCCACTGATAAGAATATTGTACCTATAATAACATGTAATCCGTGGAAACCTGTACCGAAGAAGAAACATGTTCCAAATACACCGTCACTAATAGTAAAGGAAGAAACGCTATATTCTACCCCTTGGAAAAAAGTGAATATTAAAGCTAATAGAACTGTAAAGATAGAACCGTATAAAGCTCCTCTTCTTTCTCCTTTTATTAATGAGTGGTGTGCATAAGTAATAGTTGCTCCACTAGATAATAAAATTACTGTGTTAAGTAATGGTAATTCAAATGGGTTTACTGGTTCTATACCCATAGGTGGTCATTGAGCTCCTAATTCTACAGTAGGTGTTAATGCACTATGAAAGAATGCTCAAAAGATAGCTACAAAAAATAAACCTTCAGATACTATAAATAGTATTACTCCTAGATTTAACCCCTTTTGCACTGCTAATGTATGATTTCCTAAATATGTACCCTCTGCTATTATATCTCTAAATCAGAAAGACATAGATGCTACTAATGTTATTAATGATAAGT
>NZ_BAAATK010000160.1:0-525 GCF_039533365.1 Streptomyces glaucus
CGGTGCCGCGCAGGGACAGCGGATCGATGCCGGCCCGCTCCAGCGCCTCCCAGGCCGTCTCCAGCAGCAACCGCTGCTGCGGATCCATCGCCAGCGCCTCACGCGGATTGATCCCGAACAACTCCGCGTCGAACTCCGCGGCCCCGTCGACGAACCCGCCGAACGCGGCGACGTCCTCCAGCGTCCGCATGTTCCATCCGCGGTCCAGCGGAAGCCGGGTGATGCCATCACGACCGGAAGTCACCAGGTCCCAGAGGGACTCGGGGGAGTCCACACCGCCGGGGTAACGGCAGCCCATGCCGATGATGGCGATCGGCTCGTCGTGGGCCACGGGGGACGCCGTCGACGCCGCGGCACCCCTGTCGTCCGGCAGGCCGTCGGCCCCGGAACCGACCAACCGCTCCCGCAGCGACACCGCGAGGGCGGCCGGGGTCGGGTGGTCGAAGATCACGGTCACCGGGAGGGTGATCCCGGTGGCGGAGGTGAGCCGGTTGCGCAGCTCGACCGCGGTCAGGGAGTCGAAGC
>NZ_BAAATK010000161.1:0-515 GCF_039533365.1 Streptomyces glaucus
CCTTAGACTTATTTTAAAAGAAAGATTTTTATTACTATTAAGGTATAAGGCTATAAACCTATTATAGTATAAGCCTATTTTAATTATAAAATAGAAATAGATACTATTAGTAAAACTTTTATAAAAGCTTAAAGATTTTAATAATTAAAAGATACTAATATTCCTTTATAAAAAGCTAATAACTTTTAATTTAAAACCTTAAGATATTAAGAAATACTTTTAATTTTAATTAATTACTAGAAATAAATATATAAAACTATTAAAAGCCTAATAGGTATTAATAAAAAGGACTATAAAAAACTAATACTTTTTTTTATTATTACCTTAAAAGACCTTTAAATTATAGCTAATTTTAAAGTAAAAAGATAGTAATTTAAGGGTTATTATAAAGGCCTTAAGCTTTTAAAACTATAATAATTTTTAAAGAAAACTTATAATAAAGCTAGGATATTTATAATTACTATCTTTAATAAGCCTTACTTACTTTCTAGTAAAGAACTTTAAAAACTTAACTA